>DLYY01000183.1:0-10606 GCA_003447535.1 Bacteroidota bacterium | reverse complement strand
GAGAGGTTTTGATTACCAATCCCAATGGGGGTGCTATTGCCTTAGTTACCACGTCAAGGCTTGTCTTTTCTTCCAGCAATCGAATTATTAATAATAGTTATATCGAGAATTTACTGCCTGTTGGCGGAAGTGTACCCACGATTGGAGAGGCACTTCGGTTGGCGAAAAATGCCATTCCTCAAAATGCGAACAACAGGAAGTTCACCTTGCTTGGCGACCCATGTACTCGGCTAGCCATTCCAAAGTATAGTATCCATACGGTAGCAATTAATGGAAACCCACCAGGCAGTTATGATACCTTAAAGGCGCTGTCAGAGGTAACAATTCAAGCGGAAGTCCGTGATGAAAACGATATGCTTTTGACAAGCTTTAATGGGATTGCTATCCCGAGCGTTTTTGACAAGGTATCTGATCTCTCTACACGGGCCAATGATCCTGATGCCGATATATTTACCTATCAGGCGCAACAGAGTTTGCTTTTTAAGGGTCAATCCTCGGTGAACAATGGACAATTTACCTTTTCGTTTATTGTACCTAAGGATATTAATTATGCGATTGGCGAAGGAAAGCTAAGCTATTATGCTAGTCCGAATACAGGAATAATGGATGCTGCTGGTCATGACCAAAGTGTGATCATTGGTGGAACCTCGGTAAATCCTATCATAGATAATGAAGGGCCTCAAGTAGATGTTTTTATGAACGACGCGTCATTTCAGTTTGGTGGCCTTACCGACGCGAATCCAACACTCTATGTCAAACTGCGCGATGAAAGCGGTTTAAATACGGTAGGTAATGGAATTGGCCACGATATTATAGGAACGCTTGACAACAATACACAAGCTCAGTTTGTCTTGAATGACTTTTTTAAATCTGCCTTGGATTCCTTTACACAGGGAGAAGTTAACTACCCATTAAACAACCTAGAAGATGGAAGACACAGTATTCGGGTGCGAGCTTGGGACGTCTCCAATAATAGTGGCGAGGGCTACACTGAGTTTGTCGTAGTCTCAGCACCTCAATTGGCGATTGAGCACTTGCTGAATGCCCCTAACCCTGTGATGAATTCAACCTCTTTTCTCTTTGAGTTTAACAATCCGGGTGAGGCAGCAGCTCTTGAGGCAAGGATTGAGATTTTTAATGCATATGGCGAACGCGTTCAAACGCTTGTTTATCCACTAAGTCCTCTTGAAGGATATCGTGTTGCTCCGGGGGAGCTTACCTGGGATGGTAGGGATGCTTCAGGAGCTGAGTTAGCCAAGGGCACCTACCTTTATCGTTTACAAATCATTGGAAGTGATGGAAGGAAGGCGGAAGCCTGTGAGAAATTGGTACTTTTACGTTAACCGAATAGCATGAGATATACAGCATTTATTTTACTATTGAGTTTGTTTACAGGACAGCTCTCTGCTCAAAATGTCGATAATCAAGACATTATTGATGCCAACACGATTACTACGGCAGTTCCCTTTCTTCGAATAAACCCAGATGCGCGATCGGGAGCCATGGGTGATGTTGGACTAGCCTTGGGGGCGGATGCCAATGCAATATTCACGAACCCAGCTCGCATGGCCTTGATAGAAAGTGAATACGGCATATCTATGACCTTTGTTCCGTGGTTGCGAAACCTTGTTCGAGATGTATATCTAGCGGATCTAGTGGGATACTATCGACTACCTAATGCGCAGACCATTTCTTCTTCAATGCGCTATTTTTCTTTGGGAGAAATTCAGTTTACGGACAACCAGGGAAATTCTCTTGGTACAGGCCAACCCAAGGAGTTTGCTATGGACTTAAACTATGCGCGAGCCTTTGGCGAAAAGGGAGGATTTCAAACAGGTGTGGGCGTAGGACTTCGCTATATCTATTCAAATTTATCGGTTAGTAGCAATGTAAGCAGTGGACCTGATATTCGCCCTGGGCATGCTGCGGGGGCTGATGTATCTGTTTTTATGACTAAGCCTTACAAGTTGGATAAGATAAAGGGGATGGACTTTAACATGGGTCTTGCAATTACCAATATTGGTAGTAAAATGACCTATACTCAAAATGCGGAAAACAAAGATTTCATTCCAACGAATCTGGGAATAGGTTTCGGTGCAGACCTTCATATTGATGACATTCATAGTGTAGGTATTTACGTGGATGCAAATAAGCTTCTTGTTCCAACACCCGATACCGTGGATGCTAACAATGATGGGGTGTTTGATTATCGTGAGCGCTCTGTTGTTGGAGGCATGTTTTCCTCGTTTGCAGATGCTCCAGGAGGATTTAAAGAAGAGTTAAGAGAATTTTACGTTGGTGCGGGTGTAGAGTATTGGTATAACAAGCAGTTTGCGCTGCGTATGGGTTATTTCTATGAGCACCCAACAAAGGGAGCCCGAAAGTTCTTAAGTGCCGGAGCAGGGGTTAAGTATTCAGTATTCTCTTTGAATTTTGCATACTTAATTCCGACTTCTTCAAATAGAAACCCTCTTGACAATACACTTCGATTTAGTCTTCTTTTTGAGTTTAACAAGGATGGTGAGGCAGCACCTATTGGTGTGCAATAACTAGGGCCCGATGTCAAACGATTATGTACGGTTTATAGGTCGCCCGCCCTCTGTGTTTTATCGTTGGGGTTTATTCAGTTTGTTTGTGCTTTTTTTGGCAAGCATTCTTGTCAGTTTAGTTATGGAGGTCCCCAAAAAAGTCAAAGCTCCTGCAGATGTTACCGCTGCTGAAGCGTCAAGCCCCATTGTAGTAAGCTATGCGGGTCTAGTCAATGAGGTGTACTGCATGGAAGGCTCTTACGTCAATGAAGGGGATCTTCTTTTTCGCCTAGCCTCAGAGGCCGAGTATAGTGATGTTATAGCATTAGAAACATGGCTAAATACAACGGATTCTTTGGGCAATAGGTTGCCTTTACCCAAGCAACTTTCTATAGGAAGTGATCAATTATCCGAGGCCTACATGAAGCTCCGGCGCCTGGTTGATTTAGCAACATTTGGTCAAGATTCGCTCGGCATGGCTCTTCATAAGCAGGGCATAGAAGAACAAATCTCAGCCTTGGAAGGGGTTAGCCGACAGATCAAGCGTCAGCAAAGCCTATGTTACGATGTGCTGGAAAGCCTTAATGATCAATTAGCTGATTGGGAAGAGCGTTTGGCCGGAGGCCTTGTTTCTGATCGAGAAGTCGAGACCTATCGTATTCAAGTAAAGGAAAAGCGGGAGACTTGTGCTCGATTCTCGAGAAGCCTAGAGGATAACAAAGCGCTAATTGAGGGACTGCGCAGAGAAATCACGGACTTAGAGGTTAATGATATTACGACAAAGGCAGAAGATAAAACAGAAGAATTATTGGCTAGTGAAAACCTCCGTGTAGCCATCAATGCCTGGAAAGAACGCTATTTAATTTCTGCCAAAACATCGGGTTTACTAACTCTAAGTAATGAGGATTTGATGGGTTCGGCGCTGTCCAAAGACCAGGCCATTGGTGAAATCCTACAAGATGGAGCCTCAGCCCAGGTTTATGCCTTTATACCTGTCTCTTCTATTGATGAGGTCCGAATCGGACAGGAGGTACAAGTAATAATCGAAGGGTTTAGTCTGCGCGAATATGGCAAGCTTGAGGGATCGGTTACCGCTATACGCCCTACTCTTGAGGAAGATAAAATGCATCAACGGGTTGAGATAAGCTTAAAAAATGGCTTAACCACTTCCAAAGGAAAAGCCATAGAATACCGCCCTTCTTACCGAGCGGAGGCAATCATTGTTACCGAGAGGACACCCATATTGTTCCGCCTGCTTGACGAGTTAAGGGAGTCCTAAAACGCAGGATTGGCGGAACCTCAATACGAGATTTTTTTCTACTGTAAAATTCTCCTCATCGGTACTTTCTTATGACGTTAGAATAATAATAATTATAAGGGATGCACCATCTTTGTACGGTTATACAAAGCATGAAATACTCATCGTCCTTTTCCCCATCGATTCAAAAACCAGTGCGCATTTGGTTGCTACTCGGGCTAGTTATGGTCTTAGGGCAAATCTTTATAGGCGGCGTAACACGGCTTACGGATAGCGGATTAAGTATAACAGAGTGGGAAGTGGTTTCAGGAATCTTGCCCCCGCTTAATGCTGCTCAGTGGGATGATGCGTTCAAGGCTTATAAGGTGGCGGCAAGCCGACAGCACGAGGTGCTCCATGCGACCATGAGCCTCGAAGAATTTAAATGGATTTATTTCTGGGAATATTTTCACCGTCTTTGGGCAAGATGTATGGGCTTGGTCTTTGTCATTCCCTTTGTGTGGTTTTTGATAAAAGGGTGGATTCCTGGATGGCTTAGTAGGCGATTGGGATGGGTCATTCTCTTGGCGGCAGCTCAGGCCACCATGGGATGGATCATGGTAGAAAGTGGACTTAATGACGACACAAGAACATGGGTTAGTGCCTACAAATTAGTCTATCATCTTTCACTAGCAACCGTTTTGCTTGGTATTCTCTACAACACCTATCTCCATGCACATTACGGAAGTCAACCCAAAAACTTCGGGCGTATAACGGACGACAAGGCCTTTTATCTAAGCGGAGGACTGTTGTTGACGCAAATCGTTTTGGGTGGATTTATGGCAGGTATGCGTGCGGGGCTGGTTCACAATGTGTGGCCTTTAGTGCTAGATATCAAGGGATTTCTTCAGCTTTTCTCTTATGATGCTGCGAATTGGACAAATTATGAAGCCAATGTCGCGGTGAAAGCTTGGGTCCAAGCGGCGCATCGCTCAACGGCAGTTCTACTTGTTATTGTGCTTCTATACTTGGCCAAGCGTTATATAAAGGACCATAGCCCTTCGGTGAAAGCCTTGAGTATATTCTTAGGGATTCAATACGGTCTAGGTGTGCTTACTTTGGTTTATGCTGTGGGATCCATACCTCTGCTTTATGGAAGCCTTCATCAGTTGGTTGCTATGGGGCTTGTTATGTGTTTACTACACCTTCATTATGCTGTCCGTCTCACGCATCACTCCCGATTATAGCTCGTTAATTACTGGAGACTCCTCACTTATACGGAATGAAATTCCAATTTCTTCTAAACGATTCTTTATAGCCTGCCCAACGGATTTATCTTTTACTTCTACCCCAAACAAAGCACTTGAATAACCATTAATAGCCTTGGCATTGCTGTAACGACTAAAGGATACAAGTCCTTCGTGTTCTTTTTCGATGATGGATAGGATAGAGGTAAAGCTTCCTGAGATTTGAGGAACTTGGACGCGTATATAGAATTTTGTGCCCTCGTAGAGCTTTGCCCGTTCGATGATTTCTTGGATACGATAGATATCATTGTTGCCGCCGCTTACAATGCACACCACAGTCTTACCCGTTAGGTCAATATTCATTTGATATAATCCAGCAACCGCCAAAATTCCTGCGGGTTCTGCAATAATGCCATCTTCGTTATACATTTCGATAAGGGCAGAACATATCGCTCCTTCCGACGCCGTAAGCATTTGAAGGTTGAGTTGTCGACAAATCTCAAAGTTGGTTTCGCCAATGGTAGCCACGGAGGCACCATCTACAAATTTGCTAATTGAGTCTAGCGTAACCACCTTGTTTTGTTTTATAGCCTCACTCATGCTGGCTGCTTCCGCAGGTTCAACGCCGAAGAGCTGGGCATCAGGAGCTGCTTGAGCCATTACGGACCCTACTCCTGACAATAAGCCACCCCCCCCAACACAAATTGAAACGATATCTGGTTTTTTTCCTAATTGCTCGAGAATTTCAAGGCCCATAGTCCCTTGTCCCAGGATCACATCACGGTCGTTAAATGGATGGACAAAAGGAATGCCGTCCTGTTCGGCAAGACTCAGCGCAAAACGATACGCTTCGTCATAGGTTTCTCCATGTAGTTGGATTTCAATCCACACGCCACCAAAACTCTCAACCTTAGAGATTTTTTGTTGAGGGGTTGTCTTGGGCATGATAATAAGCCCTTTAATATTTAACGATGAACAGCTTAAGGCAACACCTTGGGCGTGGTTTCCAGCGCTGGCGCAGATAATGCGTTCAACGTCCTCATGTCGAGAGAGAGTAAGGATTTTGTTGTATGCCCCTCTAATTTTGTAGGATCGCACCTGTTGAAGGTCCTCTCTTTTTAAATAGATATCGGCTTTAAAGTGATTGGACAGTCGAGTGCTGCGCTCCAAAGGCGTTTCTGAAAGCAGTGCAGCGATTCGTTGTTGGGCCTGTTTGAATTCATCAAGCGTCGGAAGCATCATTTGGTTTTATAGATACAAGGTAGGTGTTGGATTCTGGTGATGCTAAAATAGTGATATGTTGTTCTTGTATGAGTTCAAGGAGGCCAAGAAAATTATAGACTAGTTCTAAACGCGAAGCTGCTTGCGATAAAATTTCCTCAATTTCTATGGCCTTTCCCTTGTTTGACAGCCATTGCCTTACCCATTGCTTCTTTTCCTTTAAGGTGAAGGCGGCTTCCTTCACCTCATGCTTTGGAGCATTGCGATATTTCTGTTGTTGCAACAGTCGCACATAAGCTCGGTGTAAGGCGTTAAGTGATGGGCTTTCTAGAGGAATAGCCTCTCTTTGTAAGGCTTCGGCAAGCAGACGCCCTTCCTCAGGATTCTGACCCCGGCGTGCATACAACGCCCTTGTATCCGCTAACTCTTTTAACCATTCACTGGCCTCCTTGTATTGCTGATAAACAAGAAGTTGATGGGCTAGGCTTTGTCTGGGATCTTCACCTCCATCTTCTATTTCCTGATTGTAGCGCGGGAGGAGGGTTTTTGACTTAATGCGAATTAGACTCGCCGCCATAACGATAAAGTCACTAGCTAAACTTATATCAAGCCGCTTAGCCTTTTCGATGTAGGTTAAAAAATCCTCCGTAATCTTCGCAATGGGAATATCGTGTATATCAATTTCATCCCGTTTGATAAAAAACAAGAGAAGGTCAAATGGACCCTCAAAAATTGGAAGATCAATGGAATAGTGTTCCATAATGTTTTATAAGCCGTACATCGCCCGAAATTGAAGACGAACAAGGCGTAAAGTATACTCAGGAATTTCTTCTTCATCGAATTCTTCTTCTAATGGCCCTAGTTGGTCCTCTTCTAAGTCCCTATAAAAGTCCCACATTTCATCATAGAGTTCTTCATCAACTTCCTCTGAAAAAAGATATTCTACATTAAGTTTTGTTCCTGCCATAACAATGGTCTCTAACTCATTAATCACATGATCTTGATCCCCACCCAAAAATCCTTCCAGTGCATCGAAGGTCATTTTTTTATCAATCATTTCAATCAGCTTCACCTTTTGCGCTGACTTTTTCATGACTCCCTTGGTTTGCATCGAAAGGTTCGCTTCAAGGTTGTTGTCTTTGATAAATTGTTGTACAATAGGAAGTACGGACTGGCCAAACTTTCGGATCTTTCGATCACTTACTCCTTGCACAGCCAGAAAGTTCTCAGGAGTCGTAGGTAAATAGGTTGCAGTTTCCTTTAATGCAGCATCAGAAAATACCAAGAAACCAGGAATGTTAAGGGACTCAGCCTTGCGCTTACAAGAAACTTTTAGCAAGTCATAGAGCTCTTGGTGGAAAGTTGCTTCGTCGCTAGCTTTTGGGCGATCAACACGTTGTTCTAAGGAGACCGAAAAACTGGATGGGGAAAGACTTTCGTTAGACCATTTTCCGGGAAGTACATTTAGTGGATTATTCGGGTCTCGCTGCAAAACACCCTCATTTAGAGCCATCTCAATGAGTTCTCGAATGCTATTGGGTCGAAGCGTTTTCCCAATTCCAAAAATGGAGGACTCTTCAAATTTTGCGGTAGTTATTGCTGGTGTTGTGCGTCCCAATAAAAGGGTTTGAATCATTTTCTTTGAAGCACCTTTGGGTGTGTTCTTATTCATCCACTCTATGACTTGCTTAGCCAATTCCTGCAAGTCCGTTGTTTCATGCTTTGTGGTACAGTTATCACAAGTATTGTTCTCCAAACAGGAGTTATGCTCAACTTTTTCACCGAAATACCTCAATACAAAGACCCTTCTGCAGGTTCCTGATAGCACAAAATCATGCATGCTTTCCAGTAGCTGGCTTGCCCGTTGACGCTCTCCTTCATTGAGGTCTTTAAATCGGCGCGCATAGGATTTCACATCCTTTTCGCTATAATAACCAAGGCACCGAGATGGCTTTCCATCTCGACCTGCACGACCCGTTTCTTGATAGTAGTTTTCGATACTTTTTGGAAGATCATGATGGATCACAAACCGCACATCGGCTTTGTCAATGCCCATGCCAAAGGCAATTGTAGCTGCAACAACATGAACCTTGCCCGAGGTAAAAGCATTTTGTACTTCTATCCGTTCCTTGGTCGGCAGGCCACCGTGATAAGCCATGGCTTTAATCCCATTGTTTTGCAACATCTCCGCAACCTCCTCGGTAGTTTTTCTATACATACAGTAGATGATTCCCGTTTCTTGAGGGTACTGTAATACTTCTTTGGCGATAGCTTGATGCAGGGCTGCCTGAGGAAGTTTGGGTTGAATAAAGTAGGAGAGGTTCGGCCGGTTAAAGGAGGCTTTAAAGATATTGACATCCTGAAGTTTGAGGTTATCAATGATATCTTGTTGAACAAAGGGAGTAGCCGTAGCGGTAAGGCAAACAATGGTCGGTTCGTTGCTTAAGCCGCTAAGATACTTTCTAATGTTTCGGTATTCTGGACGAAAGTCATGACCCCATTCCGAGACACAATGGGCTTCATCAATGGCAATCAAAGGGACATCAATGGAATCAAGAAAGGCTTGATTTCCTTCAACGCTGAGCCATTCAGGCGATACATAGATGAGTTTCGTTTCACCATCGTGGACTTTAGCCTTGATCTCAGTTTGCTTTCCGGCAGCGATACTTGAGTTAAGGACATGGGCATAGTGCTCCCGCTCTAGCTTTTTATTCACACTATCGGCCTGGTCTTTCATGAGTGCAATAAGGGGAGACACAACGACAGTACAGCCGTCAAGGGCTAACGAAGGTAATTGATAGCAAAGGGATTTACCGCCACCAGTTGGCATAAGCACAAGAGAATCCTTGCCTTTTAGTACAGCAGTAATTGCCTCCTTTTGAAGCGGCCGAAATCCCTCAAGGCCGAAACGAGCTAGCAACTCGGTTAACTCAAGAGAGGAATCAGTGTTTACCTTTGCCTCAATAGATGTATTATCCATTTTATTTTGCATAGACATGCTCAATACTTTATTAATTTAACAAATATCTAGGTCAAAAGATGCGTTAGTCCCTATTCAAAAGGAACAAAACGGGATTTTGAACAATCCTAGAAACAGAAAGACATATGGCAAATCAACCTTACATTGTAATTATGGCAGGCGGCCTAGGTAGTCGATTTTGGCCCATGAGTCGTCAAAAACGACCAAAACAGTTTTTAGATGTTTTGGACTCAGGGCAGTCTATGCTAGCCACTACGGTAGAACGATTTTTATCGATTACTATTCCAGAAAACATTCTCATTGTAACACATTCTGACTATCTCCAACAGGTTAAAGCGGTTTGCCCCATGATTACCGACGGAAATATTTTATTGGAGCCCGTTCGGCGCAACACCGCACCCTGTGTGGCTTTCGCTTCGGCTGTTATCTATGCAAAAGACCCTGAGGCTCGTATTGTTGTCGCTCCATCAGATCACTGGGTTGCGGATAGTAAGTCTTTTGAAACGGCCATTCAAAGCGGTATCAATCATTTAGAGCAAGCCGATGATCTGATTACTTTAGGTATTCAGCCTCAAAATCCAAATACAGGGTATGGGTATATCCAATATGATAGTGCTGATCAAGAAGTACACTTAAACCGGAGTATATTTGATGTTCGAGCGTTTACAGAGAAGCCTGATGAAGAAACAGCAAAGCGTTTTTTGTCTACCGGTGAGTTTTTATGGAATTCAGGGCTCTTTTTATGGAAGGCTAAGGACATAAAGGCCGCATTTTCATCCCACTTATCTGAAATCCACCATGCTTTTTTCAAGGAAACCCAGTCTTGGCTCAACGTAAATACCTATGCCATCAATTACGGTGTGCTACGTCAAATCTATGCTCAATGCGCAAATATTTCCATTGACTACGGTATAATGGAAAAAGTAGGTAATGTTCGCGTGATTCCAAGTGCATTTGGATGGAGTGATGTAGGAACTTGGAAATCATTGTATGCCCTATCAGAACAGGATTATATGGGGAATGTAGTATTGGGTGATTTGGTGAAAATGTATGATAGCCGTGATAACCTAGTCGTGCAAACAAAGAAGGGTAAGATTGTCATTCTCAATGGACTAAAAAAGTTACTTATTATTGATACAGAAGATGCTCTAGTTGTATCAGAAATTGGTCGCGAGCAGGAATTTCGACAAATTGTCAATGATTTAAAGGGAGAGGGCCTTTCAAGATTTCTTTAGCGAGTAAAATGTTTGTCGATTAGCGTAAACAGAGCGCGTGACACCTGGTCTAAATCATCATTCACAAGGGCATAATCAAAAGACGTTTCTTGACTTATCTCATAGTCATACCGGGCAAGTCGGTCTTGTAAGGAATCAGTGCTTTCTGTTTTCCGATC
>DLYY01000113.1 GCA_003447535.1 Bacteroidota bacterium | reverse complement strand
GTTCAGAAAAACATCATCCAAGCCTCCGCCGAATTTAATATTCGTCTCATCATGAACAGTGTTGAAGTAAGTCTCGTTCAATCCATAGTGAAGAGAGTTAGCCCAGTTCTCGAGATGCTCATATTCCCAAGGAATCATATGACCTAAGCCAGCTTGTTCCCAAAGGGGAAGGGTAGACTTTCCTCGAACAGCATCAGCATCTCTTTTAAGAAGAATGTCTGTCGTTGTATTGATTGTGAAGCTAGGAATTTCAGGTGGTTTAACTTTATGAATCTGCTCAAGCCAAAAACAAGCTTTGCATTTTAGGAAGTTCTCGACCCTTCCTCTTGATAGCTCGTAGGGGGCTTCATGAGACGGATCAAACTTTCCTCGATGTCTCTTACTATTTGCCATAGCTTTTTTCCCATCCTTAGATTAAAGACCTATTACTTGAATGCGCCGAATGTAGCGGCGATAAAGGCGCCTATCACGCCGAGCATTACCATAGCTGGTATGGAAGCTAAAGCGAAGCCGACCATTAACCAAACCTTGTCCCAAAAGGGGATGCTAACGCCGACTATTCTCACATTTTGTTCTTCAGACATAAGACAAGTTCCTTTTGTTAGATTAAATTCTATTCGTCTTCCCAAGCATACTTCATCACTATGAAAACTATATCGACTTGATCAACGCGGCCCAATGGTGTTTTGACTCAGGTCGCCTACGCCCTAGAGACCCAGTGAAAGCATTCTTATTTCTTGGCATCGCCTGGGACGCCTTGCTGGGAAGCAAAGGAGGGTCAGCAAACGTTACCTCAACATTGGGAGACCGTCTTGCCTATATGATCTCTGAATCCAGAGAGGAGCGCGAAGGAATACTCGCTAGCTTTAAGACGTTTACCAAGTTAGATCGCAAGTCGTTCATGGGCGACTAGCTTGGCTCGAAACAGGAGAAATGGAAAGCTATGAGTGGGGCTTCAACGCTTTTAAGAAAGCCTTCGAAAAAGAACTAGAGCTTATTTAGTAGAGGTCTCAATAACTGTGCCGCATGTTGGAACATAATCATTCGAGTAAATACTGGAAACACGTTGAGTGTCATGTGCCTAATTGGCGTGAATGTAGAAAGCGGTTAAAACATAACCAGTTGGCAAACGGTTTGCATCTGAATCATGCGCAATGACATAATCAACGGCTTGAGCTCTCTTCAGTTTTGTTCTCCAAGCGAATCTTGTCTTGTCATATATTTCTGTTGCAGTCTCTTTGCCCGTGAGCTTACACAGTAGTATTAATATCAAATTGTGTTTCGGTTCCATTACAGCCATCTAAACCTCCTAATCAAATCGTGTTACCCTGCATCGAAGTGCACTCGGCAGTCTGCTCTCCTTGAGTTTGTACTGCAACATCAGGATGCCTGAAGGATTTTTTGTGCAAAACTCGCTCTATCGTTCCCTTTTTACGATTCAAACAACATTTTTTTGATCGGGATCATATTGAGCGGAACACACTCCAAGTCGAGTCGGGCGCTTGCGGTAGAGAAAATTAAAACGGAAATTGGATGTACGATCTTATAGGTGATATACACGGCCATGCAGGCGCTTTGGTAGAACTACTAGAGCATTTGGGTTATCAGCATTCGGGTTCTGGCTACTGTCATCCTGCTAGGAAAGTCATCTTCCTCGGCGATTTTATTGATCGTGGGGAACACTTAGCCCAGCACAAGCAATTACTGACGATCGTTATGCCAATGGTGCAAAACGGTCACGCCCTCGCTGTGATGGGTAACCATGAATTCAATGCTCTGGCGTACCATACAGAAGTTAACGGGCTTTTCTTGAGGCCGCACACGGAGAAGAATAGAAAACAACACAAAGCATTTTTGAACGAATTTGATGAAGACTTCGAAGCGAAAAATGAAGTGCTCGATTTCTTTTACGAATTACCGATGTGGTTGGAATTGGATGGCTTGCGAGTGGTGCATGCTTGTTGGGACTATGGTGCCATCGAGTTTCTCAGGGTACGTGAAGGTTCGAAAATGACCCCTGACCTATTAGTACGCGCATCGACTGAGGGTACCCCGGAGTTCAAAGCCGTCGAGACCTTGCTCAAAGGACACGAAATTCCTTTACCTATTGGTGTTAATTTCACTGATAAAGATGGAAACGTACGAGAATGGATTCGTGTTCAATGGTGGAAGAGCGAGGCAACCGCCCTCGGTGATATTGCTTTGCCTTTTGGAATTGAGCTCGGTGATTCTGCAAACTTACCCATGCCGCAAGGTGTTCCCAAATATGACGCGTCGGATAAACCCTGCTTTATTGGGCACTATTGGTTGAGCGGTGATCCAGAACCTCTTACGGCAAATATTGCTTGTCTAGACTATTCAGTTGCTAAGAATGGAAAGCTTGTGGCTTACAGATGGTCAGGCGAGTCGCGATTAACTAGAAGTAACTTCGCATTTAGAACGGAATAAAGTCATGCAAATGGCTAGTTGCAGATAGGTAAGGTGGAATCCAAATGTCGATAATGGATTCGATGTATAAAATTGGTGAAAAAATTGAGAGCAAAAAAACTAGTACAAAAGCCTACCTGTTGGAAAATTATGTTGTGGATTTTTTTGATTAGTCTAGCACTCAGAGACGCGCTTTATAATCACTGGATTACTCAATCCTTCACCGCATTTTAGGCGGTACATCATACTTATCCCAGTCTTGCTCATCATCTGTCTTCGCTAGCTTCTGCTTTAACTGACG
>DLYY01000134.1 GCA_003447535.1 Bacteroidota bacterium | reverse complement strand
ATTATCCTCGATTAACAGATGATCTATCGGGTATGTCTACTCCCCAAAGAGATAGTATAGTAAATGCTATGGTAGAGTCTTCTAAACATTATAATAGTTATTTACAGCAAGATCCTTTTGCACTTACATTTAATGATTTATCCGAATCGCAGTGCAATTGTAAACCAACGCATTCCTTTGGGCTTATTACAGCCGACTTTAATCAAGATGGTCACCTTGATTATGCAACGAGAGATGCTGATGGACAGTTGGGTCTTATGCGCAATGTAGGATCTTCCAATAACTGGGCTCAGATAATACCATACAATTCTAATGGACGATTAGCATACTACGCCCAGATAGAAGTTTATACAAAACAAGGACAATATCTAAGGGAGTTAAGTCCAATACGCGGCATGGGTTCTACCTCTGAGGCATTGCTTCACGTAGGGCTAGGCAAAGCTAGCAGAATCGACTCTGTTCGAATACTGTGGCAGGACCAAACGTTGGATGTATTCTATGACCTGCCAATTAATAAAAGGCATTTACTATCTCAATCGGCATCTAATTCATCTTTTGTAAATAATGATGGGATTGACACGAACTTTATGCGTATAGAAATCTTGGAAACGTCCTTTAACAAGGATGTTGATCTGCCAATGACTAATGAAACATACTTAGATCCGTTGCTTCCAAAGGATATGGCTAACGAGTTTCCTGCAATAGCTACGGGTGATATCAATAATGATGGGTACATAGATTTAGTGATTGGTAGAAGACACAATACGCCCGCTCAAATCTATTATGGAAATGAGGCCATGATGTATAGTGATGTAGAAAACATTACGCCTTACACCAACGATGAAGTAATTGATGGGGAGGTTCTTTTGTTTGATCTAGATCACGATGAACAACTGGACATCTTACTCATAGCCTATAATGGGTTGTTTAAGGGTGAGCCCGCTCATCCTGCACTGTTACACAATACAAAAGGTGGTTTTCAAGAGATAGACTTAGGATTAATCGATGGCCTTCCGGCATCGACGGCTGGGGCGGCATATTGGTCCGAGGAACTGGATATTTGGGAAATATTTATAGGAGGTAGACACAACGGAAGAGATTATCCTTCAAGCCCCGAAAGCCGCCTAATCCATATTTCAAAAGACAGTGTTTTTGATGTATCGTCCTCATTACTTCCCAATAATGGAATGTTAGGCATGATTTCAGAAGCGCGTTGGTTTGATGGCAATCAGGATGGCATTGAGGATCTTTGGTTAATTGGCGAGCTCAATGTTTTGCAGCTATGGCTTAGAACAATGTCGGGATTTGAGCGAGCCAGTTTAGGTGCTTTGGATAGTTTACGGGGTTTTTGGGAAACCATGGAGTTCTTGGATATAGATTCTGATGGTGATGAAGATATTCTTCTCGGAAATTTAGGATTAAACACCCGCTGGAGCGCAAGTCCTGAAAACCCAATACGATATTATTGGGATGATTTTGATCAGAACGGTTTCAAGGAGTTGTTGACAACCTATAGTGTAGACAAAACAGAATATCTCACCAAGAATTTGACGGTTCTTTCTTCGCGTATTAATGGTTTAAATGATCGGTATGCCTATCATTTAGATTTTGCTCAAGCGCCTTTTCCCACGATGTTTAATTTTTCAAGTTCAGATAGCATTGATTGGAAGGAGGAAGTCACGTGCTTAGCTTCTTTAGTTGTCAAAAATCAGGGCAACGGTATTTATCAAGTGGATTCAATGGCCTGGGAAGCTCAATGGGCTCCAATAAGAGACTTTCAAGCCATAGATGTTGATAGGGATGGTGATCTTGATGTAATGGTGGTGGGCAATCGCAGAAGAAATGAAATGGAGCGCGGGGATTACTTGTCGCTCAAGTCAAACTTTTGGATGAATGACGGTAGCGGGAATTTTACTGCTGCACCCAATCAGCTTTCATGGCCGCTATTCCACAAAGAGGCGCTAACAATCAAACAATTAGAAGGGAACAGAGTAGTTATTGCTGGCCCGGAAATTGACGTTGAACTCTTCGAATTGAGTTGCCCGTAAATTCAACGTTTATAGAATTGGCTACAATACAATTTTTGAAGTAAAATCTTAACGTTTTTGGGCAAGGTTGCGTCTACAATATTCATTCCGCCCACAAGATCGTTACTGATAAAGTGTTTGAAGGTTATGGCATTATTCATAAAGTGGTCAAACTTATCGGGATTGGAATATCCATCATTTGCCGGCTTGGGAAAATCTGACCACCATATGGATCTGTCGTACACAAAGCAATTAGTCTTCTTGTGGATGTATTGAAGTACTTTTTTATACTCGGGATTTGATTGAACATACACACTACTGAAGTCAATAATAGGCATATAGGACATGGGTGTTTTGGGGTGTATTTATAATACTTCGTGCAAATTGTTCAACTTAAAATAATGAGCAATGAATGAATACTTCAAAAGACCATGTCATCATTCGTCATAACAGCTTAGCGAGCGAGCTACTGTAAAAAGTGCTCTTGTCCAATTCACAGAACATGTAGTTGCCCTGGTCTGTACATGATGCTGAAAGCGTTTCTTGCAGCGACAAGAAGTTTTTATTTGTTTTAAGTATTCTACCCCAGACCATATCAAATTGTTGAAAGCAAAGCTTATAAAAGGCTATTATAGCAAGGCTTGATACAGGGGTCTTATGCCATTGGGTCTCGCCGATAAATCCGTGTGTCTGAATAGATGATGCCTCTTGACTAACATCAGTCCAATAGAACATGCCGATGTTATCACCTAAATACTGAGCGATAAAGTATGCTTCTCGTGTGGAATTGCGTGATTGATACCATTGCTGTTGTTGCTCTTTGGTAATGTGTTCTTGGTTTATCATATGGTGGTTAACCATACTTGAATTTCTCCATTGACGTACCAATTCAAGGTGTTTTGCTTGAAGCGGAATAAAGCTAATATTGGCTAACTCATCGGCAAAAAAAGACATAGCTAAAAATCTTAAAGGTTAAGCCAACTTGCTTGGCTACAGAATAGGATGTTTTTGATGTGTCCAGATCGATATCGCAAGGGCTAAATCGAATAATTTTCTTTGTCTTTAGAAGAGCAAAATCCAAAATCCCACAGGGCATAGACTCATTTGAAAAGTCCAAGATTGATTTGGAAAATAGTCGGAGGGATGCCATCTGTTGGAATGCTGGATGGCGGAGTCGAATAGTTCTAGCGAGCATATTGCTTAACAATGTTCGGATAACACTTCTTGTTCTCTTCGGGATAAAGTAAACCAGCTCATCGGTGGATAGATCGAGATCATGTATCATGGAAACAAGGTTGGGTAAACCACCGAGCATATCGGCATCAACAGTTAAAATTTGTGGAAACCGTGCCTGTGAAATGCCCAGAGCTGTAGCCTTGTGTTGACCGATATTCTTTTCGAGACGTATTATCTTAATATTGTCTTCTGTGTCTAAAAGAGACTGAAGCCAACGATGCTCTTCCTCTGGGCTGCAATCATCAACAAACACTATTTCACAACGCTCTTCACAAACTCGGCTTATTGTGGACTGGTGTAGAAGCAGATGTTTTTTAGACTTGTATAAAGGAACAATAATGGAGAGACCTTTCACGAAGATACTTTTTGCTGAATTGCGGAGATAAGTTCCCTAATAGTAGTTTCTGGTCGAAACAGCTGAACATTTAAACGTACATTAAACTCTTTCTCAATATAAAGCGCAAAGAGTAGGGCGTTCATGGAGTGCCATTCTATGCAAAACCCAATTGATGAATCAAGGGTAACCTCCTTGTTAAAGTGCTTTATGAGCGTTTGAAGTATTTCGTCACTTTTCATAAAGTGGTCTCATTTGTTCTTCTAAATCAGCAAATAACTTGCGGCGATTCAATTTATTGTGGTTTTTGATAAAGGTATTGAAGTCTGCTCTTGTTATTTGAGCAAGCCTGGTCAACTTTTCGTGCCGTTCATGTTCGTTGTTCCATGCGATTAGCGCCCCCTTATCAACAGATATGTTTCCAGAACCAGCAATGCACACTAGGTCGAGACCTTTTTGTGGGTTAGGATAGATGATGCACTGGCAACCGCGTACTATATTTCCTAAGTGCTTTTCTAAGCTGTCAAGATGTACAAAAAGGCCTTCGGCTGTTTTTATCGTTTCAGAAACGCGGCCGTGGAGGTGCAAAAATCCATTCTTGTCCAAAGTGCCCAAGTCTTCTAAAGCGTACCACATCAGACCAGAGGCATCCTTTCTTTTGTATTCTACCTTGCCCTCTTGAAGCCTAACATGGTCTTCTTCAATAAGCTGACCCACACTTCCGTTGCACTTATTATGCTGTGTATTCCCAGAAATCATTAGACAATCTGATGCTCCATACATTGTGAGCACCTCAATGCCACATGCTTCTGCGCGCCTTTGTAAGGCCGTGTCTAGGGCTGCACCTGAGCAAATGGCGATACATTCATGAATGTGTTTTGACGACTCTAAGTCTAACACTAATTGATGTAATAAGGATGGCGTAATAGTAAAAAGGTTGGCCTGGCTTTCTATGAGGTTTTGTTGGATTGATTTGGATCTGTCAGCATAAGTGAAGGCGAAGCCTTCATGAAAAAAAAGGGTTTGGTAACATCGCTCAAATGCATAACTCTCATCCAATAAGCTTAAAACATGAAAATCGCCCTCAAATTGATAATGCTCCGAGGCAGCCAATACATTTTCCTCAAATCTTACTGTGCTATGCTTTTTGGGTAAAGGATTTCCTGTAGACCCACTAGATAAGAAGATTATATTACTGCTCTTTTTATATTCTGCCTTTTCATAAAAATGGACTTCTTCATTTGTGAATTCATTGTGATTTGAAATGTCTATAACGGGAAGGTTTACTTGGTTGACACAGGAATACAACAGGACCTTATTCCACACTATTAGGGCCTGTAGTTTGGTGAGTTTAGCAATATTATTGAGTTGATTTTGTTGTACCATTCTAAGTGGAACCCAAACTACGTCCATCTCTAATGACAAGAGAACCCTCTCTGCAATAAGGTTATGCAACCCCCCACCAGAAACAAGCCCAGCTTTATTAATGCCTTGGGCGAGCAATTCTTCTACAATCGCCTGAGAATGCATAATATGGTCAAAAGTGTTTTTTGGGTGTAACTTTATCTCCGAATTGGTATCGAAAATTTGTGTTTTACTAAAATCAAATAAGTCCAATGGCATCATGCTATGTTGAAGTTGTTAAGCTACACTGAAAATTACTCAAAGATTGCTACTCTTGACCCGTTAGGATTGGATAGCTTTTTTCAACAGCTTCCCGATCTCAATACATCAGGTAGAGTAGATGATATTATACAGGTTTTTGATGAGTCAATGAATAGCTTAGATTTCTCTTGGTCAACCAATTCCTTGATTGCGTGCCAGCGAGATCTTGGCATGTTGATGTCGAGTATTCGGTTTCACTCCCAAGAGACTTCTTGTCTATCCAAAGAACATCAGACAATATTCATTAAGTTGGGAGAGACCACGGATCTTCCGCCGAGAGAGTCTTCTTTTCATTATGGATTGTGGAACCCCCAAAATCATAGAATAAGAACCTTTACTTCATGGGATGACGAAGTGGAATTATCCCGTAGCGTTTTTTTGGCAACAACTCTTTTGACTCAATCCCTATTCTACTTTTTATCCGTATTCCCTCCAATGGATAAGGTGGTATTTGATGGTGTTGATTCCCATGGAAACCTAAACATAAACCATGCTTATTCCTGTCTTGAAAAAGGACTAAAGAAAAGTTTGACTTCAATGGCAAACATCAGACCTCAGGTATTTAGCCAAGAACTTCGACCCTTTTTTGACCCAATAGAAATTGGTGGTGAACTTTACATAGGCCCGGGAGGAGGACAGATACCGCTAATGATTTTTGACGAACTTCTTTTTGGGTTGTCCTCATTCTCGAGCCACTATGAGAAATTTGTTTTAGAGGGCATTAAATTCTTTCCCAAACCCTACAGAGAGGTTTTTTACTCCGCACGAAACCAAAAAGCCTTGCTCTATAGGTTGGATGAGTTGCCCATGGAACAACAGAAATATATAGAAGAGTTAGCTGGTCAAATTATTCGCTTTCGACAACATCACATTCACCTTGCCCAAAAGTCATTTACTCCTGCAAACATTGGAAAGTATACCACAGGGAGCGCAGGCTACACGATGGATGTTTTGCATAGAATACTTGAGGCAACGAAGCAGATACTCAAAGAGGTTAAGCATTACTAACCGCTAACAGCTCTCGGATCGTTTCTGTCGGACTTGTTAGTGGAAGTCGAAACAGCCTGCCGCTCAGCTCAATTGAATTGGTTTTCGTAGTGTTCCCATCACCACAAAAAAATGGGCTATTGTCAAGTGAAGGGTAATGAAAACTTGCTTGGACATCATATTTTTTAAACCAATCTACCCAATATTGAGCGACCTCTGTAGATTCTGCACAAAGCCAAAAAATATGGCCATTGTGGTTTAAATCTTTGAGGTGTTTAGGCAAAAACGTAGATAAAATATCATGATTTTTGACGGCGGCAAACAGCTTGTTCCATGCTTCTCGGCGGTCATGGGTAATCTCGGTGACTCGCTGTAAAAGAGGGAGAAGAACGGCGGCATCATATTCGCTTATCGCAAATTTTGACCCAATGCATTGCCAAGAGTAAAATGGAATATCTCCCCGATCAAAGGCTCGTTTGTCCGTTCCGTTTTCATAGACTTTTTCGACAACAGAATGATGTTTTTGTTTAACTAAAAGTACTCCGCCTTCTCCGCAAGAGATATTTTTTTGGGCGTCAAAGCTTATCGCGGAAAAATCACCCCAGAGACCAATAGGTTTGTCCTGATGTTTGGCACCAATACAGTGCGCAGCATCTTCGACTAAAAAAATTTCGTTTTCATCACAAAGTAACCTGAACCCGTCTAGGTCACAGGCTACACTTCCGTAATGCATCGCAATAATTGCCTTGGTCTTGGGCGTGATGGCTTGTCGAGCAGCCTCCAAGTGGATATTCATAGTGTTTGGCTCGATGTCTACAAACACCAACTTAGCACCAAACATGGCAAAGGCATTGGCCACACCTACGTAGTTAAAAGGGCTTACAATGATTTCATCTCCTGATTGTATGTCCATGGAAAGGGCCGCCATTTCTAAAGCTCTCGTACAAGATGACGTTAGAAAAGCCTCATATCCCGGATAGTTTTCTTTAAACCACCTTTCACACGATTTTGTGTAGGGTTTGGTTAACAAAAACTGCGGATTGGCAACCACATCGGCCACATTCAGGGCACTTTGTTTATCGGTCACAGGATAATGCATACATTAAAGATAAGAAGGAATGTAACCCTGAGCCTTGCTTCTGTGTCATCCGTGCAATTTGCGCTATTTTTAATGAGTCCTAACCTCAAAAACAAAACACGTTTGTTTCCTCAAGACATTACTCGAGAAATTGAAGACAAAGGCTTCGCTATAAGACCCCTTCTGTCCGAAGAGAATATCCAACACTTATTGCGGGGATATGACGACGTGCGTCAAAGGGTAGGCGATGTAGGGGATTTGTTTTGGCCGAGTGGTCGTCATCCCGACCCTATGGTTCGCAATCAAGTGAAAGAATGTATTGATGGTGTGCTTCCCTCAGCGTTAGCGCGATATGTCCATTGGGAGGCGGTGTATCAAGTAGGAGGCACCTTTTTGATTAAGCCGGTTTCAGAAAACAGTGCTCTGAATCCACATCAAGACAGTTCTCATGTAGATGAGCGCACAAGCTATTCCGTCTATGCATGGATTCCACTGATGGATGTGAATGTAGAGACAGGGTGTATGCATTATTACCCCAGGAGCCATACTTGGGGAATTCATCAACGATCTCTTAATATCCCTTGGGTTTTAGAGCCTATAGAGGAGGCACTATGGCCAGATATGGTTCCCATTCCTATGAAGGCTGGCGAGGTGCTATTTTTTCACAGCGCCTTGGTCCACAGCAGTCCTCCGAATAGGGGAGGTGAAACTCGAGTGGCGATCAATTACTATTTGCACCCAAAGACACATCCCTTTTGTCATTTTTATCAGGGACCAGAGACGGGAAACGGTCATGTAGAAATGTACAGTGTCACCCCTGATTTCTATTATTCGGAAGACTTTGAATCCCGCCCAGACCCCGTGAAGTATCCTTTGTTGGAGACGATGCCGCTGTCTTCGGGCCACTACCCTGCCAAATTTAATAAGTTACTCTCAAAATACACCTAGGAACTAT
>DLYY01000001.1 GCA_003447535.1 Bacteroidota bacterium | reverse complement strand
TAACCACAACATCAGGCCGCATTCGACTGCGGTCCTCATTGGTGTAAGAATCTTGGGTTACGTATTCCCGACCTTTTTCTAAACCGCTCATCTCAAGGATTCGCTCAAGGACCATTTCACCCCACGCACCTTGTTTTTGTTTATCTCCTTTTAATGCTTCCGTAAGATTTTTAGCATCTTCTAGCATTCGATTGTTTAACTCGGTAATATGCTTTAGTTTTTGATCTAGGGCTGCATTGGATGTGAGAAAGTTTTCATTGTACTTTTCGACCTGGGATTTAAAGGTGTCCATATCCTTTTTAAAGGGCAAAAGCAAGGTGTCCATTTCGCTCTTTTGCCGGGCAACAAAGGTCTTACTGCTGTGCTCGAAAACTCGATTGGCTAAGTTTTCAAACTTCTCTTGTAATACTTCTTCCTGTTTTTGGCGTTCTTCGAGACTTACGGTATTTTTTTCTTTTAACGCGGCAACTAGTCCTTGTAGTTCGAATAACTTTTCTTCAATTTGTCGCTTATCCTGTTCTAGAACAGCGGTTTTTTCTTCAGCCTGTTTTAGCGAAGTCTTTTGCAGGTTGTTCTCAGTTTGTAATGCAGAAACCTCTTTACCTAACTGATTTGAGGAGGAGGCCTTGCCCCAATAGAAGCCTATAAGGATTGCGGGAAGGAGCAAAAAATATGGAACAAGGGATAGAAACTCTGTCATAGATTATGAAGTTAAGAGTCTTTACCACAATCTATTTGTGGTTTGCTCACAGGTTAAGATTTTGGTGGAAAATCTTTAAGGCGCATGGTTTGGGCCTCAATAAATTTGATTAACTGGACTTTATCTTTTATCCCTTCCATGGTGCTGTAAGGAATAGGATCGCCAATGGTTACGTCCAGCGTCTTATTGCGTTTGTTCTTCAGTTCTCGCAAAAGCATAGACATGCGTAAGTTGACATGAATCCAGCTCCCAAAGTGGAACCAAAACGAATTCTCTCCATGGAAGTACATAGGGACTACGGTGCATTTTGCTTCATGAATTCGGTCACAGATAAAGTATCGCCACTTATATTCCGATAGGGATTCACGCTTAAAAGGATTGCTTCGGGTGGCTACCCCACCTCCAGGGAAGATGATTAAACAGTCCCCACTATTCAGCCTTTTAGTTGTCTGGTCCTTGGTATTTTGATTGATTTTCTTGCCCTCTTCGGTTTGTGAAAATTCTACCGGCAGCATATGGCCTTTAAGCAGAGGAACTCGGCTGATAATTTCGTTGACTAGGATAAAGAAATCATCCCGTTTTCTTGTAACAAGGTGACCAAGCATGCCTCCGTCTGCCAAGCCAAAAGGGTGGTTGGCAACTACGATGGTGGGACCAATTGGAGGTATCTTGTCAAGTTGCTCTTCGTCGTAGTTTACCTTTATATCTAATATGTCGAGACCATGCCCCCAGACATTTTGAGGGGTCGCTTCCATATCATTTAGTTTGCGGTACATGCGATACAAAAAAGGTCGTCCAACAACCCATTCCATAAATCGTATAAATCCCTTCTTGTACAAGGGGTCTTTCGGGCTTGCATAACTAAATTCTCTACCTTTGTAGCCCATTCCCTCCGACTTTTTTGTCGCTCTAGGATCGTGGGCTGGATAGTTGTTTTCGCCCATTAACCGGGCATTTAGAGTCGGGGTGGATTTATCCTCCAAGGTAGGACTTCAAGAGTTTGCTTCGTGATGCGGTGCGCAATTTGTTGATTGCTTTATCTTTTATTTGGCGAACTCGTTCTCTTGTTAAATCAAATTCTGCACCGATATCTTCTAAGGACATAGGATGCTCTACACCTATGCCAAAATACAACTTGACCACATCGCTTTGACGCTCGGATAGAGTGGATAGTGAACGTTCGATTTCTCGACGAAGAGAATCTAAGTATTCCAACTTAGCGTCTGTACGCTCTGTGTTATGGTCTTCCAACACATCAAGAAGTGAGTTATCTTCTCCATCGACAAAAGGTGCGTCTACCGATACGTGACGTGCAGCTACTCCCATCGTTGTTTCGATTTCCTGAGCATGCAACTCAAGTACTTCTGCTAATTCTTCTGGTGTTGGCTCACGCTCGAATTGTTGCTCTAATTGAGAGAATGCTTTGTTAATCTTGTTGAGTGATCCTACTTTGTTTAGAGGAAGGCGCACAATTCTTGACTGTTCAGCCAATGCTTGCAAGATCGATTGCCGAATCCACCATACGGCATAAGAGATAAACTTAAATCCTCTTGTTTCATCAAAACGTTGAGCAGCTTTAATTAATCCTAAGTTTCCTTCATTGATTAAATCACTTAGCGACAATCCCTGGTTTTGGTATTGCTTAGCAACGGAAACAACGAATCGCAAGTTCGCTTTGGTGAGGCGTTCGAGGGCAATTTGGTCTCCCTGTCGTATGCGCTGCGCTAAATCTACTTCGTCCTCCGGAGTTAGAAGGTCGACCTTTCCGATTTCTTGAAGATATTTTTCGAGTGATTGACTTTCTCGATTTGTAATCGACTTCGTAATTTTCAGCTGGCGCATTCCCATAGAGCAGATTCAATTTGTACCGTTAAATACGAAAAAAAGAGGAAGATGTTTTCTTTTTCCTGCAATAATGCGCAAATATAACAAGTATTGACATCAATCCACGTCATTTTGGGGATATCTTCTTAGTAGGATTTTGTTAAATCAAATTAATCTTGTATCTCACGGTTGTAACGTACACTCTATGGCGCGCACTAAATTTTCATTGGAATATCAAATCCGGAGTTCACCATCCATTTTGTATTCTTTCCTCACTACTCCGGCAGGCTTAACGCAATGGTTTTGTGAGTCTTGTGATATAAATGAGGATATATACACTTTTGGTTGGGACGAGTCTACAGAAGATGCCCAACTTGTTGAGGGCATTGACCCTGAAAAGGTAGTCTATGTATGGGTCGATGGAGAAGAGGATGAGTTCTTTTCTTTTGAAATCACTAAGTCCGAAATTAGCAATGACACAGTTTTATATCTCACTGACTTCACAGAAGATGATGAGGTTGAAGATCAAAAGCAACTTTGGCTCAGTCAGTTTGAACAACTGACCAAACGCATAGGTGCCTAACAGCATTGGATTGTGTTATGGCTTAATCCACTAGATTTTAGTCTTGTCAAGCGGTACGCTGGACCGTTCCTTTTATCTCTTTTTGTGGCTGACTTTGTGCTAGTAATGCAAGGCCTTTGGAAATATGCTAATGAGCTTATTGGGAAAGGGTTGCCATTGTCGGTTTTAGGGGAGTTTATGATGCATTTTGCACTTCAAACACTCCCTTTAGCCCTTCCTTTAGCGGTCTTGTTATCGGCTCTTTTAGTCATTGGACGAATGGCTGAGGATCATGAGATAACGGCATCAAAAGCATCGGGTATCTCCTATTTGAGGCTTATACGGCCTCTAATCTTCCTCTCCATTTTAGTGGGATTTTCCTCGTTTTTCCTTGCGGATACTTTGATTCCAAAGTCCTTTCAAAAGGTTTACCAGCTCAGGTATGACATTGGTCAAAAGCGCCCCGCGTTATCGCTTAATGAGCGGACTTTTAATCAAGCGATTGAGGGTATAACCATATACATTGGAGGTAAAGATCCCGATGGGTCCACATTGCGACAGGTAATCGTCTACGACCACACCATGGATCGGAAAACTCAGTATATGATTGTGGCTGACGAAGCAAAGGTTACAACTTCGCCTAATCAAGCGATTTTACAGTTGGAATTCTTTCGGGGAAGTATATATTCAGAGTATTCAGATTTATATGCTCTAAATACACCGACCGAATATAGTGTTACTGAGTTTGACACGATGATTCGCTCCTTTGATTTAGGCGGGTTTACCATGCAGGAGACCGATGAAGAATCGTTCAAAACAGAACGCCACAAAGGGGTACATACCTTAGTGGAATCTCGAAAGCTTATCGAGGAGCAGGTAAGGTCCATAGATAGCTTAGAACAGAACTTATCCGATGGCAACGCCATTTACATGATATCCAAAAGCCAAACCCGTTTAGTAGAAGACATAAAAGAGGACTTCTACAAAAAACTAAATGATTTGTCTCCTGAACAATGGCTTGGATTAAAAAGTGTTGTGCAAACTAGGCTTGGACAAATTAACTCCAATTACATGCGCAACCTGCCCATGTTGGACTACCGCAAGCGGCTGTACGCTAATCATTGGAATGATATTCATAGAAAGTATACAATGGCCTCAGCTTGTTTCCTTTTTTTTCTCTTTGGTGGATCACTAGGGGCCATACTTAAGCGTGGAGGAATAGGGTACGCTCTCATTATTTCCATTGTGATATTTGTGATCTACTTGGTCATTTCTTCGATTACCGAAAACATGTCAGAAGAAGGCGTCTTAAGCCCGCATATTGCGATGTGGTTACCCTCTATAATTCTGTATCCTATTGGTTTGTACCTCGCTATTCGTGCATTAAATGATCGTGGAATTTTTACCTCATGAAAATGATGCATAGGCGCGGATTTTGGATAGTTTTTGTCGGTATGTTGTTCGGCCACGGATTGCTCTTTATTGATGCCACGGTGATCCTTCGTTTTATTAATGCCATGCACACTCCCTGGTTGGACCTTGTTATGATGTGGTCTACCCATCTCGTTCAAGCCCCATTGATTATATTTCTTTTTGTCTTGATTGGAGTTTTAGTGAATAAAGGAGCATTTGCATTATCCTTGATAAGTTTTACTGTTGCTGGCCTATCCACTCAAGCCTTGAAACGTTATGTTTTTTCTGATCGGCTAAGGCCCCATGCAATACTTGACTATGAAACGTGGCACAGGGTGGAAGGATTCGCCCTTGCAGAACACTTTTCATTCCCCTCAGGACATAGTGCCGTAGCATTTGCCATTGCGCTCTCCGTAGTTGTATCTGCTTCATCAAAAGCTGTCAAGGGAATCGCGCTTTTTATTGCCTTAGTGATTGCCTTTTCCCGGATGTACTTATTAATGCATTTTTATCATGATGTTTTTGCTGGAATGTTGTTGGGGCTGCTATCGGCAGGCATAGTATATCGCTTGCTTGATAGGCATTTACAGAATGATTTATGGAGGACCCCACTGCATTATGGTATTCTTCCCAAACGTCTTAAGAGTTGATAGAATGGCTTGGTTAATCCATTCCTTGTAAATTCATTGCATGCTTCACTACTTCGATATTCGAAAGTGGCCTTACGGTTTATGGATTGTTCCCATTGGCTTATTGCTTTACCTTCCTATGCTTGGTGGTAGTCACCTTTTTGATTGGGATGAAATCAATTTTGCTGAGATTGCTCGTGAAATGATTGTAACGCGTGATTGGCTGAAGTTGCAAATGGCGTTTGAGCCTTTTTATGAAAAGCCACCCTTCTTTTTTTGGATGCAAGCGTTATCCATGAAGTGTTTTGGGATATCATCCTTCGGCGCACGTCTGCCCAATGCGCTAATAGGGGTATTTACTTTATGGACGGTATACACAATAGGAAAACGGCTTCAAGGGAGCGGTTTTGGTATGCTTTGGGCTATGGTTTATGCAGTGAGCATACTTCCTTTTTTATACTTCAAGTCTGCCTTGATTGACCCAACCTTTAACCTGTTTATTTTTTTAGCCATTTACTTTTTAGCTCAGATGACGGAGAGCTGGGAGTTTGTGCCTAGTAATCGACGAAAAAAACGACGTTTTCGAGCCATGAGGCTATGCGGCTTGTTTATGGGCCTGGCAATACTGACTAAGGGTCCAGTTGCGCTGTTCTTGTTCTGCCTGGTGTTTGTCGCTTATTTTATCATATCAAGATTCCGTCGAATCGTTGGGCTTAATGAAGCAATTGTGATGTTTGTTTCTATGGGCCTTGTTCTAGGTATATGGACGCTACTCTATGTTCAACAAGAGGGATGGGCATTTTTTGGTGCCTTTCTTCAACGTCATTTTGAGCTAGGCGGCCAAGCTGATGCGGGGCACGGCGGGTTTATGGGATATCACGTATTGGTGCTGTTCGTTGGAACTTTCCCATGTGCTCCTCTGATATTTTTAGCATGGAAAAAACGAGATGAGAAATCTGCATTAACTCAAAATTTCATGTTGTGGATGGTAGTAACATTGCTTACCGTCCTTGTTGTTTTTGAAGTTGTTCAGACCAAGATCATGCATTATTCGTCTCTGGCTTACTTCCCAATTACATATTTGGCGAGCCTTCGTTTATGGATGCTAGCAAAGCATCAGGAAGCTTTGCGCTGGTGGGAAACATCTCTGCTCTTACTACTCTCGTTGCTGTTTGCTGTTGCCATGGTCCTCATCTATTTCATAGGGAATAGTCCTTCATTATTGTGGACAAACATTGCGATTAACGATGTTTTTGCTTTGGATAACTTAAAGGCGTCAGTGGTTTGGCCTCCTTCCATTCTTTATTTGGCTGGTTTATTTTTTGTTGGGATGCTGATATCTTTATATATTTCAAAACGCGGTCATGGAAAAGGAGCGGTTTTGGGAATCATTTTATCCGTGTCAGTTTTGGTTCAATCTTTAGTGTATTTGGTTGTGCCGAGAATAGAGGGTTATACTCAACGAGCAGCTATTGAGATGTATAAGGAGTTGGCCGAAAAAGATGTCGTGGTTGTGACCTATGGGTTTAAGACATATGCCGACCATTTTTATCTTAAGAGAAACCCAGGAGATATTGCTCATTTTGAAGAGGTCAATACTAAGACTGTTAATGGTCGGCCAGTCTATGTTGTTACTCGAAGTAACGTCGTTAAAAATAAGGGAGTACCCTCGGAATGGAAACTTCTATCCAATCGAAATGGGTTTGTCCTTTATATGATTGCAGAGGAGTTTTTGCCCAATCCCTGAGCAAGTCAATTTGTGCCTATTACTTGCTCATATGGTAGTTAAGGAGATTAACTACAGGCTTTCGATTAAAGGTCTTAGGCTTGAGGCTATACTCTTCACATAAGGTTTTAATCTGCTCTTGAAAGAAATAGGCTACACTGCCGAGAAAGTGAATTGGCATGGACTGGGCATTTTCAAACTTGACAATTTGGTTTTCAATGAATTTTCTAAATCCTTTTTCACTGATTTGTTGAATGTATGGATGTTCACGGTTGTCACATACAAATTGCATGAAGCTGGCAACATAAACGTGGGCTTGTGGGTCTCTGTACAATCGATCGGTAAACTCTTCAACATTTAGATTGTATCGCTCCGAAAAGGCTTGGTGTAAGTCTTCGGGTAGGCGATTGTAGAAAAAATCTCGAACAATTTTTTTACCAAAATAGGATCCACTTCCTTCACTACCCAGAATAAAGCCTAATGGCGGTCTTGCTAAAACCACCTCTTTACCGTCGTAGGTGCAAGCGTGAGAGGATGTACCGAGGATGCAAGCAATAACAGGCTCATCCTTGAAGGAGGCATAGGCGCTCGCTGTAATATCATCATTAACTTCTAC
>DLYY01000090.1 GCA_003447535.1 Bacteroidota bacterium | reverse complement strand
ACAAATAGTGGAAGTAAAGCCGCTAAACTCGATAACTTCAATTATGATGCTTCAGGTCAAAGGGATGCCATTGTCTCCCCAGTGCTAGACTTTACGGGAAGATCTTCACTTCGTTTGACCGTTGATTATGCGCACAGAAGATATTCTCAAAATGAGGCAGATTCTCTAATCCTATCGATTTCTACAGATGGTGGAAATAGTTACAACCGACTATTTGCTGAAGCTGAAGATGGTTCAGGAACACTGGCCACAGGATATACGACTACGGCAGAATTTATACCTTCTACACCTGATGATTGGTGTTATGCTGGTGTGTTGACAGGATGTATTGATCTTGACTTGAGCGCATATGACGGACAAGGCAATGTTAGACTGAAAATCGAGAATGTAAATGACTACGGCAACAATATGTATGTAGACAATGTGCAGCTTTCAAGTAACTGTTTTATTCAACCAGGTGCTCCGACAGCTCAGTTCTCTTATTCGGCAAGTAGTGGATGTCCTCCAATAACAGTACAATATACCGATGAATCCTATGGAAACCCGGCGCCATCCTCTTGGTCTTGGTCATTCCCTGGGGGCTCCCCGTCAAGTTCTACTCAACAAAATCCAACGGTAACGTATGGTACGGATGGAACCTATGATGTCTCCCTAACGGTTTCCAATGGCAATGGAAGTGACACTTACACCCAAACGGGTATCATTACCGTGAATAGCAATACGTCTACTCAATTCTATTTTGAAGATTTCGAAGTGGCAGGCCAATCAGGCTGGACACTTACCAATCCTGATGGGGATGTATCTTGGGCGACTACAACAAATGCAGCAGGGATCAATGGCTCTCGAAGTCCTTGGATGAATTTCTTTAACTACGATAATGCAATAGGCGAAGTTGATTCCCTCAATAGTCCTGCACTTGATCTTTCTGGTCAAAATAATGTGGAGCTTACATTTGATTATGCCTACGCGCGATACGTTGATGCCAACGGAGCGACAACTGCGGATAAAATTGAGGTCTTTGTAAGTACGGATGGAGGTAATACTTACCCTGATTTAGTCTTTACAGGGGAGGAAAACGGCACAGGTAATTTCTCAACAAGTGCTGATGTTCAAACATCTTTTGTGCCGAGTAGTGCTGGTGACTGGTGCGGTAGCGGTTTTGGCGCGTCTTGCCCAACAATAGATTTGAGCGCTTATGATGGTCTGGCTGACGTGCGATTAAGCGTTGTATCGACCAATAATTATGGCAACAACTTCTATATCGACAATATTGATTTGGGCAGTGGATGTGCTCCTTCAGCTACAGGACCCATTGCAAGTTTCTCTTCAACTAATGCCACGGGTTGCGCCCCATTCTCAGTTACCTACACGAATAACTCATTGGGCTCGCCATCCTCTGAGCAATGGTTGTTCCCAGGTGGGAATCCGGCATCCTCTACTTCGAGTCCGGTTACAGTAAGCTATAATAATGCCGGTCAATATGATGTCACACTAATTGTCAGTGATGGAGTAGAAGGCGATACCCTTTTGCGATCGAATTATGTTGATGCTCAGACTCCTCAAAATGCTGCATGTCAGAATACCACTGTTGCACTGAATGGAAATGGAATTTACTCTTTAAGTGCTAGTGAAATTGACGTAACACCCTCTTCGCAGTGTGGTAACCCCACGATAAGCTTGACAGGAGTCACAACCTATATTTGTAATAATGTAGGGCAAAATAATGTTGTGTTAACCTATGATTATGGAAGTTTTCAGTCTTCTTGTGTTGCAACGGTAACGGTTGTTGATAATCGTTTTCCCGATGTCTATTGCGCCAATACAACGGTTAGTCTTGATGTGAATGGTGTGGGCGTACTTTCTCCAGATGACGTGGACAATGGCTCGGTAGATAATTGCTCGATTACCTCACGCACGTTAAGTCAAACGACCTTCTCATGTGCGGATATAGGTCCTCAATTTGTGGTCATGGATGTTACTGATGCTTCTGGAAATACAGAGTCTTGCTCGATTTTGGTCAACGTGGTTGATGGCAATGTTCCTATTCCAAGCTTTGGTTATGGATTAAATGGTCTCGAAGTCAACTTTAACAATGCATCGGCAGGTAATTGGATTACGGCTGATTGGAATTTTGGGGATGGCGGCACAGCTCAAGGTGATTTGGTTTCGCATACCTATGCAGCACCAGGCCAGTATCTAGTGTCTTTGACATTGAATAACGGATGTACATCTATTACTGAGGTCGATACTATTACTGTTTTTGGAAATCCTAATTCAATTGAAGATTTCAATGTAGGACGTATTACGGCTAATCCAAATCCAACACAGGATGTCATTGAGCTATCCTACGCTGGGCCTTTAACCTCAGTAGACTTAGAGTTGCAAACCATGCTCGGGCAGCAAATATGGTCTAAATCTGCGGTTGCCCTTGGTGGCCCATTCAATGAAAGAATTTCATTGGCAAACTTGGCAGATGGGAATTATGTACTATCGATAATAGACTTAACCGGTAATCGTTATGATCTTGTAGTAAGCAAGATTGAATAGTGCGATCATACCATAAAATTTATTATCAACGTCTACTTCATCAATTTATCCAGCTTAGTCTTGAGGATCGTCTTCAGGCGGTAGCGCAAGACCTAAAACATCCGCCGTCTGACTGGAAATGGTGTCTTTTGGCAGACACTAACCCTGAGCGGTTTATGAATTTGCTTGGCGGGCCGTTGGTCAATGAATACCATTATTCCAAGTATGTCAGTCCTTTTACTTATGAAAAGTACATAGAGCATTGGGAGTTAGATTATGATCCTGTAATGGCGGCGAACTACGACGAGGAAAAAGAGAGTCTAGACCTTGCTTATGATAATGGGTGTGCATTGAATGTAGTTGCATTCAAAACGCTTCACAGAGAGAAAGGGGCTTATATATGTTTTGGATTTGACGTAGAAATGATCAATGATATACCCCAAACAAGTACACCATGCTCACACCCTTACACGCTGCTTAGAGACCCACTTGTTTTTGGTTACGAATACGATTAATCGCTCTAAGGCAGCTAGGCGACATTACTAATGCTTTCCTGCTTAGTCTGTATCTGTTTCACTTGAGATATGTGGTAGATTGATGGGTGAGGTGGGTGGGGGAGGCCCCGCCTCAGTTAAATACGGTAGTTGAGTGTGATACAATGACGTAATCCTTATTACTAGCTAATACACTCCATATACTTGTTGAGTCTAGCTAGGCGCTAAACACCAAAGAACTCCCGTTTTAATTCTATTCCCTTTACAGTATAAATCAATTCTATGTCTGTAAAAAATTCCTTCCTCGCAGTCTGCCTCTTGCTTTCTGCTTCTCTTACTGCCCAAGTAAATGCCTCCTTTTTTCTACTCTACGAAGATGGACTAGATATTTACTTTCAATTGTCTGAGCATACAAAAATGGCTCATGTACAAGCATCGAGTCTTACCTATTCCAACGAGGATAACATATGGTATTCTTTTCAGGGACTTGATCTAAACAAGAGCCATGACTTCCTGCTTGAATATGGGTCGGTTTACGATACGCTTACAGTTGAGTTTGAGGATACGGTTCGTTGGAGATCGCCATCGAACGAGCTGCTCTATGTTTTAAATCGCCTAATGACATATGGCCTAGATCAATCGCTTGATGATTGGGCCATGCATGCCGTTCAAAACAAGGGTCTATCTGAACATGAGGTTTTGAGCCTTTTACAACAGCTAACGGAATATACGTATGTCTATGATCGCCCGTCTACTTATGAAGAGTCTGTTCGAGATGTTGTAGCTCATCTCGCACTGATGACAACTGTTAATGAGACAACTTCTCCTTGCGCTTGTATCCAGTTAAATCATTTTGCTGATATAGCACCACGCGCTACAACTCGTGGTTGGCCTCTTTCGGACGGCTATACTTTTCTTGATCCACCAGACTTTCGCTTTGCCGAAGCACATCCTGAATACTATACACATACTACGCAATCGCCCAAGTTTCATGAATGGTATCGGTATGCTTTGGGTCCAGCTAAAAAAACATCCCTTCACTTATACGATAAGGGCGGAGCAAACGCTGTTATTCTCAATGAAAAAGAAGGGAATGACTACGCCTTAGCTAATCATGCGTATCTCAGTTATGCGTATCTCTGCATCAATCGAAATACGGGATATTTAGATGACTGTAAATGCTCTAAAAGAGTACTTGTCGATTATAGATACGACACGAGGCACATTGCCATTGCGGAGCGACTAAGACCATTGGCAAAAGTCGAGAGCGTTGTTGAAGAGTATGCAATGCTTCTCAAGAGTACACCGGGTAGTGTGCAGGTCTTGGATGGACGAAGTGCACGCACGGAAACATCTTGTCGTGGATATTTTGATTTTAACTTTCTAGTGGATGTGGGCGAGTTAGCAATACAGACAATAGGACTGGTTGAGGGCTTTCAGGTGAGTCAAGGTTCGTCTTCTGGAACGCTGCAAAACACCTTGCCTGAGGTAACGAATGCATTGATTAAGGTCTTCGATGAATCACCCATTCGCGTTGAGGGGGATTGTGAGCGTAAAGATGTTCGTTTGGGCATGCTCCAATCGTGGTTTTATGATACACTAATGCCCAATACACCAGTGCAATACATTCTTACGAGTCGAAGTGCGGTAGCTGGTGGAGGAAAGAGGAAGTGGGATATCTATGCAAAAACCCAAAGTGACTTTAGCTTATCTGGGATTCTTGATCAGGGATACGGAGATTCACTTAACACGGCTTCATGCTGTAATGCTCGTCTCATGAATTATAGTCTTGCCTCTATGGATGGACCGTTGGCAAAATCAGATTTATTAGGACGAATTAATATGTTGCACAATATTAGTGGTCCTTGGGATAATTCGAACACTATGGGATATCTACAATCTATGTCTTTACGCAGTAATCGTGGATTTTTTACCTATGGATTTAGTGATACAGCCTGTACTTGGTCGCTTCCTGAACCGCTCAAAGAGGGAAAGATGGTATCGGAGAATTTTTATGAAACCTTTAGCGACACATTTTCTGATATCAGGTTGAATAAGGCTAATCAAGACGAAACTATCCATCAATTCATTGGGCTTTATCCAAATCCATTCTCCGGCGAATTGAACTTGCGTTCTGATCGCCCGGAAGTTGTCCAACGTACTCTAATTGTTGATTTTCAAGGAAGAATTGTCTTGGATCATTCAGGATTTCTTGAAACGATTGACGGTTCAGAGTGGCCTTCAGGCATGTATATGCTCATTGTACAGTCAAATGGTGGTGAAGAATGGGTACAACGACTTGTTTTAAAACAGTAATTCAATGACACGATTTATAACGTTACAGGACTGCCTTATAATCGCATTCATGTTTGGGCCTTTGGGTTGTGTGGTTAATGATGATGATGCGTTAGTTATACCTCCCACGCAGCATGAGTTAAGTATCGATGAAGACAGCTTGGCAGCCATAGGTTATTTGCATTGGATCTTTGATTCCTGTTTTTGTGCTGCTGATTCGTTAATGCTCTTTTGGACGGATACAAGCCCTGTTCAAGGGTTTTATTATTGGTCTTCTTCTCAGCAATTGCATCCATGGATAAGCCAGGAGGATACTTCGAATTTGTTTGAGGTATTTATTTTCAATCTACCTGCATCTTGTATGCACCAAGATTGGGTCGAAGTGACCATCACAAAAGTGGAAGACTCTTTCCAATATATTCTAACGAATGCCTTTAACTGGGCTCAACCTTGTTCGGGAGAATTTTGATTGCGTTATGAGGCTTTGATTCAATAATCCTAATACATAGCACTCCTTTTGTAAGTGTGTTAAAAATTCTAAAGTATTCCAGCTTTTTATATCGCAAGAATTGTACTTGCGTTATTTAAGTGTTGGAAATCATCTGTTACATATAATTTATATCATGTTTGTTACGAAAAAAGTATTGTCTAAGTCCTTTTTGATTATACCTATAATCTTGTTTTCGTTTTTTTGTGGCTTTATGACATTGCCTTCTTGTAAGCCAACGGGAGAAATGTCGCTTCACGGTAAGGAATATGTATTTGGAATAGATGTCTCCAAGTATCAGGGTGAAATCGATTGGAGTCAAGTAGGAACACATCATCCAATTGAGTTTGTATTTATTCGGGCGACGATGGGAAACAATGGGAAAGATGCTTTCTTTAAGCGTAACTGGAAAGGAGCGCGAGACGAAGGATTTATTCGAGGGGCTTATCACTATTATCGACCCAACGAAAACTCAACCGAACAGTTTGAAAACTTTGCATCTATGGTAAAATTGAAGAGTGGAGATTTTGTGCCGGTGTTAGACATTGAAGAGGAGGGTGATTTTGGCCGAGAAAATCTGCGTATGGGGGTGCTCAATTGGCTCTTGCTAGCTGAAGAAGAATACGGAGTTAAGCCCATAATTTATACCAGTCTAAATTTCTACAAATCTATTTTAAGGGGTTATGTAGATGAATACCCATTATGGATTGCGGCCTATTCAGGAGGCAAAGCAAGAGTAAAGAACTTGCCTTGGACTTTCCATCAGTTTTTGGATAATGTTCGCGTAAATGGAATTACTGAAAACAGAGTTGATGGTAACGACTTTAATGGAAGCATAAGCGAGTTGGATTCCTTTAGAGTAAAGTAGGCTTCAATTCATTTCCATGCACCTCTTACTTCAGATTTAGCCCTAAAATCAAACCTCTTTTTGTTTCGAGGCTTTAACCAACAGCATTAGCCTTTATGACTCTTAAGATACTTCGCCTCGAGATAAAAGGTGCCAAAGGGGACAAGGGACGCTAAGAAGACCATTACGCTGAAGCCAATCTTCCATTGATATTGGATGGCACTGGATAATCCGACACCACAGTAGAGGAGAAACAAAAGTCCGTGGGCCATACCAATATAGAGGTTAGGTGAAGGCATGGCATAGAGATACTTCAATGGCATAGTTATTCCGAGGAGCAAGAAGCTTATCCCTTCAAGTATGGCGATGTATCGGAATGCTTTTAATAAGGTCATTAGTTTCTGTTGATGGGTGTTTATGGCAGTGGCTTATTCGAAGAAAATATAAACGGGTTTAATAGCACCGCAAACAAAAACCTTTATCTATCAAGATAGATAGTATCCTGCAATTACTAAGGCAAAGATGCCGATGATAAACAACAATAAGAAACTAACTATTTTCTTGATAAAATTAGAGTCTATATCTATAGCAGGACTGTCGTTGGTATTTTCCTCTGATATTAATGAGTAAATGCCATAAGAGAACACTATGGTAACAAATCCTGCAAGCAATTCTACCATTACTTCGTTTTTAGAATGTTGAAATATATTCCTGCACATAGGATGGGTGCAACCCATTGTCCAACAAATAAGGACTTCTCAAAATCTCCTGAGAAATAGAAGTATTCTGAGAAAATAAGGCTTATCAACGCTGCTCCTATTATAATTAAGTTTGATTTGGAAATTTTCATACGCTAAAAGTAGACAATTTTCCATTGAATTGATTGTCAATGTTTTGTGAAAATAACTAAGGAGCCAGCGAGTGTTGATTGCGCCTTCCTTTTTTTTAATTTTTTAAAAAATAATTAATTTTCCACTATAAGCTCTCTTGATATGACTAGTAAAATCTTATCGCTGTTTTTGTTTTTCCCGCTTTTCTCCATTGCTCAAAATCAGGAGACTAGGACAATTAATTATGGCGGTGAAATTCGAGAATATATAATTTATGTCCCATCAATTTATAGTTCTTCAAATCCAACTCCTTTAATGTTTAGTTTTCATGGTGGAGGTGGAGATGGCCAAGGTATGATTGGATTTAATGATATGAGACCCTTAGCCGATACTGCAAATTTTATTGCGATTTATCCATCTGGTGCTGATGGTGCTTGGATGCACAAAGTTCCAACTCCTTACAATGACATTTATTTTGTTGAAGCAATTATAGATGCTTTGATCTCAGACTTTAATGTAGATAGTGAGAGAATATATGCCTGTGGTTATTCTGAAGGTGGAATTTTTACCTACGAACTCGCTTGTAGGCTAAGTAGCAGAATCGCAGCTGTTGCCTCAGTGTCAGGTTCCATGATAACTGATACTTACAGAAGCGATCCAGACCCTGATGGTTACGGTTTCCCGGTATGTTCACCCTCTCATCCCACAGCGATAATGTTTATCCCTGGCACGGTTGATATGAATCCTAATTCAATGTATAATGGACTCAGCCCTTACTACATGTCTGCAAGTGAAATTTCAACGTATTGGTCTTCTCAAAATAATGCGAATATGTCTCCAATAGTAAATCCAGTCCCTGATGTAAATGCTTCGGACGGAAGCACTGTTGAAAGGAGTGTTTGGGAGGATGGAGATAATTGTGTTCGTGTGGAAGAATTAAAGGTAATTGGAGGAGATCATGAGTGGCCAGGATCTTTTGGTAATATGGATATTAGTGCCACTAATGAGATATGGAACTTTGTCTCTAAATTCGATATCAATGGATTAATTGGTTGTAATAGTACTAATACTACAAACAGTTATGAAATTGTAGATTTTCAGAATAGAAACGTACTAGAAATAACGGATATACTGGGAAGGAAGACAAACGAGCTAAAAAATGTTCCACTTCTATATCATTACGACGACGGAACCGTTGAGCAGAAAATTATACTTGAATAAATAACAAACCCGCTAGTTAAGCGGATTTGTTATTTAGTGACCCAGGGAGGATTCGAACCCCCAACCCTCAGAGCCGAAATCTGATATTCTATCCAGTTGAACTACTGGGCGGAATTTTTATAACAAGGTCTCTTTTACTAAAGTTGAGGTTGTTTTACCATCAGTTTTTCCTACT
>DLYY01000229.1 GCA_003447535.1 Bacteroidota bacterium | reverse complement strand
CAAACTGAAATCGAGTTATAAGCTGCGTATTGAAGCGGCGAATGGACTACTCACTGAAGATCTACACGCTACGAATCATGAAATATATGGTGATGAACAGCACCTATATAATTTGTTTTCTAATCTCTACGATAATGCCATAAAATACAGTAAGGAGGAACTTATAATAGCCATTACCACTAGGAGTAACCAACAGTTTTTAGAAATTGTGATTCGGGATAATGGCATAGGCATGTCATCGTCAGTACAACGGCATATATTCGATGCATTTTTCAGAGAATCTTCCGGCAATATTCATAATGTTAAGGGATTTGGCCTTGGCCTAAGCTATGTTAAAGCGATGACTGAACGACACGCTGGAAGTATTCATGTTCAAAGTGAAGAGGGCCAATTCGCAGAATTTACCTTAATTTTCCCATTAAACAACAAGAAGTAATGAATATCGACATGCAATACAGGATACTACTCGCAGAAGATGATCCCAATCTTGGAATGGTACTCAAAGACTCCTTGGAACTGCACGGCCATACAGTAGAACTTTTCGAAAATGGAGAAAAAGCATGGAAATCCTTCTCAAAAGATGATTTTGATATCTGCATATTGGATGTTATGATGCCCCTCAAGGACGGATTTACTCTGGCGAAACAAATACGCGAAGTAGACTATAGAATTCCCATAATTTTCTTGACCGCTAAGTCACTGAAAGAAGATAAAATAGCAGGATTTGAACTTGGTGCAGATGACTATATTACCAAACCCTTCGATCGAGACGAGTTACGTGTAAGAGTAGATGCCGTGATGCGGCGAATTTTTCTTGAGAAAAATCCTCCAGATGAAACCTTGCATTTTGAAATTGGAGAATATACATATGCACATGAAACGAGAATCTTATCCATAAAGGGTAATGAAAAAAAGCTTACAACTAAAGAGGGTGACTTATTGAGGTTGCTTGCGCAGCACAAAAATAAAACGCTCAACCGAGATGTAGCACTCAAACATATCTGGGGAAATGACAGTTACTTTACTGGTCGCAGTATGGATGTCTATGTCACCAAGCTGAGGAAATACCTCAAAAAAGACGATAAAATAGAAATTATCAATGTACATGGCAAGGGATTTCGTCTTATTGAATCCATATAATCCATCGTCAATTCGAATCATGTGAATCAGGCGCATACAAAACGCTTACCGCTTAAGCCCGTTATCAAGGATGTCAATCAATGGCCGTTAACCAAGACGACATCGGAACGAAAGGAATTTAAAGCTCAAGTAAGAACTCGTACACTGAATGCCTTGAAAAGAAACTTTCAAGATTCTTCAGAATTTTACGAGCTGTTGAAAAATGTAATCTATCTCGAGAAGATTAGACTTACTCAGAATCCTTGGAAAACAGACAAACAAAGTGAAGCCCTTTTTTGGGCGGACATAAAAGCCCAATTGCTCGAGTTAGAAAAACAAAACAACCATACCTCAAACAATCATTTAGAAGGCATCCTCACCCAGATTATCAATCACTATCTGCAAGAAATTTTAAGTCGTTTTGAGCCACGTGCCTATCGTTTTGCTCAACGCATTCTACCCTATTTCTATGGAGGACTCCTAAAATCCGCTCCTGGACGGCGAATCCAAAAATTCTGGCGAAGTAAAGATTCAATCTATGATCGCTTCATCTTTTACGGAGACATAGATCGGCTCAGAGAACTTGCGAGTATAGGTCCGCTCATCGTATTACCCAATCATCAATCCAACTTAGATTCACCAACCATTGGCTATGGAATAGATCTTCTTGGCCTACCTGCAATGACCTATGGTGCAGGAATCAATTTGTTTACGCTGCCATGGCTTAGCAAAAAAATGAATCAATTGGGTGCGTATAAAGTAGATCGCCGTAAAAAGAACGCCATCTACCTTGAAGTGCTCAAATCATATTCATCCGTTTGCTTGGCAAGAGGTGTCCATAGCTTGTTTTTTCCAGAAGGTACTAGAAGTCGTTCAGGTACTCTAGTTAACAAGATGAAGCTTGGTTTGTTAGGGACTGCCATACAGACTCAAAAAGATTACGTACTGGATGAGGGTAAGGAAAACAAACCGGTAATCATCGTGCCGGTCTCGATCAATTACTCTTTCACTTTGGAAGCCGAGTCCCTCATTGACCAGCACCTTAAAATGCAAGGAAGGGAGCAATATATCAAGGAAGCAAGCGTCACGGCAACATCATACCGTTTGTTATCCATTCTTTTTTCTCATCGCTATACCAAGCCAGAAATTCATATCGCTTTTGGTGAGCCGACAGATATTTTTGGAAACAAACTTGACGCATTAGGCCGGTCGCTGGATGTGCACGGAAACTTCATCAATCGTGAGGAATATTTTAGACGGGGAAATCAACATGTACACAACGACCAAAGAGATTCGGTCTATGCCCAGGATCTCGGACAAATCGTTCAGAAAGGTTTACACGACAACAAAGTGGTTTTATCAAGCAACATCGTTGCCTTAGTTGCCTTTAGAATGCTCAAAGCTTCCTTCCCCAAAATGGACTTGTATGAGCTTTTACGTCTTCCTTTGGAAGATGTTTTTTGGGAGTGGGATGATTTTTTGGATACTTGCCAACGCACCATTGATCATATTCGCATTAAGGCGAATCAAGGCAATTGCATACTTAGCACACAGTTGGACCAATCCACTACATCCATTGCATCCCATGGAGTAAAACATCTCGGGATATATAATTCCAAACGTGCTCTTGTTCGATCAAGCGAAGGTAAACTGCGGTCGGAAAGTTTACTACTTCTTCATTTTTATGCAAATCAAATGGAAGCCTATGTCGACAATGTATAACAGAGACATGGGGGTTGGCATCATTGGAGCAGGGAAATTTGGGCTCGCCTTATGCAATCTGCTCGCTGTAAAGAATCCTGTAAAACTTTATAGTCGAAGGCAAGAAGATGCAGCAAATTTCGAGACAAATCAACAGTTAAGAGATGTGGCCCTGCATAACAATGTATCGTTAGAGACTGACTTGATGAATCTTTGTAAAACATGTGAGGTTCTTATCCCTGCCATTCCATCTGATAACTATCCCGAGCTCATACAGGCTATTCAAAACATTGTTAATCCAGGTCATTTTATTATTCATGCAACCAAAGGCTTTATACAGAGTAACGCAAATCCAGACACCAAAAGCCACCGTCCATTGACGGTAAGTGAATATTTTGAGCAATTCACCTCGGTTCGCCGAATAGGTATGATAGCTGGCCCGAACTTATCCCATGAGATTCATCAAGGGCTTCCTGCAGGAGCGGTTATTGGTAGTCGATTTAATGAAGTAATCTCGATTGGAAAGGAGTTGTTTTCCTCCGATCGATTCCAAATATTTGGAAGTAACGACTTATTGGCTATTGAATTAGCAGGAATTTTAAAAAATTACATTGCCATCGGCGCGGGTATTACAGAGGGTCTTGATTTGGGATCCAATGCACGGTCACTTTACATCACTCGTGCTCTTGCAGAGATCATATATATCGCGAATCGTTTAGGCGTATCCTCCACGTCATTTCTAGGTCTAGCTGGAGTTGGCGACCTCATGGCGACCTGCCAAAGCCCGCTGAGTAGGAACTTCACAGTAGGCTATCGAATCGCTAAAGGAGAATCTATCGAATCCATCGTAAATGATTCAATTGAAACTGTAGAGGGACTTAAAACACTTAAACTCATTCATAATGAATGGCGTTATACTTCACGAATACCTATCGCTCAAATATTGCATGAGATTCTTTTTGAACAAAAAGATCCAAGAAGCTTAGTGAACGTCTTTATGAAAGCTACAGGTGAAAATGATGTTGAATTTGCCCTCTAGATGAAAACCTATCCTGACGATTTACTACAAAAACTTGATCTACCTATCCTCGCAGAGTCTGTTGCCAAAGGATGTGTAAGTGATCTAGGCCGTATGGCTTGGCAAGCGTATCAGCCTTTACAATCCGCAGATGAGGTCAATGCAGTATACAATAAGATCACAGCCTATCAACACTTCAAACAAGAAGGTCATAAGATTCCCTTCGATCGATTTAAGGACATTCGACCGTCCTTGGGTAAGCTTGGGATAAAAGGAATGATCCTTGAACTCTATGAAGTCGTTGCTGTACTGCAAGTAGCAAAAACTATCCATCAAGTGCTTGAGAGCCTCGATGAGTGGGACAGTGAGCCAACATCCCTCCACCAACTAATTCAATCCATCTCAAGAAATGATCGCTTAGTAGAAACCATTCAAGATATCGTAAACGAGGAAGGACAGATACGATCAGATGCAAGTGAACTTCTTGCTGAACTGCGTATTGAAAAGGCGAAACTGAGCAAGAAAATCCACAAAGTATTTCAATCAGAAGTTGGTCGATTAAAACGCCAAGGCTACCTGTTTGATTCCGTTGAAAGTGTGCGTAATGGTCGACGCGTCCTTGCCGTGAAGGCAGAACATAAACGAAAAATACAGGGTATTCTACATGACGAAAGTGAATCAGGCAAGATAGTCTTTATTGAACCTGAGTCCTGCGTTCATCTTCATAATGATCTATTTAGTGTTGTTCAAGCAGAACAGCGGGAAATTCAAAAACTACTCGATCGTCTCACGCAAATCATTGAAACTCAAGCGGACTACCTGGCTTTTAGCCAAGAAATTTTCGCAGAATTAGATATCCTTCAAAGCAAATCATCATGGTGTGACCGCTATTCCTGCTCTATGCCAACCATTGAATCCAAGCAAGTCGTGCAATTGATTGAATGCCGAAATGCCTCATT
>DLYY01000227.1 GCA_003447535.1 Bacteroidota bacterium | reverse complement strand
ACTTTGATACTTATACCATCTTAGGCCTCAAGGAAGGAAAAACATATATTGCTAATGGCTTTATCACAAAAACATACTAATCCTACGGGGACGTATTTCACAACCGTTTGATTACCTTTCTTTCGGCGTATATTCGCAGCAATGAGGGAAATGATAGATATTGTTGGAGGTAGTATAGCAGGACTTTCTGCGGGAATTGCCTTCGAACGACTTGGTTTTCCTACAAGGATTTGGGAGAGAGATAATCCTATTCACAGTAAAGATGGTCATGCCTTTCTTGTTTTGGGCTCTGCTCTTGGCTCCTTGCAACACCTTGGGATTGCCGAGGATCTCAGAAATACATCGGCTAATATTCAACGAGGAATGTACTTCGACAACAAGGGAGATTTGATTAAATCCTTTGACCTTCAAGACACCTTTGGCACGAAGCGAATTGACCTAGTACGTATTTTGACAAGTAAGTATTCAGGCCGACTGCACTATGATTGTGATCTAGAGAAAATCAGTTTTGACGATGATTACTATACGCTAGAATTTCAAAGTGGAGAAATCACCAAGGCATCGACCTTGATTGGTGCAGATGGAGCAAATAGCCGAATTCGAAAGTGGCTATATCCCAATCATAAGCTTCATACAGGGGGGTATTTTGAGATTGTTGGCTCTTGCGAGAATGCGAATATTGTTAAGGCTTTGGATAACTCATTTCAAAAACACTTTTCCCAAGATCACATGAACGAGAATCATATCGCCTTTGGCATTCTTCCCACGGGTGGAGACGATTTAACCTGGTTCTTACAGATACCGGTAACTGTACCTGAGCAAGTTAATGACCTTTACAATGTGGAATCACGAGAGAAATTTCTGCAAGAGCTGACAGCCAACTGGTCTAGCCTTACAGCAGAGGCCATTGAATCGACGGACACCCATTCCACTTATGTATGGCGCTCAGGATACATGGACTTATTGCATACCTTTCATTTTCACAACATGTTTTTGATTGGAGATGCCTGCCATCCACTATTAAGTATGACGAGCCAAGGGGTAAATACTGCCTTGGAAGACGCCATCCACTTAGCCCAACTCTTTAATGACAATGACCTTCAAGACGTTGGGAATCTATTTTATTCAAATAGAAAAGATGTGATAGCTGATCGCATAGAGTATGGCAAGCACCTTGCCGATCGTTTTACTAAACAGCCTGAACAATGGGTAAAAATGGTTCATTTAGCCGACTAACTGACGAAAACAAAAAGACGTTACGGTCAAGAGCTTTCAATTTTCGCTGGGCCACCCTTGAATCCGGTGTTATCCCGTTGACGGCAGCCGATCCTGATATTACTGTACCGAGTCCGATTATTGAGGGTATCCAAGAATACTTAAAGGAACCATACCTCAGTTATGGTCCTGCAGAGGGACTTCCCGATTTTTGTCAAGGTGTAGCAGACTTTTATAATCGGCATAAAAACAGTGACGTTAAACCAGAGGAAGTTTTTGCCATTAACAGCGCAGCAAGTGGGATGTTTCTTGTAGCTCAAGCTGTTATTGAGCCGGGTGATGAAGTAATTATTGCCGATCCTGTGGATTTTCTCTTAGAACGTTCTGTGCTTGCAGTTGGAGGAGTAATCAAACGATTTGATAGAAGACCTAACACCTCCTTCCTTGAGGCCATTAAAGAGCAATATTCCACAAAAACAAAGATGTTATCCCTATGCAATCCGCATAATCCAACAGGAGAAATCTTTGATCGTCATACTCTAGAAGCCATTTTAAAGTGGGCGAAAGAAAAGGACATTTATATCGCTAGCGATGAAATATGGAGTGACATTGTCTACAATGGTGCAACGGTACATTCCGTTCGCTCATTTGATAAATCGCTAACTGAGAAGGTCTTTACAGTCTACGGCTATTCAAAAAGCTTTGGCTTAGCAGGGCTCCGAATTGGCGCGCTTATCGCCCCAAATCCTGAATGGCGCGAGACTATGGTCAAGCGGAGCTACGCGGCTGATACTGCCTATGGGGTAGCTACGCTTTCTCAGATTGGAGCTATTGCGGCTATGCAGGATGCTAGTTGGTCGGCTTTTCAAGACATTTTACAGCACTATCAGCAAAATCGTGATTGGATAACGCAGTTTGTGGATTCCATGCATACTCTATCAGCTATCCCACCCAAGGCGACTTATCTGTATTGGATCAATATTGAGCAAACTGGGCATAGTGCTGATTTTATTGTGGAACACTTGAGAAACAAACACGCCTTAGCGGTGATACCTGGTAACCCAACTTTCTTTGGCCCCCGAGCCGAGGGGCATATCAGGCTTTCCTTTGCCACGACGACCGATGTTCTTGAAGAAGGACTAAAGAGGTTACGTAAGGGTTTGGAGAGTCTTTAGGCTTAGTTTAGCTGATATGATCAACTGGTTTTTGGCTTAATGTAACTCGACAAAGCCCACGTTGCACCCCCGCCCTACGGGCAAAATAATCTCCTCAAAAAGTGTGCCGCTGACCTTTTTAGCAGGTAAGACTTTTGAATGATTAAATGGAACAAAGTATCTTTTGATTAAAACACGATATGGTAATCATAATACTTTCATCTTATGTAGTGCTTGGAATTATATGGATTATAATCTCAGAATTGACCATCCAATCGGATAGCCTATTGAAGTACTCCCTATGTTTATTATTCTGGCCGTTACTTCTTTTCGTTCGATTGGAGCGCGCAATTAGAATAGGAAAGCATCTAAAACCCCACTCAAAGTGGCAACTAATCGTCAAAAACAAAGTGGTTACCAAAGAAGACAACGAATGAAGTTAAAGTCTCCAACGAACCGTAATATGATACCATAAAAAAAGCCCGTTTTCACGGGCTTTTTACTTTACTGGCGGAGAAAGAGGGATTCGAACCC
>DLYY01000066.1 GCA_003447535.1 Bacteroidota bacterium | reverse complement strand
TGGGGATAGCTATACTGTAATTGATTATTATAAGGAATATGTAGAAGAGGATGGTGTTGTTGTTGAGGATATCACTGTTACAGATACTTCAACAGTTTATCCCGGTTATATTCCAAGACCTACAGACCGCAGAGTATCCTTTTCGCTGAGTTTTCAAGATTACATTCCACGGTATCCATTTTTTAGAGTACAAATGAATCTTGTTGTTGCTACTGGGCTTCCCTTTGGACCACCTGACGGAGAGCGCTACAATGATGTCTTCCGTATTTCTACCTATAAGCGCTTTGATATTGGATTTAGCGCAAGGCTCTATGACCGCGAAAAGCGCATAAAAAAACGTGGAATTGCAAAAAAGGCTATTAAAAATGCATGGCTTAGCCTTGAGGTGCTTAATCTTTTTGGTATTGAAAATGCGGTGTCTTATTTGTGGGTTAGAGGGCTTGATGTTCGCAATGGTGGCTTAGGTCAGTTTGCTGTGCCAAACTATCTCACCAATCGCCGTGTAAACTTGAGATTTCGAATTGATTTCTAACATGGCTAGACCTACGATCCTTTTTTATTGTCTTTTATTTCTATTGAGTCCATCTATTCTCGCCCAGTCGCCTCCTACATTATTTTTAGTCGAAGAGACAATGATGTCCAAGGATGAAACATCGACCATAGCAAGTCTACAAGGTCTTTTAGCCAAGGGTGATCCATCGATAATATTTTCGATGCGTGGTCGAAATATGGAGTTGTTGCTGCATGATATGACGTCACAAGAAGTTGTTTCCTTAGACTCAAGCTATCTAGATAATCCGATGGAATTGGTATACGAATTTCAAGATCAAATAGAGGGTTACATTCTTTATGGCGACAAGCCATATTCTTCCTATGCCGCAACCTGTTTTGCAGGACCTTTACATTCCATTATTATCTCAGAATCTATGGAAGATTTGGCCATTGAAGTTGGTCTGACTCTAGTGAAGGACTGTCGCACAATGTCTATGGCTGACGTTTGGACTGAGTTAAAGGATTCCGTATCAAAACAGGGCATTGTCATTCAACCTCAAAAATCCTCGCATTTCCTTATTGACCTCGCGGTGAGAGATAATCTTTTTTACTACGACGTGGATTTAGAAGATCCTTTACTTGATAAGCTGTTTACTGCACTTAACCCTGGGGCTGTTGCATTGGGTTGGAGTCGCTATCATGAAAGTGAATTGATCGGCATGACCTCTTCATATGACATAGGGGTAATCCCAGCCGATTGGGCGTTAAACTTGTCTGTATTGGATGCCATATACCCCTCAGACTTTGATGCGGTCGATAACTTGAAGGCTTCAGCAACAGAAACCTTAGATACAACGAAGGACTATGTCGCTTTTCTCATGTCTGATGGAGATAATCTTCAATTCATTTTAAACGATTTAATCTATCAAAGCCAATATTTAGATAACGGACGCACAGAGGATTATTCGTTATCATGGACTATTGCGCCATCTACAGCATCTTACGTCCCATTCATTGGCGCTAAAGTAAAGGATTGGCACAATGACGCGGAGGATATGGACTGCATTGCTGCCCCAAGCGGATGGGCCTATGTCTTTCCTGAGGCATTGCCATCTTGCAAGACCTACGTGGAAAAGACAACTAAGGAAATGGAATCTATGGGGCTAACAATCATCAATGTTATAGGAAATGATCCTGATTGCCCTTGTATTGACAGCCTATTACAACATGAAACAATTGAAGGACTTGTTTTTTATTGGTATGAAAACTATTCTAAAGGCGAGGGCATGATTGAATTTCGATATGGTAAGCCTATTGTTCATGGATATAGTAACCTCTGGGGTGGTTTTAACTCGCCCTCTCAGTTAGCTCGACGATTAAATCGCCTAGCAAAAAGCGAAGATAGTCCTTCATTTTCCTTAATACCTGTTCATGTTTGGTCTTACGGTAAGGAGGACGTGAAGGAATGCATCGGCAAATTAGATGATTCTATGGAAGTCGTTACAGTATCGCAATTGTTTGACTTAATTCTGCAGAATGCTCTTCGTTAACTGATACTAATTGCTGTAGGATATTGCTTTTTGGAACCTGTTCTTTGCTCATCTGTATGATCTCAAAATTGGAAAGGGTGGTAGATTGGTGGGTGGAGTGGGTGGGGGAGGCCCCACCTAACTTAGAGTAAAACGCATGTTAAACACGATATCCGATAACCTCTTAATCAACCACTAAGAATACTACACTACCCCCTCTCAGCATGGACAATAAACCCATTTTCCTCATCACCAAACGATATAACATCGGCTTGATCGTTATCCATTAGGTATAAGCCGTAAGCACAGAGGAAGCCATCAATAGCATCCTCAATATGTTTATGATTCTTCTTGTTGATTTCTGTTTTCCAACCTTCTAGCTGCTCAAGAATCTCTGGCGGATTCTGCATTTCTTTCAATATTGATTGAATTGCTACTAGCAATCTGGTCATATCGTTTTGATAATGCTCATAGGGCTTCTTGCTCTTGACTTTATGGTCAATCGGAGTGAGGTCAGGAAAAAGTCCATACGCCA
>DLYY01000098.1:4487-4716 GCA_003447535.1 Bacteroidota bacterium | reverse complement strand
TGCAAAAGCATCTCAAGGAGTTAAAACCGGATTGCTTCGAGGATTTAATTACGATGAACGCCCTCTACCGACCAGGTCCTATGGAATACATTCCTTCATATTGTGCGAGGAAACATGGTCGAGAAAAGGTGGAATTTGACCATCCGTCAATGGAGGGTCGTCTCAAGGAAACTTACGGTATAACCGTTTATCAGGAGCAAGTTATGCTTTTGGCACAAGATTTAGCTGG
>DLYY01000098.1:3973-4147 GCA_003447535.1 Bacteroidota bacterium | reverse complement strand
TTTACCAAAGGACAGGCTGATGAATTGCGCAAGGGAATGGGTAAGAAAAAGAAGGAGGTCATTGATAGGTTATGGCCAACTTTTGAAGCGGGATGCAAGAAAAAATCTATAGATGAAAAGACAATCAAGAAGGTATGGCAAGATTGGGAAGCTTTTGCATCATATGCCTTTAAT
>DLYY01000098.1:0-3593 GCA_003447535.1 Bacteroidota bacterium | reverse complement strand
CATTATCCTGCAGAATACATGGCTTCTGTTCTAACGCATAATATGAGCGACATTAAAAAGGTCAGCTTCTTTATGGAAGAGTGTAAGCGGATGAAGATCTCTGTACTTGGGCCATACATCAATGAGGCTGGCGTAAAGTTTCGAGTAAATGCCAAAGGAGAAATCCGATTTGCTTTATCCGCGATTAAAGGGGTTGGGCAGCTTGCGGTGGATGAGCTTGTTAAGGAGCGTTTAGAAAATGGTCCTTATGCTGACATTTTTGATATTACGGCAAGATTGCGATCAAATCAAGTCAACAATAAGACCCTTGAATCTTTAGCGGTGGCAGGAGCATTTGACAGTTTTGAGGGCATTCGCCGTGAGCAATACATTGAAAAAGATCCCATGGATGGTCTGATGCTTATCAATAAAGCGGTAAACTATGGACAGCGGTTGTATCAAATTCAATCCAGTAGCCAAGTGAGCTTATTTGGAGAAAGTGAGGTTGAAACTTTGGTAAAACCCAAGGCGCCAGCATCACGAGAGTGGTCAAGTATTGAACGTCTTCAAAAGGAAAAAGAAGTTACTGGGGTTTATCTATCAGGTCATCCGTTGGATCCTTACCGATTAGACTTAAGAAGCTTTGCAAATTCTACAACGGAAACCATGGAGCGTCGTAGGTCTGGAATAGTCCGACTCGGGGGAATTATTGCATCATCGGATATTCGTTTCTCTCAGAAAGGGCAGAAGTATTGCCGCTTTGTAATTGAAGACTTTGAGGGGTCTATGGAATTTATGCTGTTTCGAGAAAAGTTCCTCGAGTTCGAACATTTTGTGCAGAACCCAGGTCATTTACTGATGATTACCGGCGCCTACAAGTTTAACCGGTATCGCGACGAATACCGTTTTGAAATCCATGCCATGGAATTGCTTGACGGCCTGCGTGAAAAGTATACATCAAGAATAGATCTTCAACTCAAGCTAGATGCTGTGACGTCTGAACTTACCAATCGCGTCAAGGCCCTTTGTGTAGAGAACAAGGGAGATGTTCCAGTGTATATCAAGGTAGTTGATGCTGACAATAATGTATTGAATTTAACCTCAAACAAATATCGTGTATTGCCCAATAGAAGTTTTATAGAAGGGTTATCGGCGGAGTCGTCCTTAACCTTTCAATTGGGTATGACACACCGCGCGTAATTTGGTGGAAAATGAGGGATAACTTTCTGTGCTCATTTTGCGTTCATATTGTACTTTCAATTCACAATTATATCAACTCTCTAAAACAAAAAATATGGCTTTTAAATTTACCGATGCGAATTTTGAAGAACAAATGCAAAGTGATCAACCCGTTCTTGTAGATTTTTGGGCAGAATGGTGCGGTCCTTGTGTCGCACTTGGTCCAACGATTGAAGAGGTTGCCTCTGAATTTGACAGCAAAGCGGTAGTGGGTAAACTCAATGTAGATGAGAATCCAGAAATATCAGGCCGCTTTGGCATCCGAAGTATTCCTACTGTTTTGTTAATGCATAAAGGCGAAGTGGTTCAGAAATTTGTTGGTGTGCAGCCTAAGGCTACTTTTGTTGATGCGATTAATGCCGTGCTAGCCTAGTATGCCGGATCATTTATTCTGGCTCCAAAATCTACATATTGAGGTTGTTGTCTTCGACCTAGGGAATGTTATCATACCCGTAGACTTTGAAAGGACGGTGAAGGCCTTTGTTGCACTCGGTGGTAAAAAGGCAAGTGAGCTCTATCATTATGCAGGACAAACCCACCTTTTTGAAGAACTTGAGCGTGGCGAAGTAAGCCGCAAAGAATTTCTCGCTAGGGTGCGACCTGAGTTAAATCATGCGTTGGATAACGAGATTGTTGAGGCCTGGAACGCCATGCTTTATCATGTTGATCATTCGACATTCGAATACCTTGATAAACTAAGGCCTCGATTCAAGACGTATGTATTGAGTAACATCAACACCTATCATGCTGAATGGGTCGACAAAGCTATGCGAAATACCTCATCAGAGAATGTTATCTCCCAATACTTTGATTATGTCTTTTATTCCCACGAGATAGGCCATCGTAAACCTGACTATGGAGCGTGGCAATACATAATAGCGCAAGAGGGTATTGATCCCAAAAAAACATTATTTATTGACGATAAGGAAGAAAACATCGCAGCGGCTAAAGCATTAGGATTTATTGGGCTTCATTGGAATCCCTCAAGTGATATTCGTTCGGTCGTCGACATTTTATTACCTTCATAAAAAGCAATTTATGTTACAAACTACCCGTATAGCAGGCCTTGGATTTTATGTCCCAGAACGCATTGTAAAAAATGAGGATCTGACTCAATACATGGAGACAAGTGATACTTGGATCCAAGAGCGCACTGGGATCAAGGAGCGTCGCTATGCAAAACGTTATGAGGAGACGACGACTACTATGGGGGTGAAAGCAGCAGAAGTAGCGATTGAGCGTGCGGGGATTACTGCCCAAGATGTTGACTTCATTGTCTTTGCTACCTTAAGTCCTGATTATTACTTTCCTGGTTGTGGTGTATTGCTGCAACGAGCGATGGGTATGAAAGAAGTGGGTGCGCTCGACGTCCGTAATCAGTGTTCGGGATTTATCTATGCCTTAAGTGTGGCTGATCAGTTTGTAAAAACCGGTATGTATAAGAATGTGCTTGTCGTTGGCGCTGAATTTCATTCTTGTGGATTAGATTTTTCTACCAAAGGTCGAAACGTTTCAGTAATTTTTGGAGATGGTGCGGGGGCCGCAATTCTTCAGCCATCGGATAATCCTGAAGAGGGTATTTTATCAACACACCTTCACAGTGATGGATCAGCCGCTGAAGAGTTAGCTCATCTCAATCCTGGGTGTCATGGTGGACACTGGATTGACGACAATGAACGCTTAAGTGAGTATCCAAATTCAGACAGTATGGATAGTATCTTTGTCACTCCTGATATGATGAATAAGGAACAAATTTATCCATACATGAATGGTCAAGCAGTCTTCAAGAAGGCTGTTGTAAAATTTCCCGAAGTTATCATGGAGGCGCTTGGTCGAAATGGTCTAACTCCGAGTGATATTGATGTCTTAGTTCCGCACCAAGCCAATCTTCGTATAAGTCAATTTGTGCAGCGCACCTTGCGTCTCCCTGATGAAAAGGTTGTGAATAATATCCAACGCTTTGGAAATACTACGGCAGCGTCTATTCCTATCGCGTTAACTGAGGCCTGGGAGCAAGGAAGGGTTAAAAAAGGAGATCTAGTCTGTTTAGCTGCTTTCGGTAGCGGATTTACATGGGCTAGCGCACTTATACGCTGGTAAATAAACTTCGAATGAAGAAGAAATATATTCTTGTAGATCACTTTAGCCAATGGCAAGGGCTGGCTCCTTTAACCTTAACAAGACCAATCAGTAGTCTGCGTATAGGGTTGCGCACGATACAAGAAATATGGTCGGATACATTAGAGGATAGTGTGGAAATCCAAACACAGTCTTATTTAATGGAGCTGACGCCTGCTCTAGAAGGGATTTGTGTTATGATCAATTCAGCTTTTTTATGTGTCCCTGATCTGGTTGAAAAAATTCTGCAGCTTAAT
>DLYY01000068.1:3364-3556 GCA_003447535.1 Bacteroidota bacterium | reverse complement strand
CAGAGAGACTATTAAGGGGAATGCGATAGCGTGGAGAGACTCGCTAATGATTGCTTCCTTAACGCTAGGCTATGGAGATCACCTCGCTCTACGCGATAATACCGAAGGGGCCGTGTTCTACTATAACCACAATTTGGTGAACCCTAGCTGGTCAGGTAAAAAGACCTATATAAAAGTGGTAGGAAATCACAC
>DLYY01000068.1:0-2988 GCA_003447535.1 Bacteroidota bacterium | reverse complement strand
ATAATGTATATAACAATTAGATAACTAAGAGGGCAAAACATTATGAAAACACTTTTTCCAATACTAACAATTCTTTCAGCGATATTGGCTGTGGGTGCGATTGACGGACCTACAGGATACGAGAACGATAACTGGGGCTTATGCTTCGCGATGATGGGTGCGATGTTCGTATTTGGATTCCTGAGCTTGAAAGTAGGGGCTTTAGATGAATAAATTAATTTTGGTGATAGCTTTAACGGTCAGTCTGAACGCTTGTTCAACAATTGGGATCGGGTCATCTAGCATATCCGGTAAGGATGTGATCCGAGGAATCAATACTGGACGAAGCATATCCAAAATCAATATGCCTGTGATTGAACAAGAGTTCAAGATGGGTATTATTAACACTTTCGGGATGCACCGGAATGTTAATTAGGCTCGTATATTTTGGACAAATAAATGGTTGACAGATTGGCCATTTCTTGTTATAATATACAAATAATGAAGAGGCGGGAATTATCCCAAACTAAGGTCAAGGAGGCCAAATTATGAGTACCACTAAAATGTATACCGTAGCAGGAGTTTCAACTTCAAACGGCAAAACCAAAGTTCGTTTCGCGAACGATTATGTAGGTCGATTCAAAATTCTTACTAAGAATGGTCACACAGATGTGAACATTATCGAGTTGCCAGATTCGATGAGTAAGGGCGACGTATGTAAGTTTCTATCAACCCACGATAAATTCCAGGATGAAGCATCGCAGAGTGCGATCGCTGAGTTCGTTGTAAGGAATGTAAAAGGTTTCAAAGAGTCAGCGACAGTGACTCCAGATGCCGCTCTAGTTAAGGAAGAAGCTGAAGCAGACCTGACTGTAGAAGCAGAAACTGTAGAAGCTTAAGAATCAGTGACTTACCGCTCAATGGTAGAGCGGAACTGATTCTCGGAGTAGGGCGGTCGATCGACCAGGTGTATACGAGGCCGCCCGCTCCACCTAATCTTTTCTGATTATTTCTTTATTTTTCGGTTGACTTTTTGGATAAGATGTCATATAATGTACTTAACAATAAGGAAACAATAAACAAGGAGATGACATTATGGGACAGATTATAAACGAAATTTTAATAGCATTAACGAGCTTAATATAATGTTAGAATTTATCGGATTATGTGCTATCATATTTGTAGTAGTTAAATGGTTCCCAGAGCTGATGTTGTTCAGCTTGAAAGCGGCAATAGTATTCGTAGGGATTTATTTCTTACTAGGAACGCTGGCATGGATATTCGGAGCCAGCTTTGTCTTTCACATGATGGTACCAGGAGCAGGCTTATGAAATGTATATTCTATATGATCATCGGAGCAGGATTAGTCCTTGGAATTCAAGAGCATTATGCGGTCACAGAGTTCGCAAAAGAGGTTCTCTCAACAGGTGCTACATGGGTTCTAGCAATGACAAATGATTCAACCGTAGTGATATATTAGGGGTTGACATCATAGTATTTTGGTGCTATAATGTATATAACAATTAAGCAATAGGAGGGCAATATGTCAGTAAGAGAACAATCAAACAAATTAATCGAAATGTGCGAAGATGGACTTCTAAATCCTACCGCAGTTGTCACTATGTGCGTGAAGTACATGAGTGAGGATGACGTTGCAGATATGATGGATTGCAACGAATTATCAGACCGATTTATGGAGGAGGAATATTAATGCAATATCTTCTTATCGCGGCGGCACTTAACCTCAACGTAGTATATGCAGACCTAGCCACGTGTAAGCTAGGCAAAGACGAGATCCAGAAGGCAGGCCATGCGGCAATGTGTATACCTAAGGGCATAGACTATAAGATGGAAGCTCAGGACAAGCGAGTGGACAGCATGATCACATCGTTTGTATCGTTGATCACCGAACTTCAGAAGCTAGAGAATGACGCTGTAGCAAAGGCAGAAAAACTTGAAAAGAAGGTAAATTAGGGGTTGACCTCTGAGCATTTTGAGCGTATAATAGTATTATAACAATTAGGAAAGAGGGCAATATGATCACAGCAACAACAGTAACACCGGATATGATTTTCGATATCCACGTCAAAGCGAGTCAGGCGGCAGAGAAGGCAGTCACTGACTACCTAAGCAATTGGACAGCAAAGACCGGCGGCAACGAATACGGAGAACCAATGTATTGTGGTTTTGCGTGGGTTGAGGTGCCAGGTATTAAACTGTCTACAAAGGTAGGCAAAGCGTTCGCAGAAGTAGGCTTCAGAAAGAGTTATGGCAGAGGCTTATCGTTTTGGAACCCAGGTAACCACAATGGTCAGAGTATGGATGCCAAAGAGGCAGGTGCTGATGCTTATGCAGAAGTGCTTGAAACATATGGCGTTAAGGCTTACGGGGCTTCAAGAGCAGATTAAGGTAAATTAGGGGTTGACTACAGTATGCATTGACGCTATACTGTAGTTAACAATAAGGCAATAGAAACACTTCAACAACGAGGGCAATTAACATGCAAATCAAAATTAAATCAGGCGTATACAAAATAAGAGGCAAGGACGTAGAACTTGCTGGAATGGTATTTCCACTAGTAGAAGACTACAAAGTGGGAGCCCAGGGAGGCTACGTAACAGTCGACGGGAAAGCAATTGCAGGTTTTCCAGATCGTAACATTAAGATCAAAGTCGATGGTCCCCAGGATTACGAACGTACCAAATCCAAAACAACTAAGCGAGAAGAAACAGACGAGGAGACAGTCGAACGTTTGAGGGAACGATTTGAGATCCTTGAGGATATGACTAAGGCCGCGAAGAAGGGAACTGTACGTGCAATGATCGTAACAGGACCTCCAGGAGTTGGTAAGAGTTACGGTGTAGAAAAAGTACTATCCAAGCATGATCTTGTACACGACATTGCGGCAGACGGAAGGCCAAAGAAGTTCGAATTTGTCAAAGGTGCAATGTCGGCGATTGGTTTGTACTGTAAACTGTTTAACTATGCTGACAAGGATAACGTGTTAGT
>DLYY01000127.1 GCA_003447535.1 Bacteroidota bacterium | reverse complement strand
TTTTAAGGCTGTATCAGCAAGACCCTTTCGAGCACCGTGTGTTGAGATGAAGTATTCAAGGACAGAAAGACCTTCCTTGAAGTTGGCGAGAATCGGATTTTCAATAATCTCGTTCCCTCCTCCACCAGTAGATTTTCTAGGCTTTGCCATTAGCCCCCTAAAGGCCCCTAACTGCTTAATCTGCTGCTTCGAGCCACGAGCACCTGAATCAAGCATCATGTAGATTGAATTGAATCCTTGCTTGTGCGTAGCCAATTGCTTCATTAACGTATTGGTTAGTCGATTATCGACCCTTGTCCATATATCAATGATTTGATTGTAACGCTCACGATCAGTGATCAGTCCCATGTTGTAGTTTTCAACTACTTCATCTACTTCTTCCCGGGCATCGGCTAGCATCTCAACTTTTTCTGCTGGAATTAAGACATCTTCTAAATTGAAGGACAACCCTCCTTTAAACGCCCAGATGAAACCTAGATCTTTCAATTCATCTAAGAAAGCCACTGTACGTGGGACATCTGTCGCTTTGATGATGTTTGAGATTACCGTTTTTAGGTTACGCTTAGTGAGCAGATAGTTGATGTAAGGAACACCTTCTGGCACAATCTCATTGAAAAGAATGCGACCAACTGTTGTTTCCGTCAACTCTTTTTTGTTCGTTTCGTGATTAAGAATCGGCATTTTCACAAAAGCGTGAAGATCAACTTTGCCCTCATTCCATGCAATATTTGCATCATCAGCATTATAGAAGGAAAGTCCCTCACCTTTCACTACTTCCTCTTTTGTACTGCGCTTTCCATTAGAGATATAGTAAAGACCCAATACCATATCCTGAGTAGGAAGAGTGATTGGAGATCCGTTTTGTGGGTTGAGGATGTTGTGCGAAGCCAACATAAGCATTTGGGCCTCGAGTATTGCCTCGTTTCCTAACGGAACGTGAACGGCCATTTGGTCACCGTCAAAATCCGCATTAAATGCAGTACAAACTAATGGGTGAAGGCGAATTGCCTTTCCTTCGATTAACTTAGGTATAAATGCCTGAATCGATAAGCGGTGAAGGGTTGGGGCCCGGTTGAGTAAAACAGGATGCCCTTTTAGAATACCTTCAAGAATATCCCAAATCACTGGTTCCTTTAGATCGACAAGCTTTTTAGCGCTCTTAACAGTCTTTACAATACCTCGCTCAATAAGCTTACGAATGATGAACGGCTTGAAAAGCTCAGCAGCCATGTCCTTCGGAAGACCACACTCGTGAAGCTTCAAAGTTGGACCCACGACAATAACTGAACGACCGGAATAATCAACCCGCTTACCGAGTAGGTTCTGACGAAAACGCCCTTGCTTTCCTTTTAGCACATCACTTAGTGACTTTAAGGCACGACCACCTTCCGCTTTAACCGCACTTGATTTACGTGAATTATCAAACAATGAATCGACCGATTCCTGAAGCATTCGCTTCTCATTTCGAAGGATTACTTCTGGTGCTTTAATTTCGACAAGGCGCTGCAAACGATTGTTTCGAATGATTACACGACGATATAAATCGTTGAGATCCGAAGATGCAAAACGACCACCATCTAATGGAACCAATGGACGTAATTCTGGTGGAATAACCGGTAGATATTGTATAACCATCCATTCTGGACGATTTTCAATCTCCGTATTTCCAGCACGGAATAGCTCAACTACTTTCAGACGCTTAAGCGCTTCAGCTTTTCGTTGTCTAGACGTTTCATTAGCCGCTTGATCACGTAACTGAAAACTTAGTTCATCTAAATCGATGCGCTTAAGAAGTTCAAAAACCGCTTCGGCACCCATTAACGCGATAAACTTATTCGGATCATCCTTTGCTAATCTTGCATTATCTCTAAAGTCATCGTGACTGAGGATAGAGAGATACTCCTCCTCAGTAATCAAGTCCATTTTTACAGGAGCAATTGTTTCCTCCTCATCTTTTTCATTGATGATTGGAACTCCCTCGGAAGCTTTACCAGGCTGAATTACTACATAACGCTCATAATAGATGATTGATTCCAACGTCTTTGAGGAAACCCCTAACAAGTACCCAATCTTATTCGGCAATGAACGGAAGTACCAGATGTGTACAACAGGAATCGCAAGCTTGATATGGCCCATGCGATCACGACGAACTTTCTTCTCAGTAACTTCTACACCACATCGATCACAAACGATTCCTTTATATCGAATACGTTTGTATTTCCCGCAGTAACATTCAAAGTTCTTTGTAGGTCCAAAAATCCGCTCGCAGAACAGTCCCTCCATTTCTGGCTTATATGTTCTATAATTGATGGTCTCCGGCTTCTTTACTTCTCCATAGGAGCGGCTTAGAATATCATCTGGAGACGTTAGACTAATTCGAACGCTTGAAAATGATGAAGTGCTTTTATCTTTCTTTAATGGCGCCATTATGATGCTATTTGTAAATGTTTGTTATTACTCAAATTTTAAGTCAACAGCGAGACCGCGTAACTCATGTACTAAAACGTTGAATGATTCAGGTACGTTTGGTTCAGGCATTGCCTCACCTTTGACGATGGACTCGTAAGCCTTCGAACGTCCAATGATATCATCTGATTTCACTGTGAGTAGCTCACGCAGGATATTGGATGCCCCAAAGGCTTCTAGAGCCCAAACCTCCATCTCTCCTAAACGCTGGCCACCAAACTGAGCC
>DLYY01000151.1:24039-41054 GCA_003447535.1 Bacteroidota bacterium | reverse complement strand
GACCATCTGTGTTAACTACCCAACTGTTGTTAGGAAAAGTAGCGGCAGCATTTCTGTTACATGCATCGTTGTTCACCACGGTAAAGCCATTGGGCGGAGATGAAATCGTCCCTCCATTAAAGGCTTCTTGGAAATACACTGTTTGTGCATTCATGCTCGTAAAAGCGAAAGCTCCAAACAATAGAGTTAATAGTTTTTTCATAATTGTGTCTGAATAATTAAATATATGAAAGTGAAGATACGTAAAACGTCGCGAATTCACAATGGGCATTCTATACTATTGGACTATAGGTCTTAGTACAATGCCGTCATCATTCCAAACCCCACAAAATGGTTTATCAAACCAAGTCCCTAGATTAATATAGGATGCCCCACCTGCTATCGGCTTAGTCGTCGAATAGTGATGGTGACCCATAACATAAAAGTCTACGGGAAATTCCTTTTGCCTTCGCTCACAATATTGCACATGCCAATGGATTCGGCGCTCCACTGTTTTTGGACTTAATCGCAAGTGTTCTTGTTTTGCCCGACTTCCCCTTGAAAATCGGGTAGCGATTCGAAGGCCTAGGTTCGGGTGAATCAAACTAAAGAGCCTAAACAAGAAGGGATTACGAAAAACTTTTTTTAATCGCTTGTACCCCATATCCTCTGGCCCCTTTCCATCACCGTGCGCGACAAAGGCAAGGCGCTCTCGATAGGAAAAAACCTGATTGTCATCAATAACAATGGCGCCGATTTCTTCTTCAAGGTATCCTCTCAACCAAGCATCATGATTTCCTTTAAAAAAATAAATAGGAATGCCCTTGTCTGTTAATCGAGCCAAAGCGCCTAGCACTCGGACATGCCCTCTTGGGACCACCCTTTTGTATTCCAACCATACATCAAATAAGTCCCCTACGATACAGAGGGCATCACATTGGGATTCAATAGATGATAGCCACTGAACAAACAAACGTTCTCGATTGTGGCTTGTTTTTGTGTCGGGAAGCCCAAGGTGGAGGTCAGAGACAAAATATATAGAGTTATTGCCTCGATGTTTTATGTCAACTGTCTTCATCAATAAAAAAAAGGTAAACCTCGTTGGGAATATGTGATAGATAAATATTAGAAAAACCAAACTCCATTAAGGCCTTTCCACCACTTAAATCCATTAGAAAAGAATTGGGCTTTGGCTCCTCAAAGTCGCTGTCCTCTAATGATACACATTGATCGTGAAATGCCACAATGATTAACCTATCTGGCATGGTAGGCAGGCCCAGTAGCTTTCCTTTCGACTCGTCGAGCAAGACCATCCCGCCCTCTACAATAAGTGCAGAACAGGCGGTTAAAACGCAACTCGCTCTTTCTGGATAACTCCTCCGAATAGGCCACCGGGAGTCTACAGACAGGAGCATTTGCTCACTTTCATAATCCATACAGATACAGTCGACTGACTTTTTTGCTTGGAGCATGTCACGCAGTGAGCTCGCAGATTCTTTTCTAGAAGCGTTGTAGACAAAATAACCTCCATGTTTAGTAAAGGCTTCGGCAAAAGCTATGGACTTACTTTTTGAAATGGGCATGGCGTGTAATGGCTATGACCTAAAGCTAATGATATTCCGATTTTTTAGAAAACCCTTAGCTGGAAAGTTATTCTTCCTTTGGATTTGGCTCTTTATCGCTCTCCGACTGTTGGCTTTTGCCCTCGTCGTTTTGGGCCGTTTGCGTAGAAACCTTGTCATCCTCTTGCCCATGAGTGATTTCCTCCACGGGCTTTACTTCCTCCTCGATGGTCTCCTTTGCAAATGGACTTTCACCGATAAGCTCCGCGACACTGTCGCGATAAATCATTTCATTTCGAAGTAATTCCTCAGCAACAGTATTAAGTTCCTCGCGCTTCGTTTCTAATAACGCTTTGACTCGATCATATTGGCGATCAATGATATCTTTTATTTCAGTATCAATGGCTTCAGCAGTTGCATCGGAGTAAGGCTTAGTAAGGTTGTTTTGTTGTAACATGTCGTAATAGGACACATTCCCCACCTTCTCCGACATACCAAAAACAACGACCATGCTATAGGCCATCTTCGTTACACGATCTAAGTCGTTTTGTGCACCGGTACTAATCTTTCCAAAGACTATCTCTTCAGCGGCTCGGCCTGCTAATATTGCGGCCATCTCATCCTCTAATTGCTCGGTATTGGTAATGTTTCTTTCATCAGGAAGATACCACGCGGCCCCTAGGCTCCGACCTCTTGGAACAATACTAACCTTTACCAATGGATTAGCATATTGCAAGAACCAGCTTGAGACGGCATGTCCAGCTTCATGATAAGCTATAACTTCCTTCTCATCCTTGGAGATAATCTTGTGTTTTTTCTCTAACCCACCAATCACCCGGTCCACTGCCGCGTTGAAATCATCCATCTCTACAGACGTCTTTTCTCTGCGCGCAGCAATCAAGGCTGCCTCATTACAGATGTTGGCGATATCAGCCCCAACAAAACCTGGCGTCATCGCTGCCAACTTGTTAGCATCAACATTTTCCCCTGTTTTTATAACTTTTAAATGCACATGGAAAATTTCTTCGCGACTTTTGAGGTCAGGCTTATCAATCATAATTTGACGATCAAATCGACCAGGTCTTTTTAAGGCCTTGTCAAGAACATCAGGTCTGTTAGTTGCCGCCAGTATGATCACCCCTTTGTCGGAGGAAAACCCATCCATCTCCACGAGCAATTGATTTAAGGTATTCTCACGCTCATCATTGGCTTGCATCATGCCTCTGCCCCTAGCCCGGCCAATAGCGTCAATCTCATCAATGAATATGATGCATGGTGCCTTCTCTCTTGCTTGCTTAAACAAATCGCGGACCCTGCTTGCCCCTACACCAACAAACATCTCTACAAAATCTGACCCTGAAATCGAAAAGAACGGAACTTTAGCCTCCCCGGCCATAGCCTTAGCGAGCAGTGTTTTTCCTGTGCCGGGCTCACCAACCAGCAAAGCGCCTTTAGGAATTTTACCCCCTAATGAGGTATACTTTTTAGGGTCTTTAAGGAAGGACACTATTTCAACTACTTCTTCTTTCGCCCCCTCCAGACCTGCTACGCTATCAAAGGTCACTTTAACCGCTGTGTCTTTATCAAACAACTGAGCCTTGGATTTTCCAACGTTGAAAATTTGGCCACCGCCACCGACACCGCCACCAGCCATTCGGCGCATTAAAAAGAACCAGACGGCCATCATACCAACAAAAAGAAGTAACCAGCCATAGCGTGTGAAAAAGGATTCTCTTACTTCAGCTTCTACGCTGATTTGATCTTCAGCCAGAAAATTAGTCTGCCATAATTTGACTTCCTTTTCAAACTCATCCTGAGAAGAGATCGTAAAGGTGAAATGAGGGCCTAGATTTGCATCACCTATAAGACCAACATTTTCAATGTCGAAGGCTTCATAAACAGCTTTTCCGTTCTGCATAGGTTTTAAGGCATTCAAAGAATCAATCTTTCCTTCAACTAAATCGGCAGTTTGCCGAATTTCAGCTGCAGAAGTCTGGATGCCTGCACTCTGCGAGCCATTTGCAGCAATAAAATCATCAAGATTAATCTCTGTTTTGCTAGAATCAGAAAGCTTGTTAAGTTGGGCATCTAAGAATGCCATACTATCTGTCATGACTAAAAGCAAACTATCGCGCTCAGCTTGGATCAAAGACGCCATCGTATCGAGCTCATCTTGGCTTTTTAAACTGACTTCAACATTCCTATCATTTACCAAAACCACGCGTTTTACCAACTGATTTTCCAGCATGGCTTTCACCTCGTTGCGGTTGATTTTGTCAGGCTGGGGAGCAAATTGACCGGTCACAACCCAAATCCCCAAAAAAACCATTCCTATAATGGCATAAATCCAAAGAAAATTTGGCCGATTGTTTTTTCTTTTTGAATGTTCTGTTTTACTCATAATTTTTTTCGATGGCGGTCACTGAAAAATCTTTGTCAATCGGAATACAGGTGGCATCACTCCACAGCTCTTCTAATAAATACAATGATCGAGTTTCTTCAAGAAAGATGTGCACTACAATATCAAAGTAATCCAACACAATCCATTGCCCCGTATCATGCCCACTGTTTCCCATAGGAATTGTACCAAGGCCTTCTTTGACTTCCCCTCTTAGGTTTTGACTTAAGGAGCTTACGTGGGTAGTGGACGTACCGTGACAAACCACAAAAAAATCTGTAATTGCTTCGTCAATCCCTTTTAGATCCATCAAAACGATATTATTAGCTTTGTTGTCATCGAGTGAGGTAAGAATGGCTTGCAGTAAATCCAAAGGCTTAGGCTTAAAGTTGATTCCAATAATTTAGTATAGAAACATAACGATGAGACGACTAGTTCATTTTATAAGCCTACACTCTACGAATACGTACACAAAACAGTGGGCTTCAAAAAGCACACCAATTTACTCTACTGCCATTTTGGCGGATTATCAAAGAGAGGGGCGAGGGAGAGGTGGTAATCTATGGACGGCGGATGCAGGAAAAAACCTTACCGTAAGTTTTACTCATCCAAAGCTTAGAATCCGGGACATGGAGGCATTGCGCGTACACTTTCTGTTTGCACTCAACCTATTTAGGGCGCTAAAGACGCTTGACTTGAACTTATCGATCAAATGGCCAAATGATCTTATGCTTGGAGATAAAAAAATTGCAGGAATACTCTCTGAAGTTCAGCATGACAAGACGGGTGATGCCCTGCTGATCATTGGCCTAGGCCTCAATATTAACCAAGAAGACTTTGGCTCATTAAATGAGAAGGCAACTTCAATCCACCAAGCCTTGCCTCATACCCTCAAAGTGCAACAAGCCCTTGAAATCGCTTGGCAAGCCTTCGAAAAAACCGTAGAAGAAGCGAGCGACTTCCCCCTAGCTTCAATTTGCGAAAAAATCAATAATCATCTTTATGCCAAAGGCAAACAAGCATCCATCCGTCAAGGGGAAGATAAAACAGAAGGAGAGTTACTAGGCCTTCATCATGACGGGAGAATTACCCTTCGGAAGAGCGATGGTTCAGTACATTACCTTGCTGCCGGTAATCTATTCGTGTCCTCAAGCTGATTAAAGAACTGATGTGACGGTGAAGGCAATGATTTGATCCGTGTTTTATGCCCAACCTCTTTACTTTCCTTGTACCTTTAACCTAGTTATGATTAAGGATTGGTCATCAGAACGCATTTTACTTCCTGACAAAGGACCTGAATGTTTTTTTCACCTAGTGCCCTTTGATGTGTATGATGGCTCGACGGATCGCTCGGGTTATTACGATCCTAGAGGACTGCAACACTTCGGAGGCGGAGCTCCATTTATTCATACCACACCAACTTTGCATCAAATTGAATATGAATTGCCTTATTTCCAACAACTAGAAGTAGGTGATTTTTGGTTACTAACCATTTTTCGGGAGCGTCTAGAAGGCATTAAGATCACTGTATTTGAAGAAAACGATCTCATCTATCATCATCTGTGGGGTGGACTAGTTCGCGAAACCTACCGGCTTGACAGAGCATGGAAATGCGACGACAATATGCTTCATGTCGGCGGGTAGGTTTATATGTACATTTAATCTATGACCCGCGCGTATCCTCTTAGGGGCTTCTTGTTGTTTTCTAATTTATCACTTCATGAGCGGTGGTGGTCTATTGGTTTTCTGTTGAGTATTCTAGGATTAGCCTTCAGTCAAGCCCTCTTCACTATAACACTTTATGGCCTCAGTGTAGCGGTTTTTATCGAACAGTTACAACCTAGTAGGCCCAAATTCTCTGTGAAAGCCATTGTTTTATTGATTTGTCCTTGGCTTTTTGTTCTTGTGATTCCCATTTTTCAAAGCATAGTCAGTTCAGATATTGGCGCTGTTTTTTCCATTCATGGGATGCATCTTATTTTGCTACCCATCTTATGCCTTCGTCTATATATCCTGTCCAAGAAGGCTAAGGAATGTTTAGTGGTCTCCGCACTACTTATATGTTGTATCTGTGCCGCTATACTTCTTGTAAAACTTGTACAAGAATGGTCTCAAATCGGCCAATACATTGAAGAAGGGAAACATCTATGGGTTCCCAACGGCCAACCCAAGGCAACAGCTATTCTTTTTGTTATCGCCGGGATCTTGGGTATTCATTACGCCATAGATAACCAAGAAAAATCGTATATCCGAATCGCATCCATTGTGTTTCTGCTATGTTGTGTTCATGCCATGACCGTTAGAATCGCTTGGGGCATGCTTTATATTGGAGTTGCCTTTACGTTGTTTAGACACTTTATCACGCGACGACAATGGACACCTTTATTGATCGCCACACTTATCCTTCTGGTCGCGCCTTTTGCCACCTACCAGTCTATACCCTCTGTTCAAAAAAGAATTGATTATACGCTGTATGACTGGAGCACGTTAAACAAGGAAGGCGAAGTAAACACGTCCGATGCACTTAGATTTATTTCTTGGGATGTCGGATGGAAAACCATCGTGAAAAAGCCGATACTAGGATATGGTATTGAGTCAATGGATAAAGCGCTTGCCGAACAATATGCCGCAAACTATCCTCAAGTTTCAAAAGAAAATATGCTTAGGCCGCATAATCAGTTTCTCTTCTTTGCCTTGGAGTATGGATTGCTTGGTGCATTTCTATCTTTAATCGCTTTAGGTTGTCTTCTTTGGTTTTTTAGGCGATCCACCGGCATTATCCTATGGATATTATTCTTTTTATATTGCTTCATTGACAGCCCCTTTAATCGCCAAATTATCGATGCAGCATTTTGGTATGGTTTGGGATTTAGTATAGTTTTTTCAAAAGATTCCGATGCACCCTGAGCTTTCTGTTGTCATCATAAGTGCGGGCACTTCCCCTTGGATAAAAGATGTTATCAAGCGTTGTGAGATGTTTAGTAAGGATATAATTATCGTATCCAATAATCAAGCATTTATCAATGCGCAATCCAATGATTCATCAAGTACAACACGTTGGATTTTTCGGGATTTTAAGGGATATGGAAATCAAAAAAACTTTGGAGCGAGCCTTGCCAAATTTAACTGGATTGTAAACCTTGATGATGATGAGCTTCCAAGCCATGATCTGCTCGACTCCCTACGCGCATGGAATAATCCAAGTGGCAATACAAAAGCGTTTCGGATACGTCGAATAAATTTTTGCAACGGAAGTCCTATATCTTGGGGAAAGTGGAGCGAGGATCATTCGGTTAGGATTTATCATGCGTCCTGCATTTGGGATGACAAAATGGTTCATGAGACACTATTAGCGTCAAAGCATGCCATGCAAAAGATTCGTTGGCCTATATATCATTTTACCGCCAATCACTTGGGTAGCTATCTAGAAAAGACCGAAAACTACAGGAGCAGAAGGGCTTCAAGCCTAGTGCGCAAAAAAGATATTGGCTGGTCTACCCTATCCATCCTATTCTCTGCCCTTATCCATCTTGAGTGGCTAGAGGGGGTTAACGGCCTATATTTAACGCTAACAAGATCTTTAGAACGCAACTAACACCAAGCTATGCCAAAAATTGGATTTGACGCAAGACGAGCCTTTCTCAACCAATCAGGACTAGGTAATTACAGTCGAGAAGTCATTCGAGGTATTTTGGCCTTTCATCAGGATTATAAGGCCTTCTTGTATACTCCAGACACCTCAAAACTGTTTCGTGATGTATTTAAAGAACCAAACGTTCGATTGAAGCGCCCAAAGCGTAATCGTAAGCAACGCTTTGAGAGTACTGTAAAACCCTTAAATCCGATACAGGCCTATCAATGGAGAAATATTGAAATTGTAAAGTCAGTAATTTATGGAAAAATCGATGTTTACCATGGTTTGTCCAATGAGCTGCCGACGCGAATTGATCATTTTAGAGGAGCGAAAGTCGTGACCGTTCATGATGTGATTTTTAAGGTATACCCCGATGACTTTCCTAGGTTTGACCGCTACACATACAATAAACGCACCCGAAATGCGGTGAAAAAAGCCGATGCCATTGTTTGCCCGAGTGCATTTTCCGCCAACTCCTTGAATATGCATTATGCCGTAAGCCCAAACAAAATTGAGATTATACACCCCAGTATTCAATCAGCGTTTTATAAGGACGCTCCTGACCAGCAATCCATACAACGTTTTACAAATCAGTGGGGCATCAAAAAAAACTATATCCTTTGCTTGGGAGATATACGGCCCAGAAAAAACCAACAAAAGGTGGTGGAAGCAATAAGCCTGCTCAAATCACTTGATATACAACTAGTCCTTGTAGGAAGAAGTTCAGGAACCTATATCGACTCGATTAAATCCTTCATTCAACAAGAGAATCTTGAAGAAAAAATTATCTGGCTTAACTCGGTCTCCACCCATGATCTACCACTCCTTTTTTATGGCGCCCAGGCCTTAGTTTATCCATCAGCAATCGAAGGATATGGCCTGCCCATTGCAGAAGCTATGCTATGTAAGATTCCTATCTTGACTACTCAAGACTCTTCCATGGAAGAAATCGGTGGAAGCAAAATAAGCTATGTCAAAGCCAACGACGTCCAGGGAATTGCTGACTTTATACAAAGTGTTGTCAACGAGCCCTCTTCCTTCACATACAATCTAACCGAAGAAGAACGCTGGCACTTTTCTGACGAACGACAAGCAAAAGAACTCAATAATTTATATAAGCGACTTCTCTGATGAAACCCATCCTTTCAAGCCAAGATTTAGAGCAATGCCTAAACCAAGGAGATATTGTACTCTATCCCACTGATACGGTTTGGGGCTTAGGGTGTTTGGTCAACAATAAAAACCAAGTCACCAAGATTTACGCGATAAAAGAAAGATCCCGTGACCAAGGCATCATTTTATTGTGTTCTCACTATAAACAGCTTGGCATCGAGCTTGGCAAAACCATGCAACAAGCCATAGAAATCTTTCGTAACGAACGGCCGACAACCTTTGTGATAGAGAACACCAACCCCATGCTAAGGCCCACTGAATCCCAAGACGGAACCATTGCCTTTAGAATCGTGAAGGATAGCTCTTATCTCAAATCAATACTTAGCAAATTAAATGGGCCTCTTCTTTCAACCTCCGCTAATTTAAAAGGGAAACAACCTGCCCAAAGACGTAACGAGCTTGACCTGAACCTAATCGAACATGTCGATGGAATTGTTGAGTTCACGGATACAAAAGGACAGGCTAAACCATCTCGCATCATGCGATACGATACTAGTAAAACATCATGGTCAGTGCTAAGAGACTAAAAAATATTTTCTAAAGAGTTCGTTGGATGGAAACCTCTTCATAAGCTTCAATCACATCACCCACTTTTATATCATTATAGCCTTTAATGTTTAGTCCGCAATCCTGGCCATTGACGACTTCTTTTACATCATCTTTGAATCGTTTTAATGACTCAAGTTCGCCGCTATACACTACAATACCCTCTCGAACGATACGAACTTTGGCATTTCGGTAAATTTTTCCATCTGTTACCATACACCCCGCAACTGTACCCACTCTCGAAATCTTAAATACCTCTTTGATTTCCAAATTACCCAATACGTTCTCTTCTACAGTAGGCTCAAGAAGTCCCTCCATAGCCGCCCTAATCTCTTCAATTGCGTTGTAGATAATCGAGTACATGCGAAGTTCCACTCCCTCAGCTTCAGCTAAGCGACGAGCACTAACAGATGGGCGGACTTGGAAACCGACGATGATAGCATCCGATGCAGAGGCCAACATAACATCCGATTCACTAATACCCCCTACGGCTTTATGTAAGATATTTACCTGAATCTCTTCGGTAGAAAGCTTGAGCAAAGAATCAGACAATGCCTCGGTTGATCCGTCAACATCACCTTTTACGATAACATTAAGCTCTTTGAATGTCCCCAAGGCTAAGCGACGACCAATTTCATCAAGTGTGATATGTTTTTGAGTACGCATACCCTGTTCTCGGTCGAGTTGTGAACGCTTGGTAGCAACTTGCTTACCTTCCTGCTCAGTGGCAAATACTTTGAATCGTTCTCCTGCCGCAGGAGCACCGTCTAAACCAAGAATTTGAACTGGAACAGCTGGTCCCGCGCTCTTTTTACCCTGACTTCTATGATCAAACATTGCCTTTACCTTGCCAGAAAAGCCTCCCGCAACAATAAAGTCTCCAATATTTAAGCTGCCATTTTGTACTAGTACGGTTGCCACATATCCTCTTCCTCGATCAAGAGAAGCCTCGATCACGGTTCCTATAGCTTGCTTCTTGGCGTTTGCCTTAAGCTCAAGCAATTCTGATTCCAAGAGAATTTTCTCTAATAAATGGTCGACGTTTAATCCCGTCTTAGCAGATAAGTCTTGCGATTGGTGCTTTCCGCCCCACTCTTCAACGAGAATATTCATTCCGGACAACTTCTCCTTAATCTTATTAGCATCCGCATTTTCCTTATCAATTTTATTGATCGCAAAGATCATGGGAACCCCTGCTGATTGGGCATGCGATATGGCCTCTTTAGATTGGGGCATGATATCATCATCAGCAGCAATAACTATGATAGCAATATCGGTAAGCTTTGCTCCACGAGCACGCATCGCCGTGAAGGCTTCGTGACCTGGCGTATCAAGAAAGGTGATGTTTCCTTGATCTAGGTTTACTTCATAGGCTCCAATATGCTGGGTAATTCCCCCAGCTTCCCCACTCACTACGTTAGCTTCACGAATGTAATCCAGTAAAGACGTCTTACCATGGTCTACGTGACCCATGATCGTAACGATCGGTGCTCGCTCGTGAAGATCTTCTTCTGCATCTTCAGTATCCTCGAAAACATCTTGGTCTGACGCTGAAATAAATTCAATAGAGCGCTCAAATTCACTAGCGACCAACTCAATAATCTCTGCATCTAAACGCTGATTTATTGACACCATAACCCCAAGACCAAAACACTTCGTGATGATATCTGTTGGGGAAGTATTTAACATACTAGCCAACTCACTTACTGTGACAAACTCGGTCACCTTAAGCACGGTAGAATTTTCCTCCTCAATACGCTGAGCTTCTAGCTCTGCGCTTTGTTGGATTTCCTGACGTTTTTGGCGGCGATTCTTGGCACGCTGGCTCTTTCCAGAAGACGCAGCCTGTAGCTTCGCCATCGTGTTTTTAATCTTCTCTTCGATTTCCTTTTCACTGACAACCTTTGGCTCGTCCTTAGTCTTACCACGGCCTGCATTTGTTCCCTTGACGGGTCCGACTTTTGATGCCTTTTTAAAGCGTTTTCGCTGTCGCTTTTCGGGACTCCCTTCCTCTGTTTTCTTAGCTCGCTGGGGTTCAGGTTTAATCTCAATCTTACCTAAGACCTTGGGGCCTGTAAGCTCAACCTTTTTACGTTTAATGGTTTCAATCTCCTTAGCTGGAGCTTTCGCTGGTTTCTTGGCTGGCGAAACCTCCTCAACTTTGGTAGAAGAATCGCTATCAGCGGCCTGGACTTCAGCCTTCTGCTTTGGAGTGACATCTATTTTTCCAACAACTTTAGGGCCCAAAAGCTCGACCTTTTTTCGTTCGATAAAGGTTTCCGTTTCCTCTTCTTTGTTAATGCTCACGCCCTTGTTCTCTGAGCCAAGCTGAACCTGTTCAGCTTCCTTTTTCATATCGACATCTGAAGAATACTCAGCGCGTAATGCGTGATACATTTCTTCACTCAACTTAGTAGTAGGCCTATTATCAATTTCAAATCCCTTTCCTTGAAGGAATTCAGTAATGGTAGAGGCTCCTACATTAAACTTTTTGGCCGCGGCAATTAGCCGCATCGGTTTATAATCTGACATGTACTTTTATTCTTCCTCGAATTCTGACTTCAGAATCTTATAAATTTCTTTAATCGTTTCCTCTTCTAAATCGGTTCTTCGCACCAACTCTTCCTCGTTGAGGTCCAATACGCTTTTCGCGGTATCACACCCAATAGCCTTGAGCTCGTCAAGCATCCAAGAATCGATTTCATCTGAAAATTCATCGAGATCAATATCATATTCTTCACCCTCGACATCCCGATAAACATCAATCTCATAATCTACAAGACGGCTTGCAAGCTTAATGTTTTGTCCTCGACGTCCAATGGCAAGCGATACTTGATCTTGCTTCAAGTATACTGCAATTGAGCGATTGTCCGTATTGATGTCCATACTTACAATCTTAGCTGGAGCAAGAGCACGTTGAACCAAAAGGTTTAGATTGTCGGTATAATTAATGATATCGATGTTTTCATTCTTTAGCTCCCGCACAATACCATGGATTCTGCTTCCCTTCATACCGACACAAGCCCCAACAGGGTCGATTCGGTCATCATAACTTTCGACCGCAACTTTCGCCTTCTCACCGGGCTCGCGCACAATGTTTTTAATGACGATGAGTCCATCAAAAATCTCAGGCACTTCAAGCTCTAACAATTTGGCCAAAAACGCATTATCCGTTCGTGACAAGACAATGATTGGTTGAGCATTGCGAAGGCGCACCTCCTTGATCACGCCACGTACATTCTCTCCCTTTTTGAAAAAGTCTCCACGAATTTGCTCGCTTTTTGGAAGGACAATTTCATTCCCATCATCGTCAAGCAAAAGAATCTCACGCTTCCAAATCTGATAAACTTCCGCGGACATGATGTCACCAACACGATCTTTATACTTCTGGAAAATCTCATTTTTCTCAATTTCGAGAACACGTGTTACTAAAGTCTGGCGAGCATTTAACACCGCACGACGGCCAAAGGATTCTATAGTAACTTGCTCATAGCAATCTTCACCTACTTCATAATCCTCTTCAATCTTGATTGCGTCGCTGATTGCAATTTGAAGGTTATCATCTTCTACCTCTCCATCGGCCACAATTGATCGCGTGCGCCAAATTTCAAGGTCTCCTTTGTCGGTGTTGACAATGATATCGAAGTTCTCATCATCCCCAAACTTTTTCTTAAGAATGGTACGAAAGACATCCTCCAAGACTTTCATCATGGTAGGTCGGTCGATATTTTTAAACTCTTTGAATTCGGAAAACGAATCAATAAGCTCTGCACTGTTCATGGTTGTAATTTAAAAGTTAAAATGTAATATGGCTTTTTTTATATCCTCAAATTGTATTTCTATGCTTGAGGATTGCTCCATAGCTTTTTTTTTCTTTTTACCTGGTTTAGATTTTCCCTCTAAAGGCTCTAATAGGAACTCGATTCCATGATCAAGAACCTTGACCAATCGTCCCTCGTGACGATCTTCGCTGAATGTCGTGATTTTAAGCTGTCGCCCAATTCTTTTGACATATTGTTCCCGAACGCGAAGGGGGTTACCCATTCCAGGGGAAGAAACATTGAGCGTGTAATCCTCTGGCACTGATCCTTCTTCATCAAGTTGAGCTTCCAAATGCCGACTGACCCGCACCAACTCATCTATGGTAATACTGGGCATTTTGTCGATGTATAACTCGAGACGCTTTCCCTTAGCAATTAGTTCCACAAAGAATGCATCCATAGCAGGTAGGACTTCTCCCAACCAGGTCTTTATTTTTTGCTCAATTTCTACCACTTTTCTAAATCTTTAGAATAAAAAGAGGGGACAAATGCCCCCTCTTATGTCTCAAATATAAGCATTTAGGCCTTACTATTCTTTAATCATTGGCTGTGTGTATCGATGTCCTCCGCTTTGTACTTCGATAATATACTCTCCCCTGCTTAGCGATGGAAGGTTTACAGGAAGATGATAAAGCCCTTCACTTAGACCTGTTTTGAATTCTTGATAAACTATTTTCCCATCCAAGGAATACACTGATATCTCTGCGTCATTGGCAGTAGGCAGAGCATAGAATTGAATATAAAAATACTCCCTAAATGGATTGGGTTGTATCCCCATTATTACTAATGGATTTGAGGATGCATCCTGGATGGCAACCGTCGACTCATCAACAAGCACAAGTTGCAATACTACTGTATCACAATTGGGTGGCACACCATTGTCGCACCCTACAAAGACTAAGGTCTCCGTTGCATCCATAGCCGAATCAGGAAGATAGGTTATACAAGAGTCATTATAAAAGGCGATTTGACCTTGACTGGGACTGCCTTCAAGAGAAAAGGTAGTTAGAGATCCCATCAAGTCATCAAACTCAAAACATCTAGAATACAAATTGGCCCCGCTGACGGTATCCAAAATAATCTCTGTTGTAGGCAATGGAAGTACCTTAATGATATAGACATGAAGGTCACAAATACCATTTGTGTCACAAACTACCATAGTGATGGTATCAAGGGAAGGTTGATTAGAAGGTGCGTTGTAATCAATACAGAAACTATCTAATACTGCAACACTTCCCAACCCCGTAAAACTTGAGATGGCACTTGATGTAACAGAAGACGATAAATCACTAAACGTGCCGCAGGGCTGAATGCTTTGGCCTGCATAGATCGTATGATAGGTAGTATCTGTTGAAGTAGAACCAACAATGGTAATGACTATGGTAATTGTATCGCAGCCAATCCCTTGACGACACAAGACCACACTTGCTGTATCGTTTCCAAAAAAGTTAGGATTCGGTGTGTACATCACGGTTACGTTATCTACAGTTAATGCCCCATTAATGGGCAATGTTGACACACTACCCGTGATAGACGGACATACAGCGGTCACGTTTGGAATCAAGTTGCCGTCAACTGAGTTATTCTCAGTCCCACCCAAGACAATAGTATCTGTCAATTGAACCATACTTATGGTTTGGTCGGCTGCCGTATCGGGTCGAAAAGGCCCTGCCTGTGAGGGAAGTGGGTTGGGCACATTAACTAAGCTCGTTGCGCCCTCATCAACCTTCCATGAGGTTAGGTGACTGCCCGCTGCATTAAACACGTCAATCGGGGTGGCAAAATAATCTGCTTGTGCCCTGTTTTGATCCAGACTCAACGCTACATATCCTCGGTCTGCAAATTGAGCATACTTAATATGGGGAAACAATAACTGGATCAAACCGATAGGAATATTTATTGGAACACTCGTTGATGTTACACTCCCTACTATAAATTCTACCATAGCACTTGCTGTGGAGTTTCCAGGAACTTCGTTAGCAAAAAAGGTATGAATATCTCCTGTTAGCACTACACTGTTGTCTATCTGATTGTCTTCTACAAAATTGATTAAGCGATTGCGTTCCGATTCATACCCTTCCCATGCATCATTGTTCGGTAAAGGAGCAAACATTACTTGTTGGCACAACAATTTCCATAACGCATCGGTGGAATCCAATCTGCCTTCAAGCCAGTCGAACTGATCGCTTCCTAGCAAATCCTTAGGTTCTGGACTGCCTTGTTCTTCTCTGCCCCATATGCGAGTATCCATCACCATTAGCTCGGCCAAATCTCCATATTGTAATGTCCGCCAAATTTTAATGGGATTGTTGCTGTCGGGGCTACGGATAGGCATCCATTCTTTATAGGCCTCGGCAGAGTAACTCAGACGATCCGACCATATACCTTCACTCGCATCATGGTTTTGTGCCCCGTCCATATAAGAGTCATTCGCCGACTCGTGATCATCCCATGTAGCAATTAAGGGAAACAATTGGTGTAAGCGCTGCGATTGTACATCCATTTTATATTGGGAATGACGCAAACGATAATCCGGTAGCTGGGTTATTTCATACGATGGCTCAGAATTTCCTGAACCATATTCATAAATATAATCTCCTAAGTGAAGCCACGCATCCATATCATTGTGGCGATCGGCCATATCCGCATAGGCGTTAAAATAGCCGTTGGGCAGATTTGAACATGAGGCTACACCAAACTTTAAGTTGGACACCGAGCCAAGGGGGGCGGTTTTAGTACGACCTGTTACCGAGTTTTTGCCTTCGGCATGAAACAAATAATAGTAGTAAGTGGCCGGCTGAAGTCCACAAACATCGACTTTAACTGTGAAGTCATCCTCAGCAATGGCAAAGGTGGATCCAAAATTGGCAATTTGCGAGAATTGAGGGTCTGTCGAGACCATCCATTGTACAGGAATACTATCGCTAATGCCTTGGTCAGGAGTCACGCGGGTCCATAAAATGACGGCATCAGGGAGGGGGTCGCCCGAGGCAATCCCATGAAAGAATGGAGCCTGACCTGACTTAACGACCGCTCGATCTGCCATTTCCTGTGCCCATAATTCACCATAAAAAAGGGAAAAGACAAAGACCAAAAGGCATGCAACGTTTTGTTTATAGCTCATAATCCTAAAAATAAGAGGATTACACAACATTTATGTTGTAAAATCATTAAGGATTATCCTCCCAGTCGGGTTCCCAATTAGGCACATAGCTCGCTTTGTATGGATACCTCTGAATATATAGTTTTCGAGTTTCCTCGAAAATCCGCTTACGCAAAACATTCATGTTTTCCTTTTGGGTGGCCGATATAAATACGGGGTCAATCTTTACATCTTCGGAAAATGCACGTTGCAATCCATCGAGGATTTCCGATTGAACTTCCTTGCTAGTGTACTTATCAAAGTATCGTTCCCTATAAACATCCAGTTTATTGAAGACCACCAACTCCGGTTTGTCTTCGCAATGTAGGTCCGCAAGGGTTGTTTTAACCGCCTGCATTTGATCTTCAAATTGAGGATGAGATAGATCAACAACGTGGATTAGTAAATCTGCTTCTAAGGCCTCATTGAGCGTTGATTTAAAACTTTCCACAAGATGATGAGGTAGCTTCCGAATAAAACCGACCGTATCCGACAGCAAAAAAGGAACATGCCCGATAGCTACCTTTCGCACTGTCGTATCTAACGTAGCAAAGAGCTTGTTTTCCGCCAATACGGCGGACTTGCTCAAGGCATTCATAATGGTTGATTTGCCCACATTGGTATACCCTACAAGCGCCAGGCGAATCATTCCTTCCCGAGACTTCCTTCGATTGATATCTTGCTTTTCTACCTGAACTAAGCGCTGCTTAAGCAAAGCAATCCGCTTCCCTGCAACCCTTCGGTCGGTTTCAATTTCTTT
>DLYY01000151.1:16032-23733 GCA_003447535.1 Bacteroidota bacterium | reverse complement strand
CCTTCGGTCGGTTTCAATTTCTTTTTCACCAGCACCTCGCATCCCAATGCCCCCTTTTACCCGGTCAAGGTGTTGCCACATTCCACGAAGACGAGGCAGAAGATATTGCTGTTGAGCTAACTCTACCTGTAATTTTGCTTGTGTTGTTCGCGCCCTTTGAGCAAAAATATCAAGAATCAACATGCTCCGATCTAGCACTTTAATTTTGGTTTCCTTTTCTATGTTGCGCTGTTGAGCGGGGCTAATCTCATCATCAAAAATCAAGACATCAATTGATTTCAGCCGGATCATTTGTTTGATTTCGGCGAGCTTTCCTGATCCCACGTAGGTTCTGTTGTCGGGAAGATGAAGGTTTTGATAAACTTGCTCTACAGGAATAGCCCCTGCTGTTTCCGCCAAAAACTCTAGTTCATTCAAGTTTTCTTGCATTTTCTGAAGGTTCTGCTTGGCCGTCACCAAGCCCACCAACAATGCCCTTTCCTGTTTATCATTCTGAGTTTTTACCACGCCTTTGCCTCTTCTATATCTTCTAAAATTCTAAGATAATTGATGTATCGCCACTCGGCAATATCTCCTGATAGCACCGCCTCATAGACAGCACAATTAGGCTCATTAACATGCAAACAATTAGCAAACTTACAATGGTCGACATAGGGTAGAAAATCCGCCATATAGGCGGAGACCTCTCCTTTGTCGAAGTCAACGACACCAAACTCTTTGATCCCAGGCGCATCAATAATCTCACCTCCAACGGGAAGGGGAAACATCTCAGCAAAAGTGGTTGTATGTACCCCTTTTGAATATTTTTTTGAAATCTCTTTTGTCCGTAAATCCAACGAGGGGTCCAAGGCATTTAACAAAGAAGATTTCCCTACACCACTATGACCTATCAGCAAACTTCGTTTATCCTTTGCTACATCCCCAAGAGCTTGGATACCTGTGGATTCCATCGCTGATGTTTCTAAAATTTCAAAGTCCATCCTCCGATAGTAGTCCATTAACTCTTGCTGCTGCTTACCTGTTTTACTATTAGAATCCAATAGGTCCTGTTTGTTAAACACAAGAACCACAGGTATATGATAGGCAGCGCTTGTAAGAAGACACCGATCAATAAATCCTGTTGATGTCCGAGGGTGTGCAAGAGTTATAAGAAGGATCAACTGGTCTAGATTAGCCGCCAAAATATGCCGAGCCCCCCTTTTTTTAGGTGACTGGCGAATGATATAATTCCGTCGCTGAGAAATATCCTCTATCATTTTTTCTCCACCATTCTCTCGCGTCGAGACGGTGACTTCATCACCTACAGCTATTGGGTTAGTCGTATCTAATTTATGCAAACGCACCTTGCCAGCCACGCGGAGATCTCTTGTAAACCCGTCATCACAAAACACCTTATACCAGCTTCCTGTAGATTTTTGGACTAAGCCTTTCATACCTCGACTGCGCATTTAAAGGTGCGTAAATCAGCCATAACCTCAAAGGGATTTTCCTCAAATGCATTGCCAATGACAAGTACATCAGCTCCCGCTTGAGATAGAGCATGCATCTGCTCAGCAGAGCGAATACCTCCTCCAACTATAATTGGCACATCGAGCTTGCTTGACAAGGTCTTTACCATGTTAATTGGAACTACGTTATCTGCCCCGCTTCCTGCCTCAAGGTAAATGGCCTTCATGCCCAATTGAACACCTGCAAGAGCCGTTGCATAGGCAATATCTATTTTGTCGCTTGGGATGGGAGTGGTATTTGTGATATAACTCGTTGTTGACACCTTGCCCCCATCAATAAGGAGATAGGCTGTCGGTATAATGTCAATACCGAGCTCGTCAAGATAGACTGCAGCCTCGACATGTCTGCCAATAAGATAGTCCGGGTTTCTACCCGACACTAAGCTCAAGTGAAGAAGGCCATCGACTGTAGGGTGAACCTGTAGTGCATTTGAAGGGAAGGCAAAAATTGGCCCTTGTATTCTTTTTCGAAGACTGTCCCAATGAGCCTCCTCTTCACTATGGGTGCGAAGGCTCCCCCCATAAAATACAGCATCCACCCATCCTTGTTCGACTCCTTTCGCTAAGCAAGACATGCCTTCTTCAACCTGCGAACTAGGATCTATAAGAAGGGCTACTGATGCCGATTTTTGTTGTACAGCTTGGTGAAGAAATTTACTGAGCACAATCGAAATTACGCATTTCACCAACGCCCCAAAAACCTAGATTTTTTTTGTAGCAGAAGTCTCGGTAAAAACCTGTTTCATCACGTCAAGCGATTTGATGGGTTTCATCCAGGGCAAATGAATTCTTACATAGTCTAGTAGGTGGTGTAATAGCTGCCAGCGCTGCAAGGAAGACAAATGATTAAATCGACCCTCCAACCCTTCTAAAAAGAGCGCAGCTTCTTCTTCATGAAGCACATCGCGATGCTCTACAACATGGCTGAATCTACCTTCGCGTAAATCGAACTGAGTCTGCTCAGGACGCATCGGAATTCGAGGCCGAATACCTAAAGGTTGAAGTGAGGTGATGAGAAATCGTAGGTGATGAAAATCATTAGAATCATCATGCTCTAGAGCACTTAGCCAGTCTACTGACAGCGTAAAAAGTTCCTCATTAGGGCTTTCTTGAATCAAGATGTTTTGTAAACATTCTGAAATGAATAAGGCTTTTGCCATGCGTTGAAGTTCTGCTGTGGTTTTATGCGCAACCAAAACATGTTTTGGTTGATTTATGCCGTGTAGGCTTTTCCCCTCCCTATACACAATGTTCGCCTCTAAAACACTGGCTGGTTGATACAGCGCAACAACTCCTCCACGCCGTTTTCGAACCCCCTTAAGCATAAAACTCAGGACACCAAACTTATAGGTGAAGGCTTTAACAATCAGGCTCGTATCCCCATATTTCAGGGAACTTAACACAATTAGCTTATCGGTAACACCACGCATACTCCTTACTTTATCTAAGGGAATAATGAAAGTAATCAATACATAACTAGAATAGGTACTGAACACCTCGGCGGAGCCTCAGCATCAATGCCTTGGATTGTAAGAATATAAAAGTCCGCAGGAAGGATTCTGCCATCATCTGCGCTTCCATCCCAGTACCAATGATCCCGTGCACCTCCAACCTCTGCATAAGCAATCTGCCTACAATGATGCCCGGCCAATGAGAAAACATCAATCCTATATCCGCCCTGGCTCCACGCATTATCTGCCAACTGAACTTCTAAAAGATCCGAAACACCATCTCCATTCAGACTTACTATATATGATGAGAGATATAAGCAGTTTTCATCTTTCATGCCGCCTTGGAGAATCTGATTGTTTTGTCTCGTAGGACTTCCCCTCGACTGACTTGGTGCAAGCCACCAGGAGGTTAAGTAATCTCGCCCATTGTTTATGCGCTCTAAGGCATAGCCCTTTTGCCAAGGTATATCTTGATTTGTTTCATCTATATGAACGCTATCAAGACGGCTATCTAAAGAAAAACCGATAAAAAGACCCTTTGTTTTGCTATTAAGAGATGGGAGATGAACGGATAGGTGTTGATTGCCAACTGGAGCAAGTGAAGAAAGGTCACAGGACTCCTGGCTAATGACAAGATGCTCTCCTGCTCTAATCTGGAGCGCTTCTCGCTCTATTTTTTCTAAATCAACCACCTGTCCCTCCCTTGTGGTCCATATGAGTAACTCTTTGAGGTCTATGCTGTTATCTCCAGGATTGTACAATTCTAAATACTCGCATTCACCAATAAATGGATCATCCATAACCTCTGTAATTAACACGTCCGCCATATTGGAGACCATTTGGGGAAGTTGAATTCGATCGAAAGTCCATGTAATAGCAGACGGGTCTGACTCAAAAGAAAAAGGCGGATGCCATTGAACATAATAGCTGGAGGCTGGGTTCAAGGCTTGACCCAAGGATATATACCATGAGGCAGTGTCATAGGGAGCTTTTTGTAAACTAAAGGCAACAGGATTTTGCTCTTGATCAAAAAGACGTAGGCATTTAACTATTTCTGTGTATGCCACAACCGCAGACATTTCTAAAAGCAACTTTTTTGAATGAATCACGTCAACTCTGCCGTGTATCAATCCTTTGGCGGGCACATCTGAAAACTCCTCCACCAAAAAGCAGGTGAAGAGGGCTCCTTCCGGTGATGTGCTGCCGGCAAAACCATTTTGTTCCAATACGCGTAAAAGGGCCACCCCTCCCGAAGACATTAAATTGCCATTAATATGATACTGTTGACCGTATGAATCTTGAGAATATTGCGCTACATCTTGAGGAACCATTCGGTGATCAATCAATTGGATTATTCCCGTTGAAGGTAAATCAAACCAAGAGTCCACTGCCCAAATTCTTGGAACACATAGATTCTGATCTGAAGAAATACTATCCAGATAAGATTGTAATGTTATGGCTGAAGAGGGGTTGGAAAAGAGCACTTTCTGTTGGGCCAAGAGCTCGATATTGGGCAAGTGAATCGTGTCTTCATTAACTGTGACTTTCCACTGACCAAGTGATATATTATCCTCCGTGAGATTGGTCAATTCAATAAATTCGGCCCCCGGAAGATTATACGCAGGAAGGGCATCTTCCATGACTTGTGACACGATAATATCTTGAAAACCAACATAATCAATAACTATAGGCTCAGGAATGAACGTGGATTGATTGCCCAAGCTGTCTTGCAAGGTGATACCGCTCCAGTAAAGGGTGTCACCGCGCGTAAACACCTTGTTGTATTGCAAAAAAAGTGCATTGGCCTGGGTTTCACTGCTAAGGCATTGATAGTCTCCACTATTGTAACTCGACAAACCTTGTAATGGATGGACCATCTCACTTGCGCGAACCTGAATTTGCCTCACGCCCTGTAAGCTACACGATAGGATTCTTGGAGGAAAAACATCTTGAAAGGGTTGGCCCTCGACATAAAGCGTATCGACAAAAAACTTATCTGCGCGACTCGAGGTATAGACACATTCGATACCTAACTCAGCAGCCGGTCCACCACGAACAAAATGATGACTTCCCCAATACTGGACTAATCCTGAGTCCATCGCGAGGCCATCTAAAAGCCTTGTCGAGAGGTGCCAGTATCCTAGACTATCGAAGTTCAGCCAGAACTCAAGATGAATTTGAGCATAGTGTAGATAATCCTCTTGACTTTCCAAAAGCACGACTTCCTCATCGGATGTGGTATACTTCCATTGAACTTTATCCTCCTCTTTCCCGATGATCAGCGAATATTTATGAACAGGACCCTTTATAAGATCAAGCACCATATAATTCATCGAAGAGGGGTTAAACTCCAAACTGACTTTTCCATAAAAATGACCCTGATTATGCGCTGACGAATTATTAGCAATACGTGCAAGGCCAAGGCTTGGGTCGGCATTGAGCTGAAGAAGGCCATTGTGGCAGGTAAATGCAGAAGTATCGCCCCACCATGAGCTCTGCCAGCCTGAAGAATCATCAAACGACGTATTGATTTGAGCGTCTGCGGAAAGACCCAATACAATGCAAGCCACCCAAATCGGTCCTAGGTGCATGAAACATACTTTAGGCATCGTTAGTGATGAGATCATGGTGCCAAGATTAGCATGGCAGAAGTCCTTATTTTTGAGTGATGAGTATACAGCAACGCGGAGCTATAATTGGAGCAACTGGCCTAGTAGGCCAAAAACTGCTTGACAGATTAGCAGCCCGAGGACATAGACCAAATGAGCTTTTGTTGGGGGCCTCTAGTCGTTCTGCAGGACAGACAAGAATGTTTCGTGATGAGCACCTGACGGTTCAAACCATAGACGACGTCTTAACGCAAAAGCCCAAGTGGGCAATCTTTTCAGCCGGAAGTGGAGTAAGTAAAGAATGGGCGCCTCGTTTTGTTAAAGCAGGGTGCCGTGTTATTGACAACTCATCGTGTTGGCGTATGGATGATGCGGTGCCATTGGTTGTGCCAGAAATCAACCTAGGCAGTGTAAACGATTCCCACGGAATTATCGCCAACCCGAATTGTTCGACCATACAGCTCGTGCTTGCCTTGCGCAATGTGCAACGGAGGTTCGGCATCAAGCGAATGGTCCTTGCCACATACCAATCCGTTTCAGGTACAGGTAAAGATGCCATTACTCAACTTATGACCGAGCGGATAGGTAAACAGGCAGAGACTATGGCCTATCCCCATCCCATTGACATGAATTGCCTACCTGTTAATGGAGTGTTGGATGAGAATAACGATACAGCCGAAGAAGTTAAACTGCGCGAGGAAAGCCAAAAAATTTTCAATGACCCAGCCATAGCAATAACAGCGACCGTTGTAAGGGTCCCTGTACAAGGAGGCCATAGTATTGCAGCCAATGTGGAATTACGGCAAGCCTTTTCTCTAGATGCCGTAAAGGAGGCTATCTCAGAAGTAGAAGGAGTTATAGTCCAAGACAAGCCCGAAGAACATATTTACCCAATGCCGCGCTTTGTGGAAAATAAAGAAGAAGTATTTGTAGGCCGCATCCGAAAAGACGCGAGCCTCGAGAATGCCTTTAATTGCTGGATTGTGGCCGATAACTTACTTAAAGGTGCTGCAACAAACGCTATTCAAATCGTAGAAGGATTAGGCTATTAAACCTGCCAATTAGAACTTGGTCAGCTTTCGAAACTCCTCCAAGCGCTCCATACGCATCGCATCATTGAGCTCCATCAGCCGCTGAGGACCAAATGACTCAACGCAAAAGCTCGCCATCATTGATCCGTGAATCACACCTTGCTTTAGCTCTTCAAAAGTGAACTCTTCGCGTTGCGCTAAATAACCCACTAAGCCTCCTGCAAAAGTGTCCCCCGCTCCTGTCGGATCAAAAACGTCTTCGAGTGGCAGAGCGGGAGCAAAGAACATATCATCTTTCGAAAAAAGCAATGCGCCATGCTCTCCTTTTTTAATAATAAGATATTGAGGCCCCATGGTAAGAATCTTTTGAGAGGCTTTTTTTAGTGAGTACTCTCCGGTAAGCAAGCGAGCCTCCTCTTCATTAATGGTTAAAAGATTGACGCGCTTAATCACTTCTTTTAATGCATCAAGCTTAATCTCCATCCAAAAATTCATGGTGTCCAATACAATGAATGCAGGATTATCCATCTGGTCAATGACCTTCATCTGCAGGGCAGGGTCAATATTGCCAAGCATAAGTATTTCTGCATCCCGATGGGTTGACGGCACTTTAGGGTCAAAGGATAACAATACATTGAGTTGGGTTTCTAGAGAGTCCCTTGTATTCATGTCGGTATGATATCGGCCAGACCAAAAAAAAGATTTTTCGTCTTCTTTTATTTCGAGGCCTGAGGTGTCTACCCCTCTCGCCCTTAAACGGTCAAGGCTTTCCATATCATAGTCACCACCTATTACCGAAACAATGGCGAGATCTTTTGTGTAAAACGAGGCCGACCAAGAGATATAGGTTGCCGCACCTCCTATGATTTTATCAACCTTGCCAAAAGGACTTTCAATGGCGTCAAAGGCGACGGTTCCAACTGTTAAAATTTTCATGCTTTGAGTTAACCTGCACAAAGAAAGGAATATTCAATAAAACCCCATAACTACAACGATTACCGCGAATTGCATTTTCCCTTAACAGAATTAAAAATTAAAATTTATCTTTGACGTCCTTTAAAAGGATTTAGGCCTCCATAGCTCAGTTGGTTAGAGCAACGGA
>DLYY01000151.1:10957-15722 GCA_003447535.1 Bacteroidota bacterium | reverse complement strand
CTCAGTTGGTTAGAGCAACGGACTGTTAATCCGCAGGTCCCTGGTTCGAGTCCAGGTGGGGGCGCAAAAGCCGCAGTATTGCGGCTTTTTTTATTTCCCTATTTTGTGATAATGTCAGCACCTTCTTCTACGATTCGTCTTCGTCGGTTAAACATGGATAACTCATGGGAAATCCATTGGGGAGAAGAGCGCATTCTGCTTGACCCGTGGCTAATCGGACCAGAAATCGACGGTTTTAAGCAGTTTAACATGCAGTGGCTAAGTCAACCCGCTGTTGCCCTCGATCAGATTGCCGAACCCAATCGCATTGTTATCTCACAGCCCTATTCTGATCACTGCCACGAGTTAACGCTTCATGAAATGCCCTCCTCTATAAATATTGAAGGGGTGGACCGAGCCATTAAACGCTTGACAAAGCAGGGCTTTTCCAGTGTTGGAGGCATAGGTGACTTTGACGAATCCTTAAAGATGACTGTCATGCAGCCCTACAAGGCAAAACCCCCACTCTATGAAGCCCTTGTCATTTCGTGGAACAATGACTTTATTTTCTATGCACCCCATGGCTTTGGCTTACATCCGAGTCAAATAGAAGCGTTTAGAGACAAGACCTGTCGTCTTCTAATTACGACATTCACTGACTTTCGCCTGCCCTTTTTCCTTGGCGGAGTGATTAATCCAGGAGCAGATGCCGCGCTTAGGCTAGCTCAACAACTCGGTGCCGAGTACGTAACCAATACTCACGATGACGCCAAGCCGGGCAAAGGCTTAGTTCTGAAACTGGCCAAAGTCGAATATCCAAACTGGGATATGATTATCTTTTCGCCACCCCAAAAACGATTGGTTGCCGAAAACTATGATTGGATGGAAATCTAAGCCTCTTCTTTCATTACCTCGCTAATCCACAAGTAGGTCGCTTTCACCCCTTCTTTAAGAGACACCGTAGGCTGCCACTTGATGGTTTCCTCAGCCAACGTATTATCCGACGAACGAGCATCTACTCCAACCGGTCCATCAATATGACGGAGCGTAAGGGCCTTGTTGCTCTGCTTTATTATTAGCTTGGCTAGGTCATTAATGGACACCATTTCAGATGATCCAATGTTTAAGGGTCTTTCAACATTCGAGGCCTTCATTAGACGCCATATACCTTCAAGGCAGTCCTCTATAAACAAGAAGCTGCGCTGCTGGTGACCATCACCCCAAACTTCTATTGAATCTCCATTTTCTGCTAGAGCAACTTTGCGACACAAAGCGGCTACAGCTTTTTCTTTTCCTCCCTCATATATTCCACATGGGCCATAGACATTATGAAAGCGTGCTATCCGACATGGAATACCATAATTTCTTTGCACTCCCATATACATTCGCTCAGCAAAGAGCTTTTCCCATCCATAATCACTATCCGGATGGGCGGGATAAGCATCATCTTCTTTTAGATAAGGGTCTTGACCGTGGCGCTGTAGATGACGTGGGTAAATACATGCCGAAGAAGCAAAAAAGAGCGACTCAATACCAAGTTCAATAGAAAGACGGAGGGTGTTGGTGTTTATTTGTGCTGAATTTGTCATTACCTCAGCATCATTATCGCCCGTAAAAACATAACCTGCACCTCCCATGTCCGCGGCAAATTGATAGAGCGTTGCCTCCTTAATCCATAGCGATTTCATAGCGGCTTTATCTCTCAAATCAGTTAGTATAAACTGATCCGCACTGCTTGTAAAGTAGGCAGGATGCTTACGATCCACCGCCAAAACCCAGAAACCCTTTGCCTTGAGATATTCCACCCAATGGCTTCCTATAAATCCTCCTGCACCAAATACTACTGCCTTTTTCATCTCCTATTGCTATGAGCTATTGTAAAGGTAGGTTTTAATACAGTACAGAATCTTCAATTAATGATGGTAATATTGTACTATGCGCTGTATCACCTTGAGTACCTTAAGCCACCTTAGACAAACACAAGTACTCGCATCATCTTTAAAAGAGCACGGGTATGAGCTATCATGCCTTGTTGTTGATGCCTGGAGCGAGGAGGACATAAACTGTAACCCGAAGATACTGAAGACAGAATGCATGAGCATTTTAGCCGAGGATGAAAAGGCTCAAGCACTAATCAATGCATATCGTGGAAACAAGGATGCGCTTCGCTGGTCGCTTAAGAGTCGATATATGATTTACGCCCTCGAACAGAGGGGAGAAGAGGTCGTCTATCTCGACAATGACATGTACTGCTTGGGGCGTCTTGATGTTGTGGACGATTATCTAAAAAAACACCCCTTACTGCTAACACCTCATCATTATTCATTATCCACCCAAAAGGACCAGTTTTGGCTTGAGGCAAGTTTAAAACATGGCTTGTTTAATGCTGGATTTGTTGGGGCCAATGTAGAGGGAATTAAAACCCTTGATTGGTGGAGCGATGCCTGCCTATATCGATGCGAAAAAAGTTTACTTCGCGGACTTTTTGATGATCAAAGATACCTCGATCAATTTCCGATTATTGAACCCCGAACACTAATTTGTCCGCATCCAGGAATCAATGTGGGTGGATGGAATGCTACCTCGCGCAAGCGATCTATAAATGGCAACCAACTGCTTGTTTTGGGGGAGGAATGCCTGCTCGTGCATATGAATCATTATACATTGCAATCAGCTTTTAATGGAAAGGACCCTCTTCTTCAACCCCTTGCAGAACAATACCTTGATGCACTAAATGCTCATCACTTTTCAAAAGATCAAAGCGACTTTATGTCCACGTCATGGAGAGATCGCATGAAACTTTGGCTGTGGCATAAACTTAGTTAAGTCCCCATCATTGACCGGTGTATGTATTCTGCAAAACGACGATAGCCGGCATCGTTGAAGTGGCCATCTACCGACCAGCTCAAACTGCCTTGATTCTTTTGAAGCTCCCTACCAAAATCTAAAAAAAGGTTTACAACATGGATATCCTCGTCCAAGAGAGGTAAAATTTCTGGCAAACCCTGGCAATCAGGGCATTCAAAGGGGTAGGGCTGTAGCACAACATGAATTTTAACCAAGTCGCCAAACTCTTCATAAAAGGCATTAATACATTGGGCGTAGGCATGCAACGCATCCGACCGATTGGCCTCCATATTTTGACGGGTCAAAAAGATATGGTTTTGGCCTAAGAGACCATGTACTATGGCGCGAACAGTGTGGCTGTATTGATACACTACTTCAAACCAGGGTCCCTTTTTGTATTGAACAGTCTGCCCCCTGAAACGCTCATTGCCTCCTCGAGTTACAAACTCAACCAAGTCAGAATCATTGAGCACAAAAACCACTTCGTGATGCGGAAATGACTTGAATGTGTCGCGATACCAAAAGGTTTGAAAAAAAGGGTCAGATCCAACAATACCCGCATTGATTGCTACGGTATCCTGTGATGTTATGGCTTCAAACTGACTCGGCATATCCTTGCCGCAAAATCCACCAACTCCTTCGGTAAAGGAATCCCCTAAAAAGAGAAAAACGCGTTGATCGTTCGGCTTAATCAGGCGATTGGGATCATTGCGTAGGCCCATCGAATCAACCAAACAGTAGTAGGAAAACTCAGCTTGTTCGTAAAAGATTGTGTCCTTTCGATCCTCGAAATAGTATAGAGGTGGCTGCTGATTATACATGGACTCGTATCGATTGAAATTCCTTTCCGGATAAGTTTTTAGACCGCCCCATATTCTCAGGCTTATTTCCAACAGCCCCGCAAAGCCAACCAGCATCAAAAACAAAAAGCCCGCTTTTTTTAGTAGTAATCGAAATGACATCGTTTTCTTTACCTTCAAATAGGCTTTAAAGGAAATCATTTTCTCTTACCTAACCGATCGATCTTGAAAAAATCAAGTTTAATTTTAGGAATATCCTGCTTTTATCATGACAGTGCAGCGGCATTAGTTGATAATGGTCAAGTTGTTGCTGCAGCACAGGAGGAGCGGTTTAGCCGAGTAAAAAATGACCCATCCTTTCCCAAGCAGGCTATTGAGTTTTGTCTACACGACCAAAACATCACCTTAGATGATTTAGACGCCATTGTGTTTTATGATAAGCCACTGTTAACCTTTGAACGTATACTTGAAAATCATTACCGCTTTGCCCCAAAAGGACTCTTTGCCTTTATCAAGGCCATGCCTTCATGGTTAGGTGAAAAACTCTTCCTTAAATCGACCTTAAAAAAGAACCTGAGGGCGATAGATGGCTCATGGTCTAAAATCACGCCCATCTTTTACAGTGAACACCATCTCTCCCATGCAGCGAGTAGCTTTTATCCTTCACCTTTTGATGAGGCCGCTATCGTTGTCTTAGATGGTGTGGGAGAATGGGCAACCACGTCAATCATGCACGGACGTCATGGTAGGATTGAAAAACTAGAAGAACTACACTTCCCTCATTCCTTAGGCCTTTTATATTCATCCTTTACATACTTCCTTGGCTTTGAAGTGAACAAAGGAGAATATAAGCTCATGGGGCTAGCTCCTTTTGCTTCACGAAAGAATCCGGAAGTATTGCGCTTTGTTCGCTTGATTCAGCAAGAAGTAATCTCGGGAAAAGAAGACGGAAGTTATACCCTTAACCTTGGCTATTTCCGATTTACCTATGGGCTAACCATGCTTCATCAGCGACGATGGGAAAAGTTGTTTGGGGTGAAAAGAAGGCAGAAAAATGATTCGATTAGCCATACGCACTGTCAATTAGCATTAGCCATTCAAATGGTTCTTGAAGCACAAATTCAACAGATCATAGATCG
>DLYY01000151.1:0-10611 GCA_003447535.1 Bacteroidota bacterium | reverse complement strand
TCTAACATCCTGCAATAATGTTTGCCTTGCTGGAGGGGTGGCGCTGAACTGCGTGTCCAACGGACTACTTGTAAAAAAGTACCCTGAGCGATCTTTCTACATCCAGCCTGCAGCAGGAGATGCTGGTGGGGCATTGGGTGCGGCCCTAGCGCTAAATGCCATGCACTTTGACAACACAGTAAGTCGCAAGGCTATGACCACGGCTTTTCTAGGGCCCTCATTCTCCAATCAAGCCGTTAGGCGATCTATTGAGCGATCGGAATATAATTACTGTCAACTTGAAGACGACGAGCTGATTGATTTGCTAGTCCAAAAGCTGGAAGAAAAACACGTGATTGGTTTGTTTCGGGGGCGCATGGAGTTTGGGCCAAGAGCATTGGGCAACCGAAGCATATTGGCCGATCCCAGGGAGGCATCCATGCAGGATTTTGTCAACCAAAAAATCAAGTTTAGAGAATCCTTTCGCCCTTTTGCACCTATTCTGCTTCAAGAAGAAGCCGAAGAATATTTTGAAACCATCTGCGACTCCCCCTACATGCTGCAAGTTGACTGGCTCAAGGAAAATTATCGCATTCCTCCAACTACGGATAGTTATGCAGGATTAACCGATCGACTGCAGGACGAGCGCTCTCCTTTTTCCGCCGTAAGTCATATCGATTACTCCTCCCGCCTTCAAACCATCAATAAAGAAAGTGACCCCTTCGTGCAACAGCTCCTAATGGCTTGGAAACAAAAGACTGGGATTGGGATGCTAATCAACACAAGTTTTAACCGAAAGGATGAGCCCATCGTGTGTTCACCATCGGATGCAATTCAGTGTTTTAAGTATACAGAGATGGACGTTTTGGTGTTAAATTCAATGGTTATAGAGAAAAAAAATGTTTGATTTTTTAAAAGACTTTTGGCAATACATGAAAGCTCGAAAGATGTATTGGTTGTTGCCTGTAATTGCTGTGTTACTCATTCTCGGCTTACTGATTGTTTTTGGTGGTAGTTCTGCCGTGGCGCCTTTTGTTTACCCTATGTTCTAACCTTATGAACCTGCGCCCACTTACCAAAGACTATCAGACCGTGCTTGTGCTTAGTGCCGGGCTTATTGCCATCGGATGGTATTTTATGCTTCCTGCACTGTCTTTTGCAGGACTAGTCTTCATGGTCTTGTCGGCAAGTTCTTCACGATTTACTGCACTTCTTGCCAAAGCGTGGATGGGAATTGGGCATGCAGTGGGCGCAATACAAAGTCGCATTTTGTTAAGCGTGATCTATCTTTTTATGCTTACCCCCATTGCCTTGCTAAGAAAGGCCATCACCTCTCCTGCAAAAAAACCGACATGGGTCGATGTTCGCCACGAAGCCGTCAATTTTGAACAACCATGGTAGGTAAAAAAATAGCACCGTACGTTACACTTAGAAATGCCCTGATAGGATTGGGAATCGTAGCCATTTTGCTTGGCAGTATTCCTTACTGGTGGCTCTTTGCAGAATGGGTCGAAATAAAATCATGGTACCCAAGCATGGGTGGCCTTGTCTTTATCGTAAAAACTGCCTTACTTATTGCATTATTCATGATTTCTGTTGGGTCGCTCTCCATTGTGTTTCAAAATAAAAAAACGATTCAAGGAGGGTTTCTCACCTTACCTAGCCATCAAAAAAGAGGATTAACAGCGCTTGTGATCAGCATCATTTTTTACACTCTCTATACGCTATTAGGTGATGTATTTGTCGAATGGATGTATTCTGTCAACCCCACCCTGACGCAATGGATGTATCTCAAGTTTACTTATTACTTTATACCCTCTCTTTGGATTGTCGTGGTCTTGGGAATAATAGCAACCTGTCTTTTTCTAGTCGGGTGGAAAAGGAAATGGAGTAGTGAGAATTATAAAAGGCCCTTAGGGCTTCTTACCTCCTTTGCCATTTATTGGATTTTATTAGAGCTTGGATTGCGCACACTTGGCCTTGTTGCCTCCTACACAGAAATTCGAGAGGGACAATATTTATCTCCCTATGATGGTGACCTCTCGCTTTGGGTGCGTGAAGCCAACACACATCACGTGCTTCAATCACCAGAGTTTAGCTTTGATCGTTACACCAATTACTTAGGATTCAGTGACCGCGACTTCTCCACCGAAAAGCCATTGGGAAGCCGACGTATTCTTTGTTTTGGGGATTCCTTTACCGAAGGCGATGGCGCACCGGTTGATTCAGCCTACCCTGTGTTGCTTGAGCATAAGCTCAATACATTGGACAGCAGCACTTCTTGGGAAGTTTGGAATGTAGGTCTCTGTGGTTCTGATCCCATTTTTAACTACATAACCTATGAAAAGCTTTTGCGTACATTCGAGGCTGACCTCATCATACAAACAATCAGCGAGGCTGATATAAAGCAAGACTTTGTCATTCGCGGGGGCATGAATAGATACAATGCCCAGGGAGAACTTGCGATACAATCACCCGTTTGGTGGGAAGCTATTTATGCTAACTCTCATGTGGCGCGGCTATTTTTGCATTACCTCGGTGGCTTCGACTATACCTTGATGACAAAAAAAACACGGCAAGAACGCCTAGCGCAGGCCGTTGGACACACTGAATCAATTATAGACCAATGGCAGAAGGCTAGTACCCTTGATAACCGAAGTCTATTGTTTGTTTTACTCCCAATGAAAAACAATGCAAGTGAAGGCAAATGGTCGAAAGAAATCACAGCCATTAAGGACTACCTCTCAACACAATACAATGACACCCTTCACGTGGATCTTTTACCCGACTATACAAAGTATAGCCAACGCGATGGGCTAAGCGTATACTTTTGGCCCCAAGATGGTCACCATACCAGCAAAGGGTACCTCATGATGGCCGAATCGATTGCTAAACACCTATCTACAGACCTTAAACCATGAGCAGCAGGAAGCCCCACACATTTTCCAAAAAGGAAATGGCAAAATATAATGCCAGTCGGGATCCTCAGCACCGGCATCTGTCCTGTCACGCACCATGGCGCTCACTATATTTTGGCATTCAAGGGAGTATTAGTATGTGTTGCTATAACCAAAAAGATCTACTGGGATACTATGGTCAAGGGCCATCCATTCTCGATTTATGGCGAGGAGAAAAAGCACAATCCATTCGTCGAGAATTCAACAATCGCCAAATGGCTGAAGGGTGTAGTCGGTGCGCCCAACTGATTAAACAAAACAATGTTGAAGGATTGCTTGCAAAAAAATATGATAGTGCAAATAGCCCCGTCCCTTCCTCCTGGATTCCCAAATGGTATGCTAAAGGAAATCTAAAACCTGATTATCCTGAAGTATTGGAATTTGAAACAGGTAATCGGTGCAACCTAGCTTGTGTGATGTGCAACGAAGCTTGTTCTTCAACTATACGCTCCAATATGGGGCTTCCGCCGATGAAAGAGGCCTACGACGATGCATTTATCCAAGAAATCAAAACCATTCTCCCCCACATAAAAAGCGCACATTTTTTTGGAGGAGAACCCTTTCTTATTCGGCACTACCTAGAAATTTGGGAAGCAATCATTGCCATTAACTCTAACATTGTCTCCCATGTATCAACCAACGGAACCATCCTTAACGGAAGGGTGCGATCCATTATAGCGGGTCATCCAATGAACCTGAGCATTTCGATGGATGCTTTTTCAAAAGAGGTCTACGAAAAAATTCGGATCAACGGAGATTACGAGGCATTGAGAAAAAATATAGACTACTTTCTTAGCATTAAGGAAGAATTAGACGACCTGTCCATTACCGCCTGCGTAATGCCTACCAATGCCATGGACATTATCCATCTTGTATCCTTTTGCCAGGAACACAGCATTAATGTCTTTTTTAATACAGTGTTTGAGCCCAGAGAACATAGCTTACAATCCATGAAAAAAGATGACCTAGCTAAGGTCTTACATCACTACGAAGACTATCAAAAAGTTCTTGAGCACGAGGACACTGGACTTTCTATCAATAAGCGCAGATTTAATGGGTTAATTGAGCAAATACGCATTCTCCTTGAAGAGGAGGACGATGCAAAACACGCCCAAACGCCATTATCTGATAAGGAGCTTTTTCGTGCTTGGAAGCAAACCCTATCCACCCGAAGTGCTGAAATACAAGCAGCAACATCACCCTCGGTCGCCAAGGAGGCCTCGGTGGCATTACAAAAAGTCTTTGATGCCCTCCCTAACTACAACTTGAAGAAAACCTTTGTGCACGAAATTGGACGTGCGCCGCTCAAAACATTAATCACCAGGCTTAGCGAAGACGACTGGAAAACACTGCATCACGAATTTATTGCGCGATTTGACGAGAATTAGCACAAATTCACTTTAAAATCTCTTATTTTCAGTAATAAACAAAAGCCGATTTATGCCCTTATCATCGCTGTTTAAGGCCAAAAAGAACCAAACCACTCCTGAAGTTTTACGAGATCCGGACAAAACAGATTTCTGTTACTTCCCCTTCTTTGAAATCATGATGTCGGCAGAAGGAAAGTTCAAGCCTTGCTCAAAGCATTACGATTTTATAAGCCATGAAGGGAAAACACTTGTCGTTGGAGAATCAAGTATAGAAGAAGCTTGGAATTCGGACTACATGGAAACCCTTCGGGAAAATTTTAAGAACGGTGTTCGCATGAAGGGTTGTGATGAGTGTTGGCGAGAACAAGACATGGGACTTAAGCCCATGCGCTATGACTCCTACAATTACAATATCCCCGAAAGTCAAGTTCAACAGCCTCTTCAACCCACTCGAGTAGAAATTAATGCAAGCAACATTTGCAATTTGAGATGCCGGATCTGTATGCCAACAGCCTCGCATAAATGGATACGAGAAGCCAAAGAGTTATATAACTGGGAAGAAACCGTCCACTTCAACATGACGCCAGAAAACATGGCTACCATCAAATCTTGGATTCCCAATATGATGGAAATTGGTCTGTTTGGTGGCGAGCCCCTCATGTCAAAAGAAAACATTGAGTTATTAGAGTACTGCGTGGAGACAGGTCATGCAAAAAACATACAACTCTTGTTAAATACGAATGGCACTGTGTATGATGCTCATGTGGCGAAGCTTTTTAAGAAGTTTAAGCACGTATTTCTCAACTTCTCAATCGATGATATAGGACCCCGATTTGAGTATCAACGCAAAAATGCAAAATGGGATGAAGTCGTTGAGAATATGAAGCGGTGGATTCGCCATGGAGGCTACACAGAAAAAGATACCATTGAGTGTAAGATTTGCTGTTCTGTGACCAATATGAATATTTTCTACTTCCAGGAGTATTTTGAATGTATGAATAAGGAGTTTCCAGGCCTACCCGTCTTTTGGAACCTTATCTATGAGCCTTGGGAATACAGCATAGAAATCCTTCCAGAAGAGGTAAAGCAGATTGTACGAGAGCGATTACAATCTTTTGTGTCCACCTATAAAATGACCGAAAAGCGTACAAAAACCATCGACAACCTCATCACCTACCTTAACAACACTATCGATAAGCCTTTTACGGGTTTCTTTGAAAAAATCGCCCGACATGACCGCTTCAGAAAAGAGGATTTTTCAGAAGTTTTTCCTGAATTCTGGGACATCATAAAGGATTATGCACCAGAAAGTGCGGCACTGTCTAAGTAGTTATGATTCGTCGAAAGACCCTGAAAGCGTACAACGCTAGTAGACCTAAAGAGGCACGCCATGCCATTTGCCATGCTCCCTTTTCCAGCTTAAACTTTGAGCAAAATGGAAACATTACTGCCTGCTGTTTTAATCGAATTCATGTGCTGGGAAATATCAAGACGCATAGCATTAAAGAAGCCTGGACTGGCCCAAAGGCTCAGGCGCTAAGAAAAAGTATACAAAAACGCGACCTCAGCGGTGGCTGTAAGCTATGCCAAGAGCTTATTCAAGCAGGTAACTTTGATGGAAGTCGCGCAAAGCATTATGATCAATATGCACACACCCCAACAATAAAGCACCGCCTCAACCAGCTTACGGGAAGAACTGCCATGCCCAAAGTCTTCGAATTCGAAATCGACAACACCTGTAACCTGGCTTGCTCCATGTGTAGTGGTTATTTCAGCTCTACCATACGGCAGGGAAGAGAACAAATGCCCCCTATGCCCAAGGTGTATGATAATCACTTCGCCGAAAAGCTCCTACCCTTTCTGCCTTACCTCACCGACCTCAAGTTTCTGGGTGGAGAACCCATGTTGATCAAGCCCTATCGACAAATCTGGGAGTTAGTTCTAGAGCACAGACCCTCCATTGCCCTGCATATCACCACCAATGCTACGGTGTGGAATGCTTCACTTGAAGGGCTCCTTAGTCAACTTCGAGTAGGCTTTAATCTCTCGATCGATAGTGCCACTCCAGACACCTATGAGTCAATTCGCCAGGGCGCTCAATGGAAGAAAGTTGCTTCCAATATTAATAAGCTAAAAAAACTTTCAGACAATCAATCCATGTACCTAAATATTGCCGCATGCATTATGCGATCCAACATTCATGAACTTGATCGGCTTATTGAATATGCCAATAGCCTCGAGGCAAAAGTGCATTTTAACATTGTATGGAATCCAGAACACGAGTCCCTTAGGTTTCTTCCAGCAGCCTCGTTAAAAAAAATATTAGATAATGTCCGACGTCAAAGAGATCGCCTTCCCATCAACAATACCCTTTCAGAACACAATACCAATCAGTTAAGCCAAGTCATACATACCATAGATCAATGGATCGGCTTTCAGCGAGAAGACTACAGCCAAGCGGACTTTTTAGAGACCACGCCGCAGTCATCTGACTTGGCGGCCTCAATTTATATGATCTACCGAGATCTCTATCAAGAGTCCATCACCCTCAATGATGCGCAGAAGGCATTGCATGCGCTTCGAATACCTGAAGAACAGCATGAGTCCTTTTTGGCTGCCTATTTTGAGGCCCTTTCGCTCTGCTCTCAGTCTATCTATCCTGATCGAAATCATGCTGAGTTAACCAAAAAAATTGATGGGGTAATGCAGCTAATGCAAAACCAACAGGGTATGGGAGAAATGATTCACGAAATGATTGAGGGCGGGTTGTTGAGTCAGATTGACTTTCTATGGGGAAGCAGCGACCAACAACTTGAAGATACCCTTCGCGCAAAGTTTTATTTTGATGCTACCAAAGTATCGATCGCCTCTTGAAGTGCCTTCTGGTGCATGTCTTCCATTTGGGCGGCGGAAAAGACAACATTTTGTTGATGAATCGCCTTTTTTAATGCTTTCTTTTGTTCATCCTTCAAACGGGGAAACAACTTGAAGAAATCATGATTAAGGGGTAAGTGAGGACGAATTAAGGCCACGAAATTTTTATCCGTTGGTAAAGAATCACTGGAGCTTTCCTCTTGTCGACGAGCATCTATAAGCCAGTTATGAATTTGATTATGAACCAAGTTGGTATAGGTTGATACGTTGTGTTCATAAACCTCTTGGCTACATAAGGAGGGTTTGTGGTTTATTGTTGCTGCATTGAGTGTGTCGTAAACCTCTTGGAGCTTTTCAGGAGATAATGCCCAAATCGATTGGTCTTCCGGTTTGATAATGGAGTTAAACCATATTCGAATGTTTTGAGTGTTGACCCAATTGACAAAATCCGGCATTTCCCACCAGTTCTGACGCATCGGATTGACCATGATACACAAGGTGCGGTTATGGTTTGCGCAAAACGCGATAAAATAGTCGAGATTTTTCATTAGGCGCTCGAAATTTCCGCCGACTCGGATCGATTCATAAGTTTCCTTGGAAAAGCCATCCATGGAAATGTTAAGATGAATATTTCCTCTTGTTAAGACATCTTTTACTCGGCTGTTTAAGACCGAACCATTAGTGGCCATAGTCATTTTAACGGCAGGGTTTATCACCATCATGTCCTCCCAAATTGGCCAGTACTGTTGAATCAAAAAGGGCTCACCGCCATTAAACCTCGCCTCAGAAAGGTGAGGGATAAATTCCTTTAAATTCTCGCGAAATTTCTTGCCATAAGGGCTCTTGAGCGGAGGCTTGCCTTCTCGATCTTTTCGGATGGTAGATGATAAAAGCCCATTACACATTGTACAGGCCAGGTTGCAGGTATTTTCAAGCTCAAATTCAATAATTGATGGATAGTCAACATCCGCCGGGGCTGTATCATAAGCTTTGGCAAGTAGATTAACATGATTCCCTTGTTTTAGGTGTTGTTCGCAAGTCTGGCAATACTTGGATAAATCGTCACGGCCAATATGCTCTCGAATTGACTGAAACTTAACGTCATGCCAAATGTCCTTTAGCGATTTTGATTCATCATAGACCACTGGATTATAGAATGTTAACCAGCAAACGGCAACATGACCTTCTGTATTAAAATACAGATTGGTAAATGGGGCGTGGCACAACTTATTGCTATTTACGCTACGTGCCTTTTGATAGGCTGATATCTCCTGCTTTGTCAGCATGGGCTTAAATTACATGATTTGTATCATCTTGACCTCCCAAGGTGCGAGATCAGCCTCTTGTCTTTTGTCATAAAAAGCTGTGAGCTTATATTGGCCAATTTCTTTCATTAAGCGTCCCTCTTTAGGCATCCAACGTACATCAATCTTTCGACTTCGAAGCACCTCATTACACCAATGAATGGCACACCACTCCACAGGAAAATCCACAGGCCGAACAAAATATTTGGCGATCGTATCAAACTCATCGGTGTTCGACATGCCGTGGTAGATACAATTCTCTAATCCTTGGGCTAATACTTCGTCGACTAAGATTTGAATAGGAAGATGCCAATCTCTATTATCTGCTGTCACTTGCTCTTTGGCCTTGGTATAACAAGACCACATAAGAGAACTTCCCTTTGGTGCCTTCATTATGTTGCCTACCAAGAGTAAATTGTGATGCCCTCTAAAAAAATACGGTGTCTCCACATCAAAAGCTTTGAGGCATGTCACATCCATGTCTACCCACCATCCTCCATAATCATAAAGGAGTTTATAACGAAAAATGTCGGAAAAACCTGCGACACTTCCTTTGCCTGTGCCAAATTGAGAGCCCTTTTTATAGTGAAACACCTCTTTAGAAGAAATCACGGCATTGGCATCCATCACCTTAACTGTATCCGGGACGTTTGACGTAGATGTCTCAGAATACAGCCAAAGATGCACGTCATAACCAAAGTGTACAAACGAGGCTAGTGTTAATTGTTCCATAAGCCCTATTTGTTGACCAATCCAAAGCATATGGACGCACTTCTCTACAGGAGTATGTAATAGACTATGTGGATTTTTTTGTGGAGTGGTTGGAGACGCTGCTGAACCTGAGGGCTTTTGGCAAGAGGAACTTGAGGCAGTGATATCAGCTTTTTCCTTCTTGAGATTTCGACCAAAAAGCAAGGCCACGTAATAGATTGAATAATTGACAACTCGACTTAAGATCTTAAAAACAAACCAATACGCCGCGTGATATATGGGCAACATAAAAAAGTAAGCACGTACCATTAATGTGCGCACAAACTTGAGATCCGGTCCTGCCCAACGAAGGCTTTTATAGAATGCCACACACCAAATCAGTCCAATCACCGCGCCCTCAACAGGCTGTGACATAGCTAGCATAATGATTGATATAAGGGGAAGAAGTAAGGCATATACCTTCAAAGTGCATTGAAAACTCAATTCACTGGGTTCTGCTAACAACCGCACGCCATCAAGTTTGGATGTATCGACACTTCGCCAAATAAGCCATAACAAATACCCTAGATAAAGGGCAACACAAATCCATCCATTACCAAGCCATAAAAACAGACTGAAGAAAATGATTTCTAGGGTTGGAAGGTAAATTTTTAGCCAGCGCAACACCTTGGCTTTGGGCCATGCGGTCGCTGCGGTTCGTGTATTGGATAATGTATCCGACTGTCGATCTTCCCAATGATGGTTAACTATGCTTCGACAGCCTGCGATAAAAGACCAGCTTCCGATCAAGACTAAATACTGCACCCCTAAATCAAAAGGCTCTAGATTATTTACCACGAAGAATACAATACAATTTGGCACCACATAGGCATAAATCGAATCCACCATAATACCGCCTAGAGGACGCTCCTTAAATCTGAGATAAGGCATGGCGTACAAGAAAAACAATACGATTTGCAGGCCTACTAACCCAATTACAACTTGGTTATTATGCAAGGGGAGCACCCAAACACATGAAGTAGTGAGGACAATAAGAACAAGCGTTGTCGTAATCATTAACCATAATGACTTACCCGCTGTGGTATTCATTTTTCCTCCTAAGGCATCTTTTTTTCGATCAAAAACATCATTGACCCAATACCCTAGCGATGCTGCAAAAACAGACCAGCTAAGGATAAAGGCAAGCTGGGTCCATGCATTATTTGCATCCATGGGTTGAAGAGCAAAGGATAAATCCGCACTCAGAGCAAAGAATGCCCATAATCCTACCAACGAGGCAATCCTAGTAAACCACCACTCTTCAATGCGCGTAAACATAGTTCCTAGGTGTATTTTGAGAGTAACTTATTAAATTTGGCAGGGTAGTGGCCCGAAGACAGCGGCATCGTCTCCAACAAAGGATACTTCACGGGGTCT
>DLYY01000048.1 GCA_003447535.1 Bacteroidota bacterium | reverse complement strand
CTCCGATGTCCTTATCGTTCAGCGAGAGGTGGAATCCGGTTTGGAGTTACCCATTTCTCTTGAAGCTCAACAACTAGCCGCGTTGGAAGAACACTTTGAGATGGAGTTGCTGCAATCCTTCAATCTCGGGCCTGGTTACTCTTCAAATATTCACCGTGTGACGGAAATCCGGATGACGGAGTCGCAGGAGGAGACGTATCAGCAGAACTTGTTGGAATTATCACAGGTCAAAAATGATGCCTCGGATGAACTTACTGCTTATTTTTCCAAATGGCTTCCATGAACGGCATTTTTAGTTCAAGAAGTCGGATCTGGCTGACGATAGCCAATGGGGCGCTAGTTTTGATACTATCGCTTTTATTAATCCCAGAAACCTGGCTTCCTGGCATGATTCAATATGGAACGATGCCGGTTCTGGCATTGGCTTTGATATTATTTGCCACCGTGCTCGTTCGGCTTGTCCGACGTTTGCCCAGACCGGCGATCAAAAAGCGATTTAGTATCTCCATCGTAACAGTTATTTTAGCAGCATCCGCCTTTCAGTTGGCGCATGAAGATTTTGGATACAAGATCCTCATGGACGAATATAACCTGACGGCGACTTCCTTGAATATGCACCTTAATAAGAGCGCTTACACTCCGACGAGGGGCGTAGATGTGCAGGGTGATTTTGAATTTATCCAGGGTTATGTAGACAAACGACCTTTTCTGTTTCCCTTTTTGGTTTCCATCATTCATGACCTGACGGGTTACCGCGTAAGTAATCCCCATGTACTCAATGCCATTCTTACTGTGGCTCTGTTCCTTGTCATTTACATGGCAGGTTTCCACTTGGGCAAAAAGCGGGGTGGGGTGCTTGCAGTATTGTTACTTGCTGGATTACCCTTGCTTGGCCAAAACGCTACCGGAGCAGGATTCGAGTTGCTTAATTTTCTGCTGATTGCACTGACGCTTTATCTTTCACTTTCCTTAACAGCTCGACCGGGATTGGACAAGGAGACCCTACTTGTTTTGAGTGCCATATTATTGGCGCATATAAGGTATGAATCCTTTTTGTTTTTATTTCCTGTCTTGCTTCTTTTGGCGTTGAGATGGAAAGCCAATTCAAAGATTGGCCCTGGTTGGATAACGGTGCTGGCTCCTTGGTTGTTGGCCCCTCTCATTTTGCAGAATCGATGGTTTAGGAGTAGAACGGATTTGTGGGAGCTTCCTAGTGAAGTAACGAATCCTTTTTCCATTTCCTACATCCCGGAGAATGTTGGTCATGCGGTCATGTATTTTTTCAATTTAAGCCCGGAGTACCCCAACTCATTTTTGCTTACAGTACTTGGTTCTCTCTCTCTGTTCTTTTTATTGGTTGTCTCACTCAAACGCCTCAAAAACTGGACTAGGTTTAAACCTCGCGATTATGATGTATTGGGACTTTGGGGACTGGTATTGATACTCCATCTGTTGGTTATATTGGCCTATCATGTCGGGAAACTGGATTCCCATTTCGCAACGCGACTTGGACTACCGATTCACTTGATCTTGGTATTGGCTCCGGTTTGGGTTTTGGTAAAGGAAAAGCTGAGCCCTCGGTTTTGGAATACCCTGTTGGTAGGATCAGTTATTTTCCTGACGACGATTTCAGCATCTCGTAGTTCGCAAGCCATATTTACTAAAAAGAACTTTTATGAGCGTGAGTTTCGCTGGGCGAAAGCATTGTTGGACGAGCAGGCTGAGAGCTCTTACTTGGTTCTTGATTCTCGTCTTTCCCATTGGCTGAGCTACAAAAAGCAAGGCATGCATATAAATCAATCGTCCTTACTGAAAGATGCAAGTGGCACCACTTTTCTCCACGCTAACATACAGGATGTTTTTGTGATTCAAAGAATTGAGATGGACCCTGCAAGTGAGCGGTTATCGATTATATCAGGAGATGAGCTTCCCGACTTCGAGTTGGAGCTTGTGGATGAATATATCTCCAGGCCGTTTTTTGGCGTTCGATTGAGTCGAATAATAAAGTGAATTCAAGTAACAGATTTTAAATGAGCAATATTTCGAAAGTAAGATAACTCTCTTTATCTACATAATTCTTCAGGGCTCGATAATTACAACTTGGTTACCCGTTAGTCGGGGGGAATTGAATCACATTTTCAGAGCAGTTGGGGCAGTTCCGTTTTCCATCCCTTATGCTGATTTCAAAGTTATAGCATCGGGAATTCAGTACTACCAAGAGGGTGGGGATCCTTATCGTTCTCGGGAATTTGATTACCGTGGCCGCTTTTATAATTACCTTCCTTTTTGGCTACACATGCCATTCTTAGGATTGGAGCAGGAGGATATAAAGTATGTTTATTTGGCCTTCGCTTCTTTATTTGCGATGGGCGTTGCTCTTGTTTTTTGGAAGGACAAAACGAAACATTGGTATGCTTATTTACCCTTTATCTATTCTCCTCCGGTACTGCTCTGCCTCGAATGGTGTAATTATGAGTTGATTATATTTTTTACTGTAGTGCTTTCAATATGGATTTGCCTAAAAAGTACAGGCTACCTTCGAGATGGATTGGCTGGAGCCGTAATGTTGCTGGCTACTTGTCTCAAATTATTTCCTGTGTTCGGGTTCTATATATTTGTACGGCATAGCATTAAGAAATCCCTTTTCCTACTAGTCCCTTTTGCTCTGCTCACCTTGTTGTATCTTATAATTAATAAGCCTTACATAGAGCTGGTCCGTGAAAACACTCCTTGGAGCCCGTACATTAGCTTTGGTGTACCCGTGCTGCCAAACAATATTGCGATGGCTATTGATAAAAGCGCAGTAATGTTGCCTGCCTATTTGATCTTAGTCGCCTGGGTTCTGGTAGCCGTTTGCTTTATAGTCGGTTATAAACTAGCGTGTGAAGGGTTGCCCGACTCGCTAATAGAAAGTTATGAGGCGAAGTTATTTCGTGGAACCATAGCGATATTCATTGGCTGCTATTTGCTTGGTAGTAATTTTGATTACCGACTCATATTTTTAATTCCAGCACTGCCGTTTATATTTCGATTGTTGAGGGAAGGGACCATTGCCAAGTGGATTCCATCTTCCTTTCTGGCTCTGATGTTCGTTGCGATGTGGCTTACAGAAGCGA
>DLYY01000175.1 GCA_003447535.1 Bacteroidota bacterium | reverse complement strand
CAATGGTATTAGCAAAAATATGAGCATCCATATGATTCACTCCCACCATAGGAATCTGATGAGCTAAGGATAGACCTTTGGCAAAACTTAGGCCAATTAGTAACGAGCCCATGAGTCCTGGGCCTTGGGTGACGGCAATTACGTCAATCTCCTGAATAGCTAGTTGCGCTTCTGTCAACGCCTGCTCGACTGTTTGGCTAATGGTTTGGTGATGAGCTCTTGAAGCGAGTTCAGGAACGACCCCACCAAATTGGATGTGAATGGATTGAGAAGCAATGACATTGGACAACACTCCCGCTTCGGTTAATACCGAAGCGGCAGTATCGTCGCAAGAAGATTCAATGCCAAGGATGTTCAAGATAAGCTTACTTATCTTTGTCGTCTTCGTCGACAACTTCAAAGTCAGCGTCAACGGCATCATTATCGTCTGATGGAGAACTCTCACCTCCACCCGCCGCATCACCTTCGGCTCCTGCGGCGCCGGCAGCGGCTTCCGCCTCAGCCTGCGATGCTGCATAAATTTCCTGGGAAGCCCCCGCCCAAGCGGTATTCACTGCTTCCATGGCAGCTTCGAGTTCGTCCAAGTTCTCCGCTTTGTGCATTTCTTCAAGTTTGGCAACAGCGTCCTCTATGGCTTTCTTGTTGTCTTCTGAAATTTTATCGGCATACTCTTCAAGCTGCTTTTTAGTAGAGAAAATTAATCCATCGGCCTGGTTCATTTTCTCAACTTTTTCACGAAGCTTTTTATCCTCATCTTCGTGATCCTTCGCCGCTTGTTTCATTTTTTCGATTTCCTCATCCGATAAACCGGAGGAAGATTCGATGCGAATGGTTTGTTCCTTGCCAGTACCTTTGTCTTTGGCAATAATATTTAACACCCCATTGGCGTCCAAATCGAAGGTTACTTCAACTTGAGGCATGCCGCGAGGCGCGGGTGGTATGCCATCTAAGTGAAAACGGCCTAGCGTACGGTTGGCTGCCGCCTGCGCACGTTCCCCTTGAAGTACGTGAATCTCAACGCTGCTTTGGTTATCTGCCGCGGTTGAGAATACCTGTGATTTAGAGGTTGGAATCGTGCTATTAGACTCGATAAGTGGGGTCATTACCCCTCCTAAGGTTTCAATACCTAGGGTAAGAGGAGTTACATCTAAGAGTACAACATCGTCCACTTCGCCCGTTAGAACTCCACCCTGAATAGCGGCGCCAACAGCCACAACTTCGTCTGGATTTACCCCTTTACTTGGATCTTTTCCAAAGAATTCTTTAACGGCTTCTTGTATGCGCGGGATTCGGGTCGAACCACCAACTAATATAACTTGATCAATGTCACTTTTACTTAGCCCAGCATCTTTTAAAGCTTGCTCACATGGCTTAATGGAACGCTTCACAAGGTCGTCTACAAGTTGTTCGAATTTTGAACGACTTAGGTCGATGTTTATGTGCTTCGGACCATCTTGGGTGGCCGTGATAAATGGAAGGTTGATGGTTGTTTTCTGTGAGCTGGATAACTCGATTTTTGCTTTTTCGGCAGCATCTTTTAATCGTTGCATAGCCATGGCATCATTTCTGAGATCAATACCATCAGTATTTTTAAATTCATCGGCTAAGAAGTCAATGATTCGTTGGTCAAAGTCGTCTCCACCCAAATGAGTGTCACCGTTGGTTGATTTTACCTCAAAGACTCCGTCTCCTAAATCAAGTATAGAAACATCAAAGGTACCACCACCTAAGTCATAAACGGCAATAGTTTGGTCGGTATCTTTTTTGTCAAGACCGTAGGCTAGTGCTGCCGCTGTGGGCTCATTGATGATACGCTTTACTTCCAAACCGGCTATTTTACCAGCCTCTTGAGTTGCTTTACGTTGCGCATCATTGAAATATGCAGGGACAGTAATAACGGCATCGGTTATTTTTTCACCTAAATATTCTTCGGCGGTTTGTTTCATTTTTTGAAGTACCATAGCTGAGATCTCTTGGGGTGCGTATTTACGATCATCAATCTCTACGCGTGCCGTATTGTCATCTCCTTTAACTACTTTGTAGGCTACTTGCTTAGTCTCGCCGGAAACCTCATCGAACATACGCCCCACAAATCGTTTAACTGAGGCAATTGTTTTGTCTGGGTTGGTAATGGCTTGCCGCTTAGCAGGAGCTCCTACCATACGTTCACCATCTTTTGCAAAAGCCACTACAGACGGAGTCGTACGACCACCTTCTGCGTTTTGAATAACGACCGGTTCATTGCCTTCCATTACGGAAACACAAGAGTTGGTTGTTCCTAAATCTATTCCAATTATTTTTCCCATTGCTGTATCTTTTTACTCGTTCGTTGTCATTAAATTTGTTGTAAGTGCTACTTTAGTAAGATAAATCCGTCGCTATTGCACAGGTATGTGAGTGGTATCCTCATCGGTACTACCCATTGGTAGCTGTATGGTTAACACCCCGTTTCGAAAGCTGGCGGTGATGTTACTAGCATCGGCTTTTTCGGGAATTGCAAATGAACGCATGAATGCACCTGATTTCCGTTCTTTTCGTTTATAATGTTCATTTTCCGCCAATTCTACCTCTCTTTCAACGCGTACGGTGAGTACATCTTGTTTACGGATAATCGCAATTTCTTTTTTTGTGAGGCCAGGTAGATCCATTACAATGCTAAAGGTCGTGTCCGAAACAATAAGGTCAGCATCGGGCCGAAAATCTTTTGTCTTTGTAGATGTTGGTATCACTCGCTCAACGAAATCGTGAAGCTCTTGCCCAAACTTGTGCACTTGCTTTTCAATTTCTTCTCCTAGTTCGTGAAGATCGGACGTTGCTTTCATAATAGCTGGTTTTATATGTTTACTTGTGTTTAGAGCAATGACCGTACCAAATACATAACAGTAATGGGAATCTGCCTAATTGACCGACGAAATGTCAGATATTGCAGAAGAAGCTATGCAAATGTCTCAATCAGGCAACGAAAAAGAGATAAATAAACAAAAAAAAACAAAGTAAGTCAGGGCCAAAGTCACAAAAAAACTTAGTTGTAGAGGCTAAATCATTAGACCTTCAGTAGATCTAAGTGACTCCAAAATTCCGGGTAGGAAACAGCTGCGGCCTCAGCATTTTTAATGGTGGAGGTTTTATTTCCTCGAAGTGCGGCTATCGCCGATGCCATAGCGATACGATGGTCATGAAAACTTTCAAAATGTGCAGAATCAAAGGCTAGATTGGGGTTTCCATGTATACTGAGCCCATCGTCGTATTCGTGATAGGACGCGCCAATACCGTCCAATAATTTAGTGATAGCCATAATACGATCAGTTTCCTT
>DLYY01000110.1 GCA_003447535.1 Bacteroidota bacterium | reverse complement strand
CACCCCTTAAATCGTGGATGAAACTTCTCCAAAGCCTTTCTAAGATGACTCTGGTCCAAATGGGTATAGATCTCCGTTGTTGTAATGTTGGCGTGACCTAGCATTTCTTGCACAGCTCGTAAATCAGCACCACCCTCCACTAAATGGGTAGCAAAGCTATGCCGAAAGGTATGCGGACTAATGGATTTTCTAAGGCCTGTGCGCTCAGCTGCCTCTTTAACCATGTAAAAAATCATAACGCGGCTAAGGGGTTTGCCTCGCCGATTTAAAAAGACAAATCCCTGTCCTTCCTGGGCGACTGTTTGTTTACTCCGCACTTCATCAAGATAAATTCTAAGACTATGCATAGCCGCCCTTCCAATCGGAACAAGCCGCTCCCGATCTCCCTTACCAATGACCTTGATGATTTCTTCCTCGAAATAGATGTTATTCATCTTTAGGCCAATGCATTCACTAACCCTTAGTCCGCAGCTATACAGTACTTCAAAGATGGCTCGATTTCGATTCCCCTCATTTTTACTTAAGTCATGGGATTCAATCAAGGCACTTACATCCTCTACACTGAGCGTATCGGGAAGTTTTTGATCGCGTTTTGGTCCTTCTAAGGAGGCTGAAGGATTATCTTCTCGAATTCCCTCGAGATTCATCCAGCGAAAAAAGGCCTTGATGCTCGAAAGCAATCGAGCCTGACTTCTTTTGGCTAAGCCCAAGTCATGAATCGCTGCGAGAAAAGCCTCGATGTCCTCCCGTTGCACATTCATCGGTGTTTTATTCTCTTCAAGTAAGGATTGAAACTTAAGCATATCAGCATGGTAAGCCAATACTGTATTATCACTTTGATTCCGTTCAAGGATAATATAGGACCTAAAATCCTCTATAGCAGTATTCCATTGCATAGGCTAACTTTGGACTTGTTATTTTAGTAAATCAATACAAGTGATGAAAAAGCTCCTCATTCTTAACGGTCCAAACTTGAATTTAGTAGGTCAGCGGGAAACCTCAATTTATGGGGACCAAGACTTATTGACATTCCTTCAAGAAATAAAGGATGTCTATCAGGGGAGTTGTGTGATTGATCAAAAACAGTCCAATATAGAAGGGGAGCTTATTGATGCCTTGCAACAGGCTAAGGCTAAAGGCTATCATGGTGTTATCCTGAATGCCGGTGGCTATACCCATACCTCGGTTGCCCTTCACGATGCCATTGCAGCTATTGATACACCGGTTGTTGAGGTGCATATATCCAACCCTTATGCAAGAGAGGATTTTCGTCAAGTAAATCTCTTATCGCCAGTTTGTAAAGGCTTAATTGCTGGATTTGGACTCGAAGGCTACGTCTTAGCGGTTGACAGCTTTTTGGAATAAGGCCTGGTTAAGGCTTGCGAACGTCTTTTTTCCTCGAATAATGGCGTGAATGAGAATATGTCCATTGAAAAGATGCTTAAGCTTGTGCTGCGGAATATAGCCAAGGCTATCATTGAAACTGTCCTTATGCTCCTCGGCTTTCATGGCACGAAACCCATTGTGTGCCTTTATTACAGCCATAAAGAGCTTCCATCGCCCGGTGATAAAGTAAATCGCACCAGCAAGGCCATCCCATACCATTCGCTTAAATAGAAGGGAATTTCGATGGTTCGGATGAATATTTCGATATAAGAGAAGAAGATTGTTTCGAAAGTTTAGCTCCGTTTTGAAGGGGCTGGTCTGCGAAAGGCTACCTCCACCGACATGGTAGACTATAGACTGAGGTTCTACCCATACCTCAAAACCTGCTCGCTGAAATCGCCAGCAAAGGTCAATTTCTTCCATATGCGCGAAAAAAGGCGCATGAAGTCCTCCGATACTATGATATGCACTTGATCGCACTACAAGGCAGGCTCCAGTTGCCCAAAATATGGGCTGGGCTTCATCATATTGCCCTTCATCCTTTTCGCAGTGATTGAGAATACGTCCTCGGCAAAAGGGATAACCTAGTCGATCGATGTAGCCACCACATGCTCCGGCATACTCGAAAGAATCCTTTTTGTCGTAACTCAGAATTTTCGGTTGGCAGGCTGCGATATGTGCATGGCTATCCATGCGGTCAATCATAGGATCAAGCCAATTTGGCCCAACTTCGATGTCGCTATTCAGCAAGACGTAATAATCCGCTTCAATGGCGTTAAGCGCTTCATGATATCCTCCTGAATACCCTGTATTCTCCTTCATCTCAAGAAGCTCAACATTGGGATAGTTGGCTTTAAGCCATTCGATAGAGTCGTCTGTAGAGGCATTGTCGGCCACCCAGAGCACGTCACGTTTAAGATTGAGGTGACGTATTACACTGGGTAAAAACTTTTCTAACCAGTTCCTGCCATTCCAATTTAATATGACGATCGCAACCTCCATAGGGTGAAATTACGGATTACTCCGACCAATAGCTGTCATGTTTAAATCGCTTATGGGTCCACAACCAGCGGTGCGGTTCTTCTCTAAGCGATTGTTCGAGTTCTTGAGCATACCATTGAGTAACCTCTTCGGGTGTTGTGTTGGCTTGTACATCATATGAAGCCCTCATGTAGGCACTATACTTTCCTGGCTTAGTCGTCTTTACATCGATGTAGGCAATGTCAAATTGGTACCGTACAGCAAGCCTTGCCATGCCAGATAGAAAGGCACTCGTCTGCCCAAAGAACTCGGCTCCATGGGCATGAGCAGGATTCGAAGGGTTTTGATCAACAATCAGTAGTACGCAACTCGGTTGGTCCTTGATTTGCACTAAGGTCTTGGGCAGTTGACGCATCGAGATAAGGTTTGCCCCAAAACGCGAACGACGTGCTTTTAGCCATTTGTCCATTATGGAACTTTTTAATGGTTTATAGGCAAGATATACAGGGTGGGGAAGGGCAGCACTACATCCTAAGGAGCCCCACTCCCAATTTGGTCCATGCGAAAAAACCAGCAATAAAGGACGATCAATATTGGCAACTTTCTTTT
>DLYY01000167.1 GCA_003447535.1 Bacteroidota bacterium | reverse complement strand
CTTGGCTTTACAGTCATCTAATGTTGGCGTACTTCTCTCCTCTCCTCGAACGATCCCAATAGTGGTCATATTGACTTCATGTCCTATATGCGCCAATGCGTGAAGATGATTTGAGCGATTACCTCCTACAGAAATGAGCGTCGTCTTTCCCTGTTGATGTGCCTTCGACAGAAAGCCCTTTAGTTTAAATCTTTTGTTACCTAATGAATCAATACTGCATAGGTCGAGCATGGTCAGCTTGCGACCCTTCATATCCAATACAGGTCGAAGATGAGTAGAATGCGTGCCCTCCTCCATTGCGTAATACTCAACGAGTTAATCCTCGGTTGAAAGGATAAATCGATCAATAAACTCTCGGACACAACCTTCCCCACCCTTCTTACTCAGGACAACATCAACGTGAAGCTTTATTTCTTCTACGGCATCCTGGGGACATGCGGCCAGTCCTACATATTCCATGATGGTCTGATCATTTAGATCATCGCCTATAAAGGCAATAGACTTCTTATCTGTACTAAGCTCTTGCATCCATGATTGCAATACTTCAAGCTTATCTTGTGGACCAGCATACCAGCGGGAGATGCCAAGCATCTGCATGCGAGCCCCTATAATATCGCTACTGTTACTCGTCGAAATGATGGCAATTTCTACTCCCTCCTGCATAGCTGAGCGAATACCGTGGCCATCTTTGGCATTAAAGGATTTAAATAGTTCTCCTTGAGCACCTACATGAATCTGACCATTGGTCATGGTGCCATCGACATCAAGAATGAGTAATTTGATTTTCACTATCCAATGATTTACTAGAGTTCTAAAGATAGGGTTACCGGACCGTCATTTACTAAATGAACTTTCATATCCGCACCAAAGATTCCTGATTGAATCTTACTGGGATACAAAGCTTCTGCTTTGGCTAGCAAGGCATCGTATAACGATTGGGCTATTTCTGGTGGGCATGCCTTGGTAAAACTCGGACGATGTCCCTTTTTTAGCGACCCATAGAGAGTAAACTGACTTACAAGTAGCATTTTCCCATTAACGTCCATTATATCATGCTTCATCTTACCATCCTCATCAGAAAAAACACGAAGCTTAAGAAGCTTATCGAGCATAGGTTCTAATACCATTTCATCATCTTCCTGGCCAAATCCAACGAATACGAGCAAGCCCTTATCAATGGAGCCAATCTCTTTTCCCTCAACATGGACCGCAGCTGAGGATACTCTCTGGACAACACACCTCATGGCAATCCGATGTATTTATGAATTTGAAGGCTTAACTCCCACTTAGGATGTTCATTCATAAAGGATAAAATCTGAGGCATAACTTCATCCACAACCGACCATTCGGGTTGGAGAAAGTAGCGCGTACTTGCATTGCCAGTATCAGTAAATTTTAGAGCCCAGCGTAAGTCGTTACGATGAGCAATAACTACTTTGATTTCGTGGGCCTGCTGCAAGACACTGTCAAGCGGCTTTTTAAATCGCTTGGGAGACACACAAATCCAATCCCAACGACCACTTAATGGATAAGCTCCAGAGGTTTCAATATGGCTATTACGCTTATGCTCATGAATAACTTCCGTTAGTTGCGTTAGGTTGTGCATGGCTGGTTCACCACCAGTGACCACTACGAACGGTGCAGGACTCTCTTGGACTTCCTTAGAAAGATCTAGTATGGTGCGCGTCTCATGATCCAAAGCCTCCCAAGACTCGGGTACGTCACACCATGGGCAACCCACATCACATCCTGCTAATCGAATGAAATGGGCTGTTTTGCCTTGGTGTCCGCCCTCCCCTTGTATGGAGAGAAACGATTCCATCACAGGATAACTCTTTATCGAAGAATCTTGCATTGCAATGCAAATGTAGTAGACTTATCCACGCGTAGCGCATTTTGTTTACAATATGATAATCCTCCGATAGACAGGACACCTTAGTCATTTAATATATTTAGGAATAATTAGACTTATGAAACATTTAATATCTACCCTTTTAATCGCACTGACCTTAGGCGTTGGTGTAAGTTTTGGGCAGTACACGCCCTACTTTATTGATCAGATAAACTCTACAGGTGCCAACGGCGAACCAGACAGTTCTGGTGTGCTCGTTGAGTTACAAGGCCTAGTAGGAAGCGGCAACTTTAGAAGTGCCGGCCTTCTTTTTACGATGCAAGATTCAACCGGAGGAATCTCTGTCTTTAGTAATCCCAATGATTTTGGATACACTGTATCTCGGGGAGATTTAGTTGTGGTACGTGGTGAAATTGGTTTCTATAATGGGCTTACCCAAGTACTTAACTTAGATACCGTCTACAGCATAGGAACGCCAAATATCACATCCACTTTATATAATGACGAACTGGGTGAGGAAGTAGAATCTGAGTTTGTACGCATAAACTGTCTTGTACTCGATCCTACCGATTGGCCTTCTGCACCTTCAGGATCTGGTTTTAGTGTAGATGCTACAGATAACTCAGGAAACACATTTGTAATTCGCATTGACGCTGATGCTGAACTCTTTTCAGCATCAGCACCTACGGCAGACACCGTAGACATACAAGGAACAGTAAGTCAATTTACGTTTGATGCTCCATACAATACAGGATACCAGCTTCAACCATACTACACCATTGATATCACTGCAAGTCCATCGGGACAATGTGTTAACCTCGTGACCTATCCAGATGCCACAATTGGTGCCGTTACCACTGTTGATGCTAATGGTGATGTTGACTCATTTGGCAACACCCACACCCTACGAGGTGTTGTTACCAGTCCTGACTTTAGAGAAGGAAGCGATGGTGTTGAATTCTCGATGACCGATGGCACAGGAAGTATTTGGGTCTACACACCAGATTCATCAATTAGCTTCATACCTATGGTAGGAGATTCTGTGATAGCAGAGGGACGTATCACCATGTCGAATGGTGTTACAAGACTCTCATTCTTAAACAACCTTTTCCAAGGAGGAGTGAGCAGCAACTATGACACTACAGTGGTCACAGGACCAATAGGAGAAGATGAAGAAGCAGAACTGATTCGCATCAACAACTTAAGTCTACAAGGACTTTGGGACGTTGCCTCAGGCTCAAGCTTTAACGTTAATGCTACGGACGGAAGCAATACCTATGATATCCGTATCGATGCTAACCGTGATGTAATTTTTAACAACGTCCTTACCCTACAAGGAAGTTTTGACCTTGTGGGTATCGGCTCTCAGTTTGACCCATCGGCACCACGCAC
>DLYY01000129.1 GCA_003447535.1 Bacteroidota bacterium | reverse complement strand
TCAATACGCTTCCATAGGTCCATAAAGAAATCCTTAGTAATCTTATGTCGTACTAAAACTGCTGAGTTATTGGCACGGCCGCGTTGTGGGTTTGACTCCCACCATGACCCAGCTTTGCACGAAATCATCTCTGAGTCGGTAGCAGAGAACAAGGATATAAGTGCAGCACGGCGGATGCCACCGGCTAGTACAGCATCTGCAATATGACAAATGATATCATGTACCTCCAGTGAGGATAGTTGATCACCATCTACCTTATTATCTAGAACACCTTTTATCTTAACTAGACACTCTTTTAGCGGCTGAGGCCCGGGAGCCTTACCCCCAGAGGTTACAAGTAACGCACCTTTAGGGCGGATATCAGAGAAATCAAAGTTAACCCGCGATGCTCTCTTTGAACCTAAGTAAGACTTAACTAGTACCTTAACACTATCAGCCCATCCTTCAATGCTATCACCTACTACAAACCTGCGAACACGCTTATTGTACGGCTTGATAATGCTAGGTAGTTTCTTGATATTGTGTTGCTGCACAGAGTACCCAACTCCGCAACCTGACAAGAGTAAGAACATAACTTCGCTGAACGCGTCGATATGATCTACAGGTAAAAACGCACAATTATATAATCTGTTCGGGGATATTTCGATAGGCTTACCACTAAATTGCAAGCTGCGCATCGAAGGCAAAACCTTCTTTTTGTATACTAACTCATAGGTTTTCTCAATCTCCTTTTCAAGTGCTGGATAGCGTTTGATGTGCATAGCTTTGTTACGTGTAACTAGCTCCTCCCAGGTCTCCCTCCGATTTACTTCCGGTAAATACTTAGCGTACTTCATGTGTACGGTGATATCTGATAAGATATTGTTGCTTAGTAGGCTCATTTCTTCTTGCTTAATTTAGTTAGGTTTTTACTGACGACTGTTTTAAATGCGAACGGGAAAAGACCGTGCACAAGCGCGACTACGGATAGGGCGCTTAATAATATCGCGTACTTTAGGGCCATTCTAAGGTGTTGGAAGTAGTTTAATTTATGATCTTCTAAATGTTTCATGGTTTGGTTTTTTTGGTTTTAGGTTTTGCCTTTGCAGACTTGATAAATGCCTTCAATATTTTAATAGTCTCATCACAATCTTTTTGGTTTTGTGGTTTGATTAGTAATGTCCCAGGTTCGTTTTCCTGGATCCATCTCTTGAACATCTTCCATCTGAGCGGAAAGGATTCGTTAGCTCTACCTTTGGTTTCTATGATAAATCCTTCACCAATAAAGTCAGGTGTGTACTTTATGGGCAGGATTTTCTTTTCACCGCGGTTAATCATAGCGCCTTTACCGTTGGCTTGCTTTTCATAAGCTTGGCTCTCAAACAAGAACCCTTCTTGAAGAACATAGGTACACCCTTCGTACTCGTTGGGTATACCTGCTTCCTTAAGGGCTTTGTACATGTACCTTTCCAGCCCGGAGGCAAACTTGATACCATCATACTCTACCTTTTTAGCTCTTACTGGACCGCTTTTACGTGACCGCCTACGCTTTCTCATGGGTTCATTTCTTCCCACTCTTCTTTGATCTTCATAAGGTAGTTGCATTGATCTAGCATCTCTTCAATAGCCATATCAATCCACCCTGCAAAGTTGCGAGTGTCGTCATCACGTAATGTGACGCCGTACTTTTTGAACCCGACTGTGCTACGCTCGTCGAGCATTTTAATTACTTTTTGGACTACGGGGTCTGTTGTTTCTACTTTCATAATACTAAACAGCAACGCTGCATTTAATTGATTTCCCACGTTTATAGTCGGCCAGTATAATTTGGTCGTCTACAAATCTGTAGGTGGGTTGATGGAATAATGGGCGGGCGAGATAGGTTTTAACTTGTTCTGTTGCGTTGTCATATATGTGAGCGTCAACAACTTCCATCTTAACCGTTTTAGGTTTCAGACCTACGGCCGCAGCTACATAGTTTAGGATCATTGTGAATAGCGCCATATCATAAGGTACCCCTAAAAATAAGTCTCCTGACCTTTGTAAGGCAAACATATTTAAGTTTTCACCTTCTACGAAAAACTGAAAGTACAAATAACACGGAGGCAATGCCATTTTGTCAATCTGTACTGGATTCCACAATAGAATGATATGTCTACGGCTGTCAGGATCCATTTTAAGCGCCTCTATGAGGTTTTCTAGTTGGTTCACGCCCTGATCATTATAGTTGAGCATTTGATGGCCATAGACGGGACCTAAATCGCCATTCTCATCAGCCCAAGCATCCCATATAGATACACCTTTGTCTTGAAACCTTTTAATGTTAGTCTCTCCATTTATAAACCAGAGGAATTCCGTATTGAATGTCTTCGGAAACATAGCTTTACCTGTAAGAATAGGGAAGTACTTGCTTACATCCGCCTCTAATGTGATGCCAAATATACTTTTGCATCCAACACCTGTCCTATCATATCGATGAACACCTTCCGCAGTTGCTTTTTTTAACGCGCGACGGTACTGACTCTCAAATATTTCATGAACGTTATTATTCTTCATAATGACTCAGTTTTTACAAAAGTTCCGTTAACCATCTTACCTTGACGTTTTGCGATAACATTGTAAGCTTGTTCTATGCAATCTTCGATTGGCAAATTACATAACACAGCCAAATTTGTTAGCACAACCACGGCATCGCCAATAGCATCCTTTATTTCAAAATCATCCTTCTTAAGGATAGCGCGTGATAATTCGCCAACCTCTTCGTATAATTTAATGACTTGTGTCTTAGGATCGCCGCTTTCATATATGCCTCTTTCGTCAGCCCAAGTACGGATGAGATCGAATGGGGAAGGTGAAGGTGTATAGCACTGGCACTTAGCCACTACACGT
>DLYY01000032.1 GCA_003447535.1 Bacteroidota bacterium | reverse complement strand
CCCCTTGTAGATGAGCGAAGCGGATCCTAAGAATCGATTCTCCTTGTAGAAGACTTCACCTTTTGCCTGAGAACTCACCATTCCACCCCAGCCCCACTCAAAATTAGGTGCATTTCCAAAACTGTGACGCCCATCAACAAAAACAGACCCCCTTCCAAAACTACCGGGGAGGCTTGCATTGGGAAGATTTGTCCACTGATTTCGATAAGAAATGCCTACTCGGTAACCAGGATCAACCCCTGTAAAGGCAGGATTCACCGCAATCGGATTGCTTCGCACCATGGTATAAGGAATCTCCTGTGCAAAACACACACTAATTCCTAGACTCATAAGTAGCGTAAATGTTATCTTCAAAACCTACGGATTACTTTATTCCCTAAAAATACTATGTATTTACGCCATTTACAACCGATTAACACAATTTTAACATTGCTAAATAGCGTTTAAAACACTACTTAATTGACCTCACTTTATGAAACTTAAAATCTTCCAAAAAGTTCTTCCTATGCCACTTCTTTATTCACTAGACCAATGGACTAAACGCACGGTAATAATAGGACTCAGTCTTATTGTGGCATGCAGCAATCCAAAAGAGGATAGTGCGAAGGACGATGGGCCAACAGAAAGAACGTCTGATCATGATAGAAAACGCAGCTCTATTAAAGGCATTAAAAGCAATGTTCTTTGGGAAAGCTTCAGTAATTCAGAGGGTGGCACAGGGGCTTTATATTTTGTCGGATGGCAATCCAATAACCTCGCAGCATTTATCTCATCTCAAGAATCCTACGAATGTGGAGGATTTAACTCATCAATTTTTATTCAGAACCTGATAAACGATAAGATTTTGTTATCCCAAGAGATTGCTAACAATTGTGATGAAAAGGATTGGACCCACAATGGAAACCAAATCGAGCCTATCCTTAACAAAAGTAACATTACCATTAGCCGGAAACCTAGAATCTATCTCGCTGATGGGGACCAATACACAGATATTGCAACCAATCTTAAAGATGAAATCTTTACCATTGATATCGAACTATCCCATGGTGGCAAGCGATACAAGGCCATTGCAACTGCACCTAACGGCGAGCAAAAAGTAATTGGCCGAGGAAGTGACCACGAGTACTACAAGTATATAGGCTATGTTCAAAGCCCAGATTTATCTAGAATAGCCCTGGTACTGAGGGCCTACACGGGTTCACATTATTGGTCAGAACCCATCATCATAGGTTGCCAATTAGACGAAAACTCTTTTTAAAAGGACCTCCCTAGGAAGCCACAAAGCTGTTAAAAACATTTAAAGTATGTCCGTGAGGTAATAAAAGACCTTTTGAATACGTCTAAGACGTCCAAAAGGACTTACAATGTATAATTCAAAGAGAACAGCTCTTACCTTAACCGCAGTCTACCTTTTCGTCGTAGGGTTTGCAAGTATTCAAAGCGATACCATTCCTGAACCGCGAGCGGTTTTGGCCGATGCAAGCGCTGACACCCTTGAAGTGGCTGAAGCCCTTCCAAAATTTGACTACCTCTACACCGACAACTGCCCCCTCCATGGTCGATGTAGCCGAATGCATTACAGCTCAGACACTACGATTGACTCGATTACGATTTACACAGAAAACTACCATCCCCCTACCCTCGTTGGGCACAATACAAGTGGCTACGGACCCCGCTGGGGAAGACTGCATAACGGCATTGACATCGCGTATAACAATGGCGATACAAGCTATGCTGTTTTTGATGGTATCGTTCGATACGTCAGTAAAGGATATTCAGGTGGATATGGCAACCTTGCCATTGTGCGGCACTTCAATGGCCTAGAGACCTATTATGCCCATCACTGGTCGCTCCTCATAGAAGAAGGCGATACCATTACCGCGGGCACACCGCTTGGCATCATTGGTTCTACAGGGCGCTCAGGCGGACCCCACCTTCACTTTGAAGCAAGATTCTTAGGCCTGCCAATGGATCCATCCGTCTTAGTTGATTCAACCCAAATCCCTTCCGAACTGCATCTTGAAAGAGAGGGACGACAGTATATCGTTAAACAGATTTAAGCACTCCATAAACTGTAACTAACGTCGTCTAATTGCCACAAAGTGTATTTATAGCTGCATTAAAGTAGGAGGTGGAAGATGAGGGATCTGCAACAAAGCCTCGCCTCAAAGTAATCGACTCCCCTGCAGTGTATGTCAAGACAGCAGAACCAGACATTCCTGTTGTTGTTGATGAGCTTTGCGTTGTAATATCTCGCTCAGCTGTTCGAAACAAGTAACCTGATGAAATCGATCCCGTGGGAGCTGTTAGGTTAACATTATTCACCAGTACGTTAGAAAAGCTCGACAATAAAAACAAATCTCTTGCTCTTACACTTTGCCCAGCAGTAAACTGATCTCGGCAAGAAAAAGGAGCATATGACATTATATTATCCGTATTTGGACTATAGTTTCTAGCAACGCCATCACTACAAGTTGTGGAATTACCCCCTGTGTAAGAACATGGTGAAGAACTCCAAACCGAACTAGACGTTTGAGCAGGATCATCGGCAGGCGTATCACCTACAAGGTCTCCTGCAGTTAAAGAATTAGAGCCATTTGGACATTCCACAAGTGCTCCACCCCAAGTTTCAAAGCTGTGATACATGTTAAGGCAATGACCCATTTCGTGAGCCATATGAGGAAAAGTAAATCGCCCCGCATACATCACAAACTCCTTAGAACCAATTCCATTTGCTCTACCGCGGAAAAATCTGTCTTGAGGAAGGATATATGCAGTAATTACGTTTGATGACGGCCCAGGGTAAGTTGCGATAAGGTCATTAAAAATAGCGTTTTGCTGTGGGTCAGTGCCGTTCCAATCAGTATTAGAGGCAAAGTTTGAATCATCAATAAATTCGTGGCCAACAAAGGTAAAACAGATGTCATGACTTGCGTAATAATCCGCTAATGACTGTAGCTCTTCATACAGAGATGGTATTATATCTCCTGTACTGAAAGCCCCTGAGCTTACGTTAGCAATCGTTTGTTGAT
>DLYY01000185.1:24550-26411 GCA_003447535.1 Bacteroidota bacterium | reverse complement strand
AGCCACCATTGTTTGCTTCATTCGGCATTATGGCTTTAGCACTAACCGATAGGGAATCTTCACCGATTGTTAGTTCAAAGGACGCATCGTCTGTAGCAAATTCACCAAGCGTCTTCGTGTCAATCAAAAATCCAAAGCGCGATTGGTCATTGGTGATTTGAACAGGCTTCCCAAGATGATTTTTATAATTCTTTAGGACAACTTTTTCTATCTGTCCACCCTGCGATGATATAGTAACGCGAAGCGCATCATTTTCAATCACGGCAAAGGATTCTTCAAAAACCACTTCCTCTTGGGCTTGAACAACATCTTCAGAAGATGTCATATTTGTAACTGATGAGGCTTGATAATCGGCTAACAGAGAATCTATAATTGAATCCGCCCAATTTGATAGGTCTTCTCCTACGAGTGAATCGGCATTATGAAAGCTTAACGGCTCATCATCCCCTAAAGTCACCATGAGGGTGTCATTGAACATGGTATCTACAATACTTAATGTATTGCTGACTTCTTCAACCTCTTTTGCCGCAGGCACTTCTTTTGTTGGTTGCCCGTTTTCTTCAAGCTCCTTCTCATTCATTTGAAGTACAAGTAAGAAACCTAGCCCCATCAAAATAATCAAGCCAATTGATTGCATGCGAGAAGAATCCATAGAATAAATTTTTCGTGAAAATAAAGATTAGGAACGGTATGCTATGGCAGCCTTTACAAAGGCTACAAATAATGGGTGAGGGTTGACAACAGTAGAACTGTATTCAGGGTGGAATTGTACCCCTACAAAAAACGGATGTGACGGGATTTCTGCGATTTCTACCAAATCATTTGGTGGGTTCTTTCCTGTAGCAATCATTCCATTCCGTTCAAAATCTGCTAAATAGCTATTGTTAAACTCAAAACGATGACGGTGTCGTTCTGAAATTACTTTTTCATTATTATAAATGGATGCTGCAAGCGAGTCAGGCTTAAGCAGGCAGTCATAGGCGCCAAGGCGCATAGTTCCTCCGTAGGATTTGACATGCTCCTGCTCATCCATTAAATGAATAACAGGATGGTCGCTAAATGAATCCATCTCCGTGGAATGTGCACTGCCTAACTCCAAGACATTTCTTGCAAACTCAATGACGGCGCATTGCATACCAAGACAAATACCAAAGAAGGGGATACCTTGTTCTCGAACATAGCGTATGGCGTGAATCTTTCCTTGAATACCTCGACCTCCAAAGCCCGGTGCAACAAGAATACCATCCATGCCTTCTAGTCGTCGATCGACATTTTCAGCGGTGATATCCTCACTATGAATTTTTTTAATATTTACACCATGCTCAAGAGAAACACCAGCATGCTTTAGGGCTTCGTTGATGGAAATATATGCGTCCTGTAACTCGATATATTTTCCTACTAAACCAATATTTACCGTGCCTTGAGGATTGTTTAATCTTCGCATGAAGTCATGCCAATCCTTTAGGTCGCAAGGTGCAGAGTTGTCTAGTTTTAGCCTTTCTAGGACGATAGTATCTAAACCTTCCTTTTCCATTTCTAGGGGAACGTTATAAATACTTGGAGCATCAATGGCTTGAATAACACAGCTACGGTCTACATTGCAGAACAAGGAGAGCTTTTTTCGGATATCATCGGTTAAAGGATATTCTGTTCGGCAGACAAGTAAGTCTGGCTTAACGCCTTCGGCAGCTAACACTTTAACGGAATGTTGAGTTGGCTTAGTTTTGAGTTCACCTGCTGCCTTGAGATATGGGATGAGGGTTAGGTGACACGTCAATATATCTTCTCTTTTAAGCTGATACTTTAACTGTCTAAGAGACTCAACGTAGGGGAGTGATTCAATATCACCTACTGTTCCTCC
>DLYY01000185.1:24047-24177 GCA_003447535.1 Bacteroidota bacterium | reverse complement strand
AAGCATTCGACGTTTAATCTCATCTGTGATATGTGGTATGATCTGGACGGTCTTGCCTAAGTAGGCTCCTTCACGTTCCTTTTGTATCACAGTTTGATATACACGGCCTGTAGTTACATTATTGGCTTTT
>DLYY01000185.1:0-23722 GCA_003447535.1 Bacteroidota bacterium | reverse complement strand
CCTTGCGAAGTCTGAATGTTAAGGAATCGTTCGTAATGCCCGAGATCTAGGTCGGTTTCTGCACCATCTTCTGTGACATAGCATTCGCCATGTTCATAGGGATTCAGTGTACCTGGGTCTACATTAATATAGGGGTCAAACTTTTGGATGGTAACACGATACCCTCTACCTTGAAGAAGCTTGGCTAATGAAGCCGCGAAAATACCCTTACCAAGTGAGGAAGTCACGCCGCCTGTAACGAAAATATGCTTAGCCATTTGTAAATCTTCACTGCGAAACTAAGGAATATGCGTTCACCATTACTTATTTTCAGACGCTAAACTTTACACTATGTTTAAATCATTCCATCAAATAGTACTTTTTATGGCTTTTTTGCTGATTTCGGCTGGAGCACATGGCCAGTTACTTGATGGAAAACCCGAACGCTTTACGCGACAAGATTCGTTGCGAGGAGCGCTTCGGCCGGAGAGAACCTGCTTTGATGTTCGCCATTATGCCCTGGACCTGGATTTAAATTTTGATAAGCAATACCTTGATGGAGCGGTTAAAATGACCTTTGATATTGTTGAGCCGACGAAGCGCATGCAACTCGATCTATTTGAGAACATGGAATTGGTGGATGTGCTCTATGAATCTCCAGGACACGGACAAAGCCATGCCATGGCCTTTGAGCGCGAAGGAAATGCCTTTTTTGTTTCTTTTCCTCATGTAGTTCAGCCCAGTAAAAACCACGTTTTCTACATTAGCTATCGCGGACGGCCTATTGTGGCTAAAAATGCTCCTTGGGATGGCGGGTTTACTTGGTCTAAGGATGATAACGGTCTTCCATGGCTTGGGGTTTCTTGTGAGGGGATAGGCGCTAGTTTGTGGTGGCCCAACAAGGATCATTTAAGCGATGAGCCTGATAGTATAAGTGTCCGTGTGACCTATCCTGAAGAAATAACCTTCGTGGGCAATGGAAACTTAGTAGAAGACATCTTCTATGGCGATGGTCGGCGTTCTACAACCTACGCTACATCCTATCCGATAAACAATTACAACGTAACCTTGAATATTGGGGACTACGTCCATATCGAAGATGAATACACTTATCCGGATGGCGACAATCTTGCATTAGACTATTATGTCTTGTCGTACAATGAAGTCAAGGCAAAAGAACATTTCGGGCAAGTCAAGCCTATGTTGGAATGCTTTGATCAATACCTTGGAAAGTATCCCTTTATGAAAGACGGCTTTGCGCTTGTAGAGACACCCTACTTAGGTATGGAACATCAAGGAGCCATAGCCTATGGTAATGACTATCTGCCAGGATATAGAGGAAGCGATTATTCTATGATAGGACTTGACTTTGACTATATCATTATCCATGAAACAGGTCACGAGTGGTATGGGAATTCAGTAAGTTGTAAAGACATGGCTGATCTTTGGATCCACGAGGGTTTTTGCACCTATTCGGAGTCTATGTACGTGGAGTGCTTGCATGGATATGATATGGCGATTGACTACATCAATGCCAAAAAACCCTACATCGATAACCTTGAGCCGATTCAAGGGGTTTACGACGTCAATAACGAGGGAGCAAGTGATATGTATTCCAAAGGAAGCTTGATGCTAAATACTTTGCGGCACGTAGTCAATGACGATCATCTTTGGTGGACCGTAATAAAGCAAATGGTTAGGGTCGATTTTTATCTAAGTGAAACCGATGCTGAGGCAGTGATCGACCTTTTTGAACAAGAAACCGGTAAATCCTTACGACCAACATTCGAACATTACTTAAAAAAGTCAGCGATTCCAACGTTATTGGTAGACGTTCAGCAAAAAGGTCGCAAGCGCATTGTACGTTATAAGTGGGATAATGTAGATACTGACTTTGACATGCCGTTTTCTTACGATTCAAAGAGGGGGAGTGTGCGTCTCCAACCCACGGGGGAGTGGCAGGAGTTTACGGTAAAAAATAAGCATTGGAATTCCTTTCGTTGGGGAAGCGATCAATTTTATGTCAATGTAGAATACCTTATTACACCTTAAGTTTATACCATGATATTATCGGGAAAAGCTATCCAACAAGAAATCGGGAAGACCATTCATATCGATCCATACAGTCCTGATCAACTCAATCCGAATAGTTACAACTTAAGGCTTCATCACGACTTAATGGTGTATTCCAACAACCAGTTGGATATGAAGACGCCTAATCCTACCGAGCCGGTGACGATTCCTGAAGAGGGATTGCTGCTAGAACCCCATAAACTCTATTTAGGACGTACTATTGAGCGTACGAAGACCGATGCCTGGGTCCCAATGCTTGAAGGACGTTCATCTATCGGGCGATTGGGTCTATTTATCCACGTGACCGCGGGATTTGGCGATGTTGGCTTTGATGGGTTTTGGACCCTTGAAATCTTCTGTGTACAACCTATTCGAATCTATGCTGGCGTAGAGATATGTCAAATCTATTATCATGCGATCGAAGGAGACTACGATTTGTATACCAGTGGCAAGTATCAACGTAATCAAGGCATCCAGCCGAGTCTTCTTTACAAAGATTTTGAAAAGAAGTAAGTTCTTGCCCGCAGAGCGGGGGTGGAACGTGGGCTTAGGCTGCAAAACAACCATCCAACTCGCCCTGAACTCCCATTTTCACTAAGCCATTCCGCATTTCTTGGTATAACACCCCGGGAAATACTTATTTCCACTATTTTAGACTCAAACTATATCTGCGATGGCTGAAGCAAAGAGACAGAATCCTAAAGAACTCGTTAAACTCCTCGAAGTAAAGGACTTGGTCACCGAGTTTTCTACTGAAGAAGGCATTGTTCGAGCTGTTAAATCAGTGAGCTTCACCATACACCGCGGAGAGACTGTAGGTATTGTTGGAGAGTCAGGTTCTGGAAAGTCGGTGACTTCGCTCTCCATAATGAAGTTAATTCCAAGCCCTCCCGGCAAGATAGTCTCTGGATCGATTATATATTATCCTAAAGACGGAGAAGCAATTGACTTAGTTCAAGCAGACGACAAGATGATGCGTAAGCTTCGTGGTGATTCCATCTCGATGATTTTTCAGGAACCGATGACCTCATTGAATCCTGTCTTTACCTGCGGTCATCAAGTAGCAGAAGCCTTAATGCTGCATAAAAAGTTATCCAAGAGCGAAGCCAAAGCCAAGACAATTGAAATGTTTGAAAAGGTTCAGCTTCCTACTCCAGAACGAATGTTCAAATCCTATCCACATCAGATATCCGGTGGTCAAAAGCAACGGGTAATGATTGCTATGGCTATGTGCTGCGATCCTGATTTATTGATTGCTGATGAGCCAACAACTGCCTTAGATGTTACAGTCCAAAAGACTATTCTTGAGTTAATGGACGACTTGAGTAATCAATTGGAATCTTCCATCATATTTATCACCCACGACTTGGGCGTAATTGGTGAGATTGCTGATCGTGTCATTGTAATGTACCAAGGAAATATCGTAGAGGAAGGCCATGTACTTGATATATTCAAAAACCCTAAACACCCCTATACAAGAAGTCTGTTAGCTTGTAGGCCTCCATTAGGAGATCGCTTAAAGCGTCTACCAACAGTAAAAGACTTTATGGATGTTGCTGAAGATGGAACAATCATTGAAAAGCCTTTGTCAGTAAGCGAAGCACTAAAGAAGGTGCGTATTTCACCCAAAGAGTTTAAAGCACGCATGACGGAGCTTGCTAAAGAAGAGCCCATTTTATCAGTAAAAAATCTAAAGACCTTCTTTGTTACGCAGCGCAACTTCTTAGGGCAGGCAAAAGCCTATACCAAGGCCGTTAACGATGTAAGCTTTGACGTCTACCCTGGAGAGACGTTAGGACTAGTTGGAGAGTCGGGTTGCGGTAAAACTACATTAGGTCGATCCTTACTGCGTCTAGTAGAGCCTATGGATGGCGAAGTATTCTATAAAGGACGTGATATTCGTGATATGCGAGCTGATGAATTACGCAAAATGCGTAAAGAAATGCAGTTGATTTTCCAAGATCCCTATTCTTCGCTCAATCCTCGAATGACGATTGGTAACGCCATTCGCGAACCCATGACAGTCCATGAGATTTACAGCAACGAAGTAGAGCGAAAAGAGCGTGTTGAAGAACTCTTACTTAAAGTAGGGATGCTGCCAGAACACTTTGGCCGATATCCACACGAGTTCTCTGGAGGACAGCGTCAACGTATTTGTATCGCTCGTGCCTTAGCGGTTAAACCCGAATTCATTGTATGTGATGAATCTGTATCTGCTCTTGACGTCTCTGTCCAAGCACAGGTACTCAATCTATTACTGGATTTACGAGAAGAATTTAACTTGACCTACATCTTTATTTCCCACGATTTATCCGTTGTTAAATTTATTAGCGATCGCATGGTTGTGATGAATGCTGGACAAATAGAGGAGTATGATAGTTCAGATGTCATCTATAATAATCCGCAGAATGCCTACACTCAGAAATTAATCCAAGCAATTCCTAAGGGAGAAGTTGCAGATATTGAGCGGCGCCTCAAAGTGGGATAATGGCTTACGTGCATAACTACTTTTCGCAAGGGTGCTTAGCTTAGGTATTTTCACATTATGAAAGGCCGAAAAAGCAAAGGTAAGCCCGGGCGTGCTCAACGACGAGGCAAGGCAGATAAACACGCTCCAAAGGGTGTTGAATCGACGGTAAAGGACTATATCACCAAACATCCTGGGATAAAGATTAAACAGCTTGTTGCGCATTGCATTAAGCAGTTTCATCATGAAAAGGTGATGCATGCTTTGGAAAACCTTGAACGAAAGGAAAAAATCGATATTAACGACTACGGTAAAATCTACATCAAACAATCCAAAATAGAGCAAAGAGCCTCAAATGAACTAATCGAAGGAATTATTGATGTCAACTCTTCAGGTAATGGCTATGTCATTGTAGATAACCTTGATTCAGATATTTTCATTCCATCACGCGCAAAAAACAATGCCTTAAACAAGGATAAGGTGCGCGTGAAAATTACAAAGTTTGGTCGACGTCCTGAAGGCGTAGTCGAGAAAGTGATTAAGCGAAGCCGCAATAGCTTTATTGGCCAAGTTGAAACAAGTCCTGATCAAGGATTCGCCTTTATTCTTCCAATGGATAATAAAGTGGATTTTGATATTTACGTGCCTAAGAAGGCATTAAATAAAGCAAAACAAGGTGATATAGTCTTGGTTGAGGTGACTCAATGGGGAGATGGCGATCGTGGTCCCTCTGGCGTAGTTAAAAAGATCATGACCGATCTCGAGGCAAGCGATCTTGAGATGCAGAACATTCTTATCAATCAAGGATTCAATTTAGAATTTGGAAGTGACGTCGATGCAGAGGTAGCTAAGATTCCAGATGCGATTCATACTGATGAGATTGCCAATCGAAAAGACATTCGTTCCATCTTAACCTTTACCATTGATCCAGATGACGCTAAGGATTTTGATGATGCCCTGAGTTATGAACGCCTTGAAGGAGGCGAGGAGCGCATAGGAGTGCATATAGCCGATGTAAGTCATTTTGTAAGGCCTGGCACTGCCCTAGATGATGAAGCTTCGTTTCGTGCCACCTCAGTCTATCTTCCCGATAGAGTGTGTCCAATGTTACCTGAGCGTTTGTCCAATGACCTCTGCTCGCTTAAGCCAAAGGTAGATCGCCTGGCATTTAGTGTATATTTTGATATTAATCCTAAGGGAAAAATAGAGCATATAGAAATTGCTCGAAGCGTTATTAACTCCGATTGCCGCTTTACCTATTCAGAAGCCCAAGAATGTATCGAAGGAAAAGGGAATGAAGACTTTATTACTGTAATTCAGCGACTCAACCATTTAGCCGAGCAATACAGAAAAGAACGATTTAATCAAGGGTCAATTGACTTTGATTTACCTGAAGTACGCTTCAAGCTTGACGAAAAAGGTCACCCAATAGACGTCTATGTCAAGGAGCGTAAAGCAGCCCACATGCTTATTGAGGAATATATGTTGCTTGCCAATACCACAGTATCCAAATATGTAAGCCGGCTTCAAGAAGGGAAAAAGCCACGTGATATGGTCTACCGAATCCATGACGAGCCCTCAATGGAAAAACTTGCTAAGCTTTCGTCCGTCGCTGCACGTTTTGGCCATCGTTTAAAATTTGAGGATGGTGCCCAAGCTACAGAGGTTCTGAATCGTTTTATGGCAAAGATTCAAGGCAAACCAGAGCAAAAAATCTTACAGCAACTTGCTGTTCGCTCAATGTCCAAGGCAGAGTATAGTCCTGAAAATATCGGGCACTATGGGTTGGGATTTGGTCATTACTCCCATTTTACATCACCTATTCGAAGGTATCCCGATGTTCTTGCCCATCGCATCATTTGGGAGTGCATTCAGGAGACTACACCCAGCCTCGAAAGCGACGAGCTAAAGGAGTTATGTAAGCAAAGTAGTCTAATGGAGCGTAAAGCAATTGGAGCAGAGCGGGAAGCCACAAAGTTTAAGCAGTGTGAATACCTAAATGATCGATTGGGAGAAGAATTTGACGGGATGATCAGCGGGATGATCAGTAAAGGCTTTTTTGTCGAACTAAAGGATAATCAATGTGAGGGCTTTGTGGATCTTGATCATTTTGATGAGCACTTTATGTTTGATGAAGAATATTTAGTTTTAGCTGGAATGCGCTCAAGGATAAAGTTTCGAATGGGAGACCACCTCAGAGTGCGTGTAGCCCGTGTTTCCCTTGCAGAACGTAAAATTGATTTTGCATATGTTGATAGCAATGCTGAAGATTTTACAGAATAGATTCTTATGAGACATTTAGATGCCATGTTAGCTCAGTTTGATGCCTATACGGAATCACTCCAAAAGGAAGGCCCTTCCTCGCTCTATGAGCCGATTCAATATGCTATGTCGACTGGAGGAAAACGCGTTAGAGGACTGCTTACCCTGTATAGTGGCGAATTGTTTGGCGCATCACTGAATGATTTATATAAAACGGCATATGGCATCGAGCTTCTGCATAATTTCACGTTAGTACATGATGATATCATGGATCATGCGGAATTGCGACGAGGTAAGCCAGCAGTTTACACTAAATATGGCATCGACAGCGGAATCTTAGTAGGAGATACCATGTCTATGATGGCCTTGCAGTGGAGTAGAGCTAACCTCGATTCAAGCCATCAGGCTTCCATCATCAATTGTATGGTGGACACAAGCATAGAAATTTGTCAAGGGCAGCAAATGGATATGGATTTTGAAGAGTGTGATCTCGTTTTGGAAAGCGAATACCTCCAGATGATTACATGGAAGACCGCAGTCTTGCTGGGATCCGCACTTAAGGTTGGAGCCATCGTGGCCCAAGCTAGTACAGAAGATATCGAGAGAGTTTACCGATTTGGCGAACGTATTGGAATAGCCTTTCAGCTACAAGACGATTACTTAGATAGCTTTGGTGATGAGTCCTTTGGAAAGCGAATTGGAGGAGACATTCTTAATACCAAAAAGACCATTTTGCTCATTAAATCACTAGAAAGTACGGTATCCGAGGAGGACAGAGCCTATCTACTCGGTACAAACCAAGTCACCGAAGAAGAGCGCATTGCCCGCGTTCAGCAGATCATGACAGATTGCGGTGCCAAAGAATACCTTAAAACCCTCATGCTTGATTATCACCAGCAAGCACTGAAACAGTTAGACGCCATCTCAGCAAAAAATTCAACGCAGGACTTGATTCACATTGCTAATATGATTACTCAGCGTACTACCTAGCGCTGTTAGAACTGCTCAATCCCTCAATATGCCTAAACTAAAGGATTGTACTATCTATTGCTTGCCCGGTCTTGGAGCTGATCGACGGATGTACGAGGCCTATTGCAAAGCGATTCCAAATAGTAAAGTGATTGAGTTTATCCCTCACGTTAAGGGAGAGAATTTAGCTGACTATGCACGCCGTATGGCCGAGCACATTGATCATTCAAAACCATTTGTTCTTATCGGTACGTCTATGGGTGGCATGATCAGTATGGAGATTAATCGTCTATATCCTGCCGAGCGCATCATTCTTATATCGAGTATGGCCCATGTTGGGGAAAAGCCTTGGCCAATAAGATTTTTTTATGCGAGTCAACTGTATCGATTCGTTCGTGGACATTTAACCTTAGCATGTTTCCGTGCCTTTGTGCGTATGAAAGTGCGCCATAAACCAAAAGGACTAGCCTCAAGAATGTATGCCATGGCCCAAGATGCTCAGGCTGCATTTGTTGGTTTTGGAGTACGCTCAGTGGTATCTTGGAAGGGGAGTGCCCAACCAGAAGCCAAGGTTTTTCGAGTCCATGGCAGTCGAGATTTGTTGTTCTGGTATTCTAGGCTATCCAAGGTTGATTATACGGTGCAACGAGGAAGTCATATAGCCGTCATAAGCCATCAGTCCCGGATAATCGAGGCCATAAAGGAAGAATTAGAAAAGGAGTATTAGACTACCATACCGTCATTTATGACAGAGACTTTACGCCTCCTTACCCGTATATTCAAGGGATGATTACACAAATGATTCAGCGGGCCATATTTGCTGCGCTTGTAAGTCTTGTATTTACTTCTGGAAATCACTTATCTGCTCAACATGCCTGTGCAAAGCATAAAATTGAGCAACATGCCATGCTCTTCGCTCAAGAGAAGATGCCTTCGGCTATGGATGATTACGATATCCATTACCATAAGCTAGAATTAGAAGTCAGTAATACGTCTACTTATCTGCGTAACGGCAAGGTGACAACAAGAGCGACCTGCGTTGTTCCCTTGCTTACAACCTATCAAGTGGAGTTGTCCAATAACTTAACGGTGTCAGCTTTAACCATTAATGGCACACCCATGAACTTTACGCATTCTGGCGATACGATTACCGTAGGATTGACATTCCCTATTATTGAAAACGAGGTGTTTGAAGTGGTCGTAGACTATGAGGGTCAGCCACCTTCTGCTGGAAACTTCTTTGGTGGAATATTTCAAGATCAATCGCCCTCGTGGGGAGTTAACGCGATGTGGACTTTGAGTGAACCTTATGCTGCACACTTTTGGTGGCCCTGTAAGCAAGACCTTTATGACAAGATCGATAGTATGGACATTTGGTTAACCGTCGAAGAACCCAACAAAGCAGGATCAAACGGTGTGCTAACTCAGATTAGTGACTTGGGTAATGGCAAGAAGCGCTACGAGTGGTCTACCCGGTATCCAATAGTCTACTACCTCGTTTCTATGGCCGTGGCGCCCTATCAGGAGTATAATATCACGGCTAATCCAGTAGGCTTACCTCCTGTATTCATTCAAAACTATGTTTATGATGTACCCAACCTATTGAATACATTTCAAGATGATATTGATGAAACGGTTGATATGCTAGAATACTTCTCTACGGTGTATGGACCTTATCCCTTTGCCGCAGAAAAGTATGGACACTGTATGGCCCCCTTATCCGGAGGAATGGAGCACCAGACCATGACAACACAAGGTTACTTTGTGCGAGATTTAACTGCTCACGAGTTAGGCCATCAATGGTTTGGGGATAATGTGACCTGTGGGACATGGGAAGATATTTGGCTTAACGAAGGATTTGCCACCTATTCGGAATACCTCTTTCAAGAGCATATGAGTCCAGGAACAGGATTAAACATGATGCAGCAAACCCATAACAGCGTGAAAAACCAGAACGGAGGAAGCGTCTATGTTGATGATGTATCCAGTCCAAACCGAATTTTTAGTTCTCGCTTGACTTACAATAAGGGTTGTGCCTTAGTACATATGATTCGCCATTGGATTAATGATGATGAGTTGTTTTTTGATATCCTTCAAACCTATCAAACCGAAAAGGCCTTTGATGTATCGATAACTCAAGAGCTTGAAGATCTTCTTGAACGAGAGAGTGGGATTGTCTTTGATGATTTCTTTAATGACTGGTTTCGTGGAGAAGGCTTTCCACTCTTTGACATTACCTGGTCTCAGCAGGACTCAGTATTTGCTGTAAACTTCCAGCAGACTCCTTCCACGGCTAATGGCCCAGCTTTCTTTCATACGCCATTAGAAGTTGAGTTAACCTTTGCTGGAGGCTCAACTCGAATCTTAAGGCATAGTATTGACGAAGGAGACCAGTCCTTTGGATGGCTTATCAATGAGGATGTAGTCAATGTTCAAATAGACCCTGCCCTTTGGGTACTGAAAGACATTCAAAGTGTAAGCAATAACAATAGTTTGATGTACGATGGAGAGGTTATTGATCCTGATGCACCAGTGGACACGGTATCATCGCTTACCAATACTGAAAACTTAGGCTTAGCGCTTTACCCTAATCCAGGCCAAGGCATGCTAAGCTTTGAGGGATGGAATGAAGGGGATCATATCACTGTATTTGATAGCAAAGGAAGTATGGTAGACTGCACTTCTTTAGGAAATGGTCGCTTTGAATTACAAGGTAGTTCAGGAGTTTATCTTATCACTGTCCAGCGAGGTGAAGTTTATGAGGAGTTTACCTATACTTTTCAGTAGGTTTAGATCTTGAAAACTAGACTTCTTTTACTTTGTATGCTCTGTCAAACGCTTTATGGCCAAGAGCTGAGCAGTTCGACCAATCTCGATCAATTCTTTACTTGGTCTCAAGAACCAAGTGGTTACTACTTCCCTGTATCTCTATATGTCCCAGATAATGGAGGAGTTGCGCCGGAAGGAGGCTATCCAGTCTGCATACTTCTTCATGGAAACGGAGGAAATGGCGACCAAATGATCAACCAATTCAGTAGTGTATTATCTTGCCATATCCTTGTTGCCCCGTCAGGTTATCAAAACAGCTGGAATATTTGTGAAGAGAATAGTGATGCTCCGGATAAAGAATTTATTGGATCGCTGATTGATACCTTACAAACCTTTGCCAATATAAATCCTGAGGAAATCCGCATACTAGGTTCATCAAACGGTGCAGCCTTAGCCAATAGACTTTTTATTGAAAATGATAATGTAGGCGTTGATAAAATCGTTGCCATTGTATCTCAGCTTAATACGAATCAATATCATGATACTTCATTTTACAAGCCTTCAGGAACAACTGACACTACATTACCCAATTGCGGCTACAATGAAATTTCAAACCCAAACACATCAAGAGCATACCTCAGCATTTGCAATGATAATGACCCTATAATTCCTTACAATGGCGGAGTATCTCCTGTAGGTGTGGACTTTATTCCAGCAGAGGAGGCAGCCTATACAATAGCACAATACAAGGGTTACAGTGGCTCCATGATAAGTGGTATGATGGGAAGTCCTATAGGGCTTCCATTAATTTTTGAATATTCCTATCCGGAGCAGGAGGTATACCACATAAGAGGTAATGCATTCCATGGAGCCAATGAATCGCAATTGGAATACATAAGAACCTTTCTAGAGGACTGTACTTTTCCTCTTTCTTCAGAAAATCTCTTTGATCCCAAAGCCATTCAGTTGATAACTAATGCACAAGCCTCATCATTTCGCTTAACCAATCTCCCTGAGCAAGCAGAAGTTTCAGTTATAAATTCCCTTGGACAAACTTGTGAAATCCAAAGGCATCATCAGAATAGTTTTGCAATAGACGAACCTGCTGGAATCTATTACATCCAAGTAAGATGTTATAACCAAAACCTGAAAATTTTAGCCTACTACAACAAAGAATAAATGTTTGAATTTCAACGACGAAGAATAGCATGGCTGAAGGAAAAATGGAAGATTTCCGACTTGGGCATCGTATACCTTTCGTTTCTGAAAGGCCTGATTTTTGGAGGCTTATTGGTTTATTGGCTTATGCGATAAAATCGCTTTAGTTCACCTTACAACCGTAGATGGCTATATCCGCAAAGGTCTTGTCTTTGCCGCATGCTGTCATTTGTGTCTCAACGATTACAGCAAGACGATCTTCGAGGGGAGAGGATATGTAGCCTAGAATATTCAAATGCTCCTCTCCACCTACGTCGCTACCTATTGTTTTGATAAACTCTTCTCCTCGGTAAAAATTTAAAGCATATTTCGACGCATCGACCTTCTCACCGGCGGAACAAGCAAATCGTGTAGGTTCTACAACAAGTTTAAACTGATAAGGAGTGTACATGCGAGTCGCATGAAAAACTCCTAATTCACTCGATTGAATCTTATGCTTTTTTAGTTTTTCTTTGACATCACTACGTTCCATTACAGAACAAGGATCATGTATGTATGACGCATCAACATCCTTATCGAGGTATAACATCTCAATCTTATTATCTGTGACCATATCCTGGACGAGAATCAAAGAGTATTGAGTCTGGGTAGATTGATGTACTCCATGCACCATAAAGGCCATAGCACCATTCTCTTCCCAACCTAAGCCAAATATTTGTGGCCCTTGATAAACGAGCTTTCCTCCTTCTTTTACCGAAGAGGAATAAGGAATGGATAAGGTCTCACACTGAGCACTAATTAATGATGGAAGAAAAATAGCTGCGAGAAGCAGTCCAAGAAAACGATTGGTATAAGACATGGTTATTATGTTATCCTTTTTCTCTGAAATAAATTTGAATAGGGGCCCCTTTAAAGTCAAATTTTTCTCTCATTTTATTCTCTAAGTAGTTGCGATAGTTTTGCTTGATATATCTCGGGTGCTTACCAAAAAATGCAAAGGCAGGAAAAGGCGTAGGCAATTGCGTTACATATTTAATAGCAGGATTTTTTCCTTTAACCACTGGTGGTGGAAAGCGTTTGAGTATCTCCTGCATCACATTGTTGAGTTTAGATGTGGTAATGCGTCTTTTGACATTCTCAAAGACGTCAATCGCTGCATCAAGAATTTTCAATGTGCGTTGTTTATCGTGCACGGATGCAAAGACAATAGGTACATCCCGAAAAGGAGCAATTCGCTCGATGAGTTCTTTTTCATAATCACGTGCTGTATTCGTTTCTTTTTCGATTAAGTCCCACTTGTTTACAACGATGAGAATTCCCTTTTTCTTGCGCGCTGCAACACTAAAAATGCTTACATCTTGCGCAGTAATTCCTTTAGTAGCGTCTAGCATCAAGACACATACGTCAGCCTCATCCATGGCTTTTACTGCACGAATAACCGAATAGAACTCAAGGTCTTCGTGCACCTTTGATTTCTTCCGAATCCCTGCAGTATCAATTAAGATTATATCCCGGTCAAATTTATTAAATCTAGTATGGGTAGAGTCTCGTGTTGTCCCTGCTATTTCTGTTACAATTTGTCGCTCTTCTCCGATGAATAAGTTGACCAGCGATGATTTCCCAACGTTTGGCTGACCAATAACCGCAATACGGGGGAGACCTTCTTCTAAATTCTCATCGGTATCATCATCGGGGATACTCTCAATCACGGCTTCCAGTAACTCACCGGATCCCGAACCATTAATTGCCGATATAGGATAGATCGTTTCGAAACCCATTCCGTAAAATTCACTAGAATCATAAAGACGCTGGCTATTATCTACTTTATTCACCACAACATGAACGGCCTTGTCACTCTGATGTAATAGGCGCGCAAGCTGATCATCTAAATCAGTAATGCCTGTGGTTACATCTACTACAAAGAGTAAAGCGTGTGCCTCTTGCATCGCAATCTTAACCTGCTCGCGAATACGCTTTTCAAACATCTCATTGGAGTGCGATACAAAACCACCCGTATCAATCAGGTTGAAATTTCTACCACCCCATTCGAATTCTCCGTAGATACGGTCTCTTGTCACACCACTGACATCGTCGACGATGGATTTTCGTTCACCGATTAATCGGTTAAAAAGGGTAGACTTGCCCACATTGGGACGACCTACAATTGCTACAGTATGCATATAGGGTGCAATTTACGATTTTCGATAACCAAACTGTCTCAGCCAATGTTCACTATTTCTCCAATTGGCACGCACTTTAATGTGGGTCTCCACATAGATCTGCTTTCCAAAGAAGGATTCAAGCTTCTTTCGAGAGGCAATTCCAAGCTTTTTGAGACTAGACCCCTGTTTGCCGATAATGATTCTCTTTTGGGAATCACGCTCCACGAAGATTTCAGCGCTAATACGCAAGAGCTTCTCTTCTTCCTTAAAGGCGATAATCTCGACCTGGCAAGCATAGGGAATCTCTTCATGAAAGAGTTCTAATATCTGCTCTCGAATGATTTCAGAGGCAAAGAATCGTTCGTTTTGGTCAGAAAGATGTTCTTTGTTGAAATAAGGTGCATGGTGAGGAATTTTCGACAAAATAAACTTCCTCAACTCCTCGGTATTGTGTTGATTGAGCGCGGATACAGGAAACACTTCGCAAGTAGGGATTCGCTCCTTCCAAATCTTTACTTGCTCAAACAACAATGCCTCGTCTTTTACTAAGTCTGTTTTGTTAACCACAATAACAATAGGGGTCTTTACGCTCTGGACCTTTTCAAGAAAGCTACCTTCCCAAGGTAATGATCGATTGACTTCGGTCAGCATTAGGGTAAGGTCTCCGTCTTCAAAAGTCTGTAAAACAGCATTATTCATATCCTGTTGCAAAGCATAAGCAGGCTCAAGAATCCATCCTGGTGTATCAGAGAAGATAATTTGGTGCTCATCATCATTATACATTCCAAGAATACGATGACGAGTGGTTTGTGCCTTTCGGGTTACGATACTTAGGTTCTCTCCAAGTAGGGCGTTCATCAAGGTAGACTTCCCTGCATTCGGTAGGCCGATAATGTTTACATATCCAGCCTTATGATTAGATGAGGTATTGCTCACCGCACAAAGATAGGTAATGCGCAGTCATGAATTGGTAGGGAGGCTTTAATACTATTTACGAAACCAAATACTCCATATTCTAATTCTGCCTTGACCATATCAAAAGGAATCTAGATCTTCCCCGTAGGGAGGCGGGATGTGGTGGGCCTATCCCAAACAACATTGATTTTTGCCACTATGCCATAAACTCCTTCCCATGCTCAGCATACTCTACAAGCATAGGACGAGGAGTAAACTTTGGACCGTATTGCGCTTCTAACGAATTCATACGCTCAACGATATGCTGAGCCCCAAAGTGATCAATGTATCGGAAGGGTCCAGCAAAGAAGGGCAGAAAGCCGATGCCAAACACAGCTCCAATGTTTCCATCGTCAGCTGAACTAATAATTCCCTCTTCAAGACACATAACCGCTTCGTTAATCATAAGTAATAGGGCGCGGTCTTCGATTATACTTCGTTCAAGGTGCTTGTCACCATCGCCTTTAAAGAAATCGTAGGCTTTAGGATCTACTCCGGTCTTCTTCTTACGTCCCTTGACCTCTTTGTATTGATAGAAACCTTGGCCGTTTTTCTTTCCAAGCCTTCCAGCCTCATACATTCGCTTTGTGGAATCACTCGCTACAAAGCCTTCGCGCTCTCTCATTAATGCCTCTTCAGCAGATTGCGCGACATGGGCTGCGATGTCAAGTCCCACTTCATCTAATAATGAAATGGGTCCAACGGGAAAGCCGAGCTTCTTAAAGGTCTTATCGATTACATCGATTTTAAGTCCTTCGTCAATCATGAGCAAGCATTCATTGAGATAGGGAGCTAAGATGCGGTTTACATAGAATCCAGGTCCATCATTGACCACGATTACCGTTTTACCTTGCCGTACACCGAAATCATAGCAAGCCGCAATGGTTTCTTCTGACGTTTTATCAGTTTTGACAATCTCCAGGAGCGGCATTTTAGGAACAGGGGAGAAGTAATGCATGCCAATCACCTTCTCTGGACGTTTAGCATGGTTAGCCATTTCAGTTAGGGATAGTGAGGAAGTATTTGAAGCAATAACAACGTCTGGATTGCCATGGTCTTGAATGTCGTCGATGATCCTCTTTTTAAGATCCATCTTCTCAAGTACAGCCTCAATTATGATATCACAATGTTCAAAGTCGGTATAATCTAACTTGCCACTGAGCCTTCCCATGGTAGCTTCAGCATCTATTTTGCGCATTGCTTTTCTCGAAAGCTTCTTCTTAATACCCTTATAGATTCCTTGGCGAGCTTTTTCAATCCCTTCAGGGGCAATGTCTTTTAGCAAAACATCAATGCCTTTATTGATACTCACCTCGGCAATTCCCGCTCCCATAAATCCAGCACCAATCATTCCTAGCGTATTGAGCTCTGAGAAAGTCGCGCTGTAAGGATTCTTCTTGTTGGCTGACATAGCAAAAAAGAGGTAGCGTAACGCAGCACTCTCAGGAGTAAGCATTAGGGCTTCAAAATACTCGAGCTCTTTTTCGTAGCCTGCGGTCAAGCCTTTCTTCAGTCCTGTTTCAGCGCAATCTATAATAGCAGGGACGGCTGGATAATTCCCTTGCGTTTGTTTAGCAGACATTTTCTTGGCCTGCGAAACGACAATGCCTTGACCAAGTGATGTATTATCAAGCAATCGATTGATTAAGGACTTCTTTACTTTCTTTCGCTGCCACTTTCCTTCAACCATCTTTTGGCAAAGTTGAACGGCTACTGTATGGAGTTTATGATGGTCGGTAAGCACATCCACTAAACCCATTTTTTGAGCAGGACGAGCAAAGATGTTTTTACCCGTTAGCATCATATCCAAGGCCTTTTGAATACCCACTAATCGAGGAAGACGCTGGGTACCTCCTCCTCCGGGGAGTAAACCAAGCTTGACTTCGGGAAGCGCAAGTTTTGTGGAGGGATGATTGGTCGCGACACGCGCATGGCAGGCGAGGGGTAGCTCAACGCCTAGGCCGTAGGCTGTTCCATGGATGGCCGCTACAATAGGCTTTTTGCTATTTTCAAGTCGTGCAAGCCCTTCGTGGCCACGTCGCTGAATGGGTTCAAAATCCCCTTTCTTTTTAATAGCAAAGGATTTGATATCAGCACCGGCAATAAAGTCTTTTTTCGCAGAAATGATCACAGCTCCCTGTATACTATCATCAGTTTCTAGTTCAACGAAAACAGATTCCAAGGCTTCCATCATATCCGGAGAAACTACATTCATTTTCTCTTCTTGATGGTCTAGCCATAGGGTAGCGATGCCATTCTCTTTTTCTATGCGTAGAAACGTATCTCTTGATCGTGGTGTAGCAGTCATAATTATTGGGCGTATCGTTTTACAATCATGGCATGTCCATGGGCTCCTGCTGCACACGCTGCAATGAGTCCATATTGTCCATCTTCGTGAATAAGTCGATTGGCTGAAGTGGTCAGAAGTCTAGCTCCAGTTGCACCAAATGGGTGACCAATGGATAAGGAGCCTCCCCACAGATTAAATTTGTCCATGTTTACTGCACCGACAGCGCCTTTCCATCCAAGTAATCCTTCTGAATACTTAGGGTCTTCTAATACCCTTAGGTTGGATAGAATTTGTCCTGCAAACGCTTCGTGAAACTCGACAACATCGAAATCCTCCAGCTTCATGCCTGTTTTTTGTAAAATTTTGGCGGTGGCATAAGCTGGTCCAAGTAACAATTCATCTTCGGGCGATTGTCCGGTAAATACGTAGTCTACAATTTCAGCCTTAATAGGTAGTCCAAGCTCCTTGGCCTTGCGCTCTGTCATAAGAAGACATACAGCACCTCCATCGGTTAAGAAACTGGAGTTGGCTGCGGTGAGCGTGCCATACTTTTTGTCAAAGGCTGGTCTTAGCTTGCCTACCTTTTCAATACTCGAGTTTCCGCGTATCCCATTGTCTTTGTGCTCTGAGCGAAATTTGGGAGCTAGGGCTACTTCTACTACTTCTTTTCCCAAATGACCATCCTGCCAAGCTTTCTCCGCTAAATGATGCGATCGAACGGCAAACTCATCTTGAGCTGAGCGGCTTACTTCAAAGCGTGCAGCCATAATATCGCAATCCTGGCCCATGACGCGATTGGTAGAGTATTCTGCAACCCGAGGACGTTCAGGCATGAAATCCTTAAACTTTAGACTGGCCAAGAACTTTAAGCTATCCCCCATAGATTTAATCTTTTGGGCTTTAAAGAGTTTCTTTTGCATCGCCTTGCGAAAGGTGATGGGGGTGTCACTTGTGCAATCTACTCCGCCGGCTATGGCCACTTCGTACTGTCCAGCGAGCATCTCGGCAACAGCTGTGGAAATAGCACGATTAGCAGATATACAAGCCATGGTTACGGTATGACAAGGTGTAGTCTCTTGTAAACCGCCAGATAAGGCTGCTTCTCGGGCCACATTGGATGTTTTAAGATTAGAAATGACCGTACCAAGAATGACTTGGTCTACGATAGCAGGATCGACACCTGTTTTCGTGAGCAATCCTTTTATGGCATATTGCCCCAATTCATAGGACATCGTATCCATATAGGTTGTTCCCGCGCGCATAAATGGCGTTCGTATGCCATCAATTAGAACAATCTTTTCCATAGGTATAAGTTTTTGTATTAAAATGGATAGCTTCCTTTGGAGCAGCTATATTCCGCTATATCTCGACGCAAATTTTTGGCATTAACGGCATAACGTGTAGTCAATGCATTAAGCCTTGCCATCATGCGTTTACGTTGTCTTGGGTTGTTTTCCGTAAAGGCATAAATAATTTCTTTACCCCATTGTTGGGCTGAGGTCAAGGCATTAAAGAGATAGACTTGATTTACTTTAAAAAGGACTTCAAGTGTTTCTTGATTGACTAATTGTTGTTCTTTGAGTTTGTTGTAGCGCAACCAACCCGATTCCGCAACATAGGCAACGGCCATCATATCGGCCATATTCATGACTATCTCCTGTTCTCGTACCAATTCTTTACCCATAGACCGCCCTACAACGCCTGATAGATAAAGAAAGGCAACTTTGAGGTTAAACACTGCTGTGGCCTCATCATCAGCCCCTCTAAGAAAGATCCGCTTAATAATATGATCGCGGACCATTTTAGTGGCAGGTCGTAAACTGAGCTCCTTCGTCTTTGCGATACGTCGACCAAGTTCAGCTTGTGATAACATACGATTGATTTCGTTCGTACCCTCATAGATCCGAAGAATACGAGAGTCACGATAGCCCATTTCTATACCTGTCTCTACAGCATATCCCATACCGCCATATACCTGAAGTGCTTCATCAATAGAGTAGTCCATAACCTCACTACAGGTAAACTTGAGTAGGGCAGCTTCAATGGCATATTCCCTTACCGCATTGATTTTTGCATCAGAAGCAGATTGTCCCCTTGCTATAAGCTCTTGCGTTTTGATATCAATCTGCTTTCCTGTTCTGTATAAGGCAGATTCATGCATCCATGTTTTTACGGCGATTTCACCGAGCTTATGCTTGATTGCACCAAAGTTGGCTATGGGTTCGCGAAACTGAACTCGTTGATTAGCATATTCAATAGCCTTGGTATGGGCAAACTTCGATCCCCCAATACCTCCAGCCGCAAGCTTCATGCGGCCTGTGTTTAAGATGTTAAGGGCCATTTTAAATCCTCCTCCACGTTCGCCTAATAGGTTCTCTTTGGGTACAAGGCAATCATTGAAGAATACCTGAACCGTAGAAGATCCTTTAATACCCAGTTTTTCTTCTTCTGCTCCCGTGGAAAGGCCAGGGTAGCTCTTTTCTACAATAAAAGCAGAAAGATTCTTGTCGTTATCAATCTTAGCAAAAACAATAAATATATCAGCAAATCCACCATTGGTGATCCACATTTTTTGTCCGTTGATCATATATGACTTGCCGTCTTCAGTAAGTCGCGCTGTGGTTTTACCGCTATTCGCATCTGAACCCGCTCCTGGTTCTGTCAAACAATAGCTTGCTTTCAGTTGGCCCGAGGCAATACCTGGGAGGTATTTAGCTTTTTGCTCTTCATTGCCATAAAAGACAATGGGTAGCGAACCAATAGACGTTTGAGCGCCAATTGTAGTGGCAAATGAAAAGCCTTGGGCATTGGCTTCGGCAAAAAGAACTCCTGTGTTAAAGTCAAGGTCCATTCCACCGTACTGCTCAGCAATCGATACTCCACAAAAGCCATATTCGCCAGCCTTTTCAAGTAGGGCGATGATTTCTGGAAGATCTTTAACGGCTGAGAGTTCTCGTCCACGCTTCTTAATAGGTTCCTGAATTTCTTTGATACAGAACTCTATCACAGAGTCTCGTATCATTTGTTGTTCTTCAGAAAATTCTTCTGGGACAAATACGTCGCCTTCAGCAATACGTTGAGAAAGCCAACTTCCACCTTGTTTCATGGTTCGGGGTTTCCCTAAAAATAACCCATGAATACAACTTTACCAAACGTTTGTTTGATAAGGGGTATAAAAGCAAAAAAATATAGTTAGTTCTTAGAGGAGCGGTGTCTCCATAAAGACTGGACATGTCCCATCTTCTAAGGTCGAAACATTCTTGAATCGATCATATTCCTCTTGGGTATTATTAATTGAAAAGTAGACAAAAGGATCATGTAGTGGACTCTTCTTTAGTGACTTATAGGGATCACCATTCATTGTGTTCAGCAGGGTAATATGCACTTTTTCATCCTTTTCAAACTTATAGGCTAAGCCTTGCCATAGTTTTTTCACGTATTGAAGTTCACCTACATTATGGACAGGAAATAGAATTTTATCCGTGAGTTTCAATTTAGCAATGAGCTTAAACAAGCCTTTAGGATTATCTAATGTCATGTCGAAATAGTCTCCCCAATTCATAGCCAAACAAGATGCACGCGTAACACCATCTTTATCAACATAAGAATAGACTCCGCTAGACTTAGAATAGGCCAATACTTGATCAAGCATCTTCTTGAAGTCCTCAAATCTTGGATACTGATTAAAGAGAAACTTTTCACGCAGAGTCATTGACTTCTTGTAGAAGGCTTCAAGTGCCACTTCATCTTGGCTAATGTTTACAAGATATTTGGCCTGGCGACGTCTTCTAAAAATCCAGTTGATATGGGTGTAGCTATCTACTGGATAACGATCATAGCCCTTGTTCAGTCGATCGGTTAAAATCTTGATAGAGCGTTGCATGCCTCGGTTCTCGCGTCCAAAATTAGCATAGGTACATGAAATGCCATTGAGATCGCATAACTTGCTTAATATGGCAAAAATGGAAGAAAACATACCGCACTGACGATAGATGTTTCTGCCTTCTTTCGAGGTGTAGGATGAGATTCTAAGCAAGTTATAGTAGTAACCCTCTTGGATTGAGTTGTCCGTATGGTCACGGAAATTAAATCGATTGGCGTGTACATAGCCTGCCAAGCGATAGGATTTCCCTCCCGTGGCTGATACTTCATTTAACGGATGTAAGGCGACTACTACGCATGCACCCTCATTAATAGATGCCATAGACTCCGGAACATTCTTAAAGTAGATTTGAAAAGAGAGATTCCCCTTGCCGGTCTTTTCATTGATATGCTTCTCTGGGACTGATATAACTTCTCGACACTCACTTTGAAAGTAGTCTAAACTGTTGTTGAGGCCAATCTTTTCCAGCACTTCACCGATTCGCGGAAGAAGTTTAACCTGTATGGCTATGAGCACTAAATCATCTTTAAATCGATCAAGGGCCAAGAAATCATGGGTATCAAAGGTGAGTTCTTGGTCGGATTCAAACCACTCTTTCCCATTGGCTTGGCGTACGTAATGAAATTGACGCTGTTTTGCCATAGTTATGTTGTTTTAGTGAGAACTATTTACCGCATTGAGTAGCCCTAGTTTTTTTCCAAGCTTTTCAAACACGGTAACAATTTTAGCGAGATGTTCCTCATTATGGGTTGCCATGTAGCTTGTTCTAAGCATCGCCATACCTGGAGGTGTTGCAGGGGAGACAAAGGCATTGACAAAAATCCCCTCATCGTAAAGCATACGCCAGATAGAGAAGCATTTCTCATCATCTCCAATAATAATCGGCACGATGGCCGTCTCTCCATCCATTACATTGAATCCTGACTTTCTAAGTCCTTCGCGCACATAGTTAGCATTCCATGCGAGCTTTTCTACTCGTTCTGGCTCTTGCTCTAGTACATCAAGGGCTGCTATAGCAGTGGCCACAGAAGCTGGCGTAGGGGATGCACTAAATATTAGCGCTGGACTTTTATGCTTTAAATAGTTGATTACGCGCTCTTCGCCCACGACAAAGCCACCGATGCTGGCTAGTGTCTTGGAGAATGTACAGACCACAAGATCTACATCATCCTGTACACCAAACTTATGGGCCGTCCCTCGACCACCTTCGCCTATAACTCCAAAGGCATGCGCATCATCCACTAGGATCTGTGCATTGTATTGTTTGGCGAGTTCTGTAATCTTATCTAAGTGAGCTACTGTACCAAAGGTTGAGAAAACCCCGTCTGTAGCAATAATCTTGTTCTCTTCTAGCGGAATAGCTTTTAACCTACGTTCAATATCTTCTATATCGTTATGCTTATAACGGACTACTTTGATATTGACAGATGATGCCAGCATATTTCCTGCAACAATGCTTGCGTGGTTGTCTCGGTCGCTCAAGATATATTCTCCTCGCGCCATTAAGGGTGCAATGACTCCTTGACCTGCCTGAAATCCTGTAGAAAAAAGTAATGCTGCGTCTTTGCCCATAAACTTGGCAATACGATGCTCCATCTCATTATGAAGGTCAATAGTTCCTGTAAGGAAACGAGAACCAGAACAACTTGTTCCGTACTTCTCAATAGCCTTAATAGCTGCCTCTTTTACATGAGGGTGGGTTGTAAGGCCTAGGTAATTATTAGACCCCGCCATGATTACCGGTCTGCCTTCCATAGTTACAACAGGCCCTTCACTATCTTGAATTTCTCTGAAGTAAGGGTAGACTCCCCGACTTTTCATGTCGTCCGAACGGTTGAAATTGTAACACTTGTCAAATACTCCCATAATCTTGGTTATTCTTGATTATATCTTGAATTTAAGAGATTGTTATCTCTTGCACCTAAGGATTACAGTAAGAATCGTGGATAATCAGTAAATCCTTACATTAACGGCATGAAAACAAAGCCAAAAATTGCCATTACTGGAATTAATGGATTTGTGGGTAGTCATTTTGCAGAATTTGCTTTAGAATCTGGGTATGAAGTCCATGGAGTTATTCGTTCGACAAGCTCAACAGCCTGGGTTGACCATCTTGATATACACTACCACCGTATTGGGTTAGAAGACCCTCTTACACTGGCTAAGGTTTTCGAAGGATGCGACTATGTGTTTCATATTGCCGGCGTAACTAACGCCAAAGACTATGAGGGATATTATCAGGGTAATGTTGCGCTGACCCAAGGTGTCTATGATGGGGTAAAACAATGCAAGAAACCTCCTAAAAAGATTATTGTCACAAGCAGTATTGCAGCAGGCGCTCCCTCATCGCTTGAAGCACCGCATAAAGAGTCTGATCCGTCATCTCCCGTGTCTACGTATGGAAGAAGTAAGCTGGAAATGGAATCGATGACGCAAGTTTATGTCGAGGAGAATGTGGATTTATGCCCAATTGCCCTTCTGAGGGCTCCTATTGTATATGGTCCGAGAGATACTGAAATGTATGCCTTTTTTAAAAGCATAGGGCAGGGGCTATTCCCAAAGGTTGGACGGCAAGAGAAGCATGTGAGCCTAATCTATGTGAAAGATTTATGCAAAGCACTTATACTTCTTGCCGAACATGAAGACGCGAAAGGTATCTATTATGCCCATAGTGATGATGCCATTTCTTGGACAGAGATTGCAAAAGCCACAGGTCAGACACTTAATAAAAAATATCTGACTTTAACCATACCCCA
>DLYY01000211.1 GCA_003447535.1 Bacteroidota bacterium | reverse complement strand
GTCTAAAATCTATTGATTTATCCGTTCAAGATGTTTCGTATGAAACTAGTATGGTTGGTGATTCACTGAGAGATATTGAAGAAAAACTTTATGACATGTAGTTTATTTCTCTTATAAATATTTTAGTAGTATAAACAAAAAAGATAAAGTAATAAATTTCATTAACGTGTAGTAAGAATCAATAAGAAACAAGCAAATACATATTGCAGAAGGACATACAAATCAGTAAAAATCCTATTACTGACAGGGTTTTGTAGGATTGATATTATCAATACCAATCATTACTAGTAACACTTTTGCCGTATCAGAATCTATGCTATAGTTCATATGGCATTCGTTTGTTGCTGAAATTGCCCCATCACCTACATTGAATATTCTTTTTTCACCGTCTATAGTCTCTTCCACTAAACTACCTTCAAATACAAAATAAAACATGTTTGTATTGTGATCGTGAAATGCTTGGGTGTCACCTGGGGCTATAAAAATTGTCCACCCGTTAATTACAGTATTCTCATCAAATGGTGCACTAAGTTTATTTCCATCAATGGCTGTACTAACCGAATCTAAGAAAGAAGTAGAGTTCAAAAGTGATGTGGGATATTCACGTATTATCTCGTCACTCGGTTGTTGACAAGCATAAAGGGTAAGAATTAAAATAAATAAGCTGATTGACCTGAAATTCATTTATATGAAATTATTTAAGATGTTCCAAAAAATAATCATTTGTGAGAGATTAACCAATCATAATAATCTTAATGCTCTTCTATAGTTTAACATCTAGGCTATAGAGAAGTCATTAGCTTAAGAATGCCTTAAGTTTCATATGAATGTGGGGAATGTTATCTACCTGGTACACTGAACCTAAAGAAACGAAGCCAAATTGCTCATAATAAGTCTGTAATGGGAACTGAGCTTCGATGGATATAGCCTCATTTGGATAGGTTTTACGGCATAGTTGTATACCCTTTCGAATGAGTTCAAAGCCAGGATTCCCACCTCGATATTCTGGAGTTACTATAATTCTTCCGAGTGCTGGTTCCTTAAAATGATGTCCAGGGGGAACTATTCTTAAGTACGAAATAAGTTGTTCTTCCTGCATACCTAACAGGTGAAAACAGGAAGGGTCTAGGCCGTCAATATCTGGGTATAAACATTCTTGCTCTAGCATGAATACCTGTTGGCGAAGCCGGTATATACGCATGCTTTCTAAAGCAGTAAGTTCTTCGAATGCTTTAAGTATATAATTCAACGATGGTACTAATTTATTAAGATCTATTTCTACATGACACTCAGAACGTCTCCTATCATACATAATTTAGCGAAAAAACATTAATTCTTAGCTATTTCAAATTTTTGCAATTCAGTCCGATAACACTCCAACATAAGCTGCACTCCTTCGTATACTCTAGAAAAACAAAGAGGAAATATCATGGTAAACTTTCTAGTTCTTAGCCTAGCAGTATTTATATCCGCTCGTCTCTTAGATGGAGTTGAAATCCGTAGTTATTGGACTGCCTTGGGCGTTGCTTTAGGTCTATCACTCGTTAATGTACTGCTAAAACCCATTTTAGTCGTACTAAGCATCCCCTTCATCGTACTGACTCTAGGCTTATTTATGCTTGTCATTAACGCAGCCTTGATCATGCTTATTGATAAACTGGTAGATGGGCTTCGAATTCGAAGTTTTACTTGGGCTGCGATATTTAGCCTGTTAATATCACTAATAAATACAGGGCTTAACGCGCTGCTCTAAAGGTTATCAATGACTGCTTGGGTAAAGGTTTGTGTAGTCCCCTTTCCACCAATGTCTAGGGTACAATAAACTTTCTTTTCTACCAGCGTCTTATAGATAGCTTTGCTAATATTGTTAGCGACCTTGTTTTGCCCTATATGCTCTAAAAGCATTAAAGAGGAGAATAATAAAGCCATTGGATTGGCTTTTCCTTGACCCGCTATATCTGGAGCAGAGCCATGAACAGCTTCGAACATCGCTTGTTCATCTCCCATATTTGCCGCGCCGGTTACACCCAATCCACCCACCAAACCCGAAGCCAAATCAGAAAGAATATCACCGAACAAGTTAGTGGTTACCACTACATCGAAGCGTTCCGGTTTAATCACCATTTGCATGGCCATATTATCTACGATTAAGTCTTCAAATTCAATACTACCATACTCTTTGGCTACACGTTTGCCAACCTCCAAAAATAGCCCGGTAGTGAACTTTAGAATGTTTGCTTTGTGTACCAAACTTACTTTTTGGCGATCGTGGGTGAGGGCGTACTCAAAAGCAGCCCGAATGATACGCTCACTAGCCTGCTCCGTAACAACTGCAATACTTTCGGCATGGTTTTTTTTGTCCTCATCTACCCAGTGCTCTTTACCAATATAAAGGCCTTGAGTATTTTCCCGGAAGATAACCATATCAACCTGTTTAAAGGGACTGTCAATGCTAGGAAGGGTCCGTGCGGGACGAATGTTGGCATATAAATCGAAATGCTGCCGAAGAGCTACATTTACAGAGCGAAAACCGGTACCTACTGGAGTCGTAAGCGGACCTTTCAACAGTACTTTGTACTCTCGTATAGCAGCAACTGTTTCATCGGGAAGTGGACTTCCTAATTCTTCATAGGCTCCGAGTCCTGCACGGGCATCCATCCATTCTATTTGAGCACCTGCTTGTTCTAAAATAGTGCTGACCGCTTCTGTTATTTCAATTCCGATACCGTCTCCGGCTATTCGTACGACTTTTTGCATAATTTTTTTTGAAAGATAAGAACTTCGGGAACAACCTGTGCGTGCTTCTCGTTTTGTTATGTAAAGAAATTATAATGAGCAATATGGTGAGTAAAGTGCCTTGATTTTCTCGTCATAACACAGACCACCTAATCCAAGCCATCTATGAGTGCTAATCATCTACAAAACCCAATCTTTGTTTGGTTTAGAAACGATCTCCGAATCCATGATAATCCATGTTTACATGCCGCAATCAAACAAGGTTTGGTTCAACCTATCTACCTCTTAGATCCAAGAACATTTCAGGCTACCTCTTTTGGCTTAGCTAGAATGGGAATCCATCGAAGACGATTTTTACGTGAATCTCTAGAGAATCTACGCACACAGTTAGAAAGTATCGGCTTAGATTTACTCATCTTAAATGCCAAGCCGGAAGAACTTTTTCCAAAATTGCTCAAGTCAATACCACATGCCAGGCTCTTTTTTTCGTACGAATATGCGTTTGAGGAAACACAAATTGAAGCAGCATTAGCTTATGAACTTTCCTCAGCTCAATGGGAAGGATTCTGGACGGGAACTCTAATGGATCCGGAAAATCTTCCTTTCACATTGGAAAATGTACCGAACGGGTTTAGTTCCTTTCGAAATAAAGTAGAAAAATATGCCTCCATACCCGAACCGGTACCTACCCCTAACAAAGCAAATGGGTTTCAAAAACACGATTGGGGGGAAGATCCCTTTGCTCTTTCGGTTTTTGCTGAACGTGAAAATACAGACCAACAATTACAAGGAATAGAAACTATGGGGCTTGCTCCTATTTATCTAGAAGCGGATCTTGCGGACGAGCTCGATACGCTAAAAACTAAATGGGAGCAGTTATTCAAAGGCGGAGAAGAGGCAGGCTTAGCAAGATTAGACTACTATTTGTGGCAAACAGATTTAGTAGCGGCATATAAAAAAACAAGAAATGGGTTGATAGGGACGGATTATTCGACCAAGTTTTCGCCCTGGTTGGCTAATGGGAATTTGTCTGCGCGCATGATTGCCAGCGAAATACATAGCTATGAAGACCAACGAACCAAGAATGATTCAACCTATTGGGTTATTTTTGAGTTGTTGTGGAGAGACTTTTTCCGATTTGCTGCATTAAAATACGGCCGAAAGTGGTTTGACAAAGGTGGAATACAATCCAATATTCGAGAGTATCAAAACAATAAGGATTATTTTGAGGCTTGGATTTCGGGTCGAACGGGTTTTTCGTTTGTAGATGCCAACATGAGTGAATTGGCTACAACGGGTTTCATGAGTAATCGAGGACGACAAAATGTGGCTAGTTTTTTTACGCAGAATCTGAACATGGATTGGCGTTGGGGAGCTGAATATTTTGAGTCCATGTTATTGGATTACGATCCGGCATCTAATTACGGAAATTGGATGTATAATGCCACACTAGGCTATGATCCTAGGAACAGATTTTTTAACATTGAATTACAGGCAAATCGTTACGATTCCTCGGGAGAATATGTTATGTTGTGGTGTAGGGAATTAAAAAAGGTGCCTTTATCGATGCGTCATAAGCCTTACATACACAATCAATCAATGTTTGATGCACCTATTATAGATTTAGAAAAGAGTTATGAAGAAATCAGAAAGAGAGCATCAATTGTATCTGATCCCTGGGAAAAAACCTAAAATAAAACATCCCTTGGATTACAAAAGTGTGAAATCAAACATTCCAGAAATTACGAGAAGTTTGTTTTCCGATACCTGGCGTAGCTATTTAGACGAGGTGTATATGGTAGCTAGGCATGTAAATGAAAATCGTATCAAAACGTTAAATAAGCGTGAACTTGCGAAAATGAAAATTAGCGCACGTAAAAAGCAGCAAGACCACGAAGATTAATTTTTCTCGGGTTGAAGAAATCAGAGCTACCAACTAAAATTTGTCCGGTTTGTGAACGGCCGTTCACCTGGCGAAAGAAGTGGAAAAAAGACTGGGCGCGGGTTAGATATTGTAGTGAGCGTTGTCGACGTTCTAAAAAGACAGCCGATTCCAAATGAGATAGGGAATCAAATCGGCAAGCTCCGCCAAAAGACGCCATCGTTTAGTGATGTAGATTCGCCTTTTCTTCTTTTCTATGCCTTTAATCATCATCTCAACCGCCCTCTGAGTAGAAGCCATCCAAAAAGTGTGAGCATTGTCTCGGGTCATTTCCGAGACCACATAACCAGGTCGTATATCGGTTATATCGAGCTTTATTTCTAATGCATTCGCTTTCATCCGAAATCCAGTCATATAATTTGATACGAAGTGTTTACTTGCTGTATACACGGGAGCATGTCCAGAGGCTAGATGAGATGCGATGGATGACATACCCACGATATGGCCGTGACCTTGCTCTTGGAAGTGTGCAAAGGCCCAGTGAAGACCATGTGCAAAAGCACGTATATTTATATCAATAGTTTGAGCGTCAGATTCCCAAGGAGCTTTAAGGTCATCTCTGCCTACACCAGCATTTAAAATAATACCATCGAGTCCGCCCATGTCAGAGCGTAGTTTAGTATATGCTTGTGTACTTTCTGCCTCATCGGAAAGGTCTACAGCGTAGATGAATACCTTTCCTGGCTTGTATTTGAGTTCCTGCTTTAAAGCAACTAAACGTTCTTTTCTACGAGCTATCATGCCAACGGTATACCCTTTTTCAGCTAATTGGCGAGCAAGTTCTTCCCCTATGCCAGAGCTTGCGCCAATTATAAGGTATCGGGTAG
>DLYY01000080.1 GCA_003447535.1 Bacteroidota bacterium | reverse complement strand
AAAGATTTAGTTGTGTTCTGCCCTAAAGATAAGGGCATCATCCTATTCTGACTGATTTCTTTGTAAAACTCAAAAAAAATTATATCGAACGACCGTTTGATAAACGGCTTTTTTGTACATTTAAATCAAGCAACAATTCATGAGTGACCAAGCAAAAATTATATACAACGATCAAACATTTGAAGCTCCTGTAGTCAAGGGTTCTGAAGGGGAGCTAGGACTTGATATTTCAAAGTTAAGAGGGAGTACTGGATTAGTGACCTACGATGTAGCTTACAAAAATACAGGGGCAACACAGAGTTCAATCACCTTCATTGATGGAGAAAAGGGAATTCTGCGGCATAGAGGATACAGCATTGAAGACTTAGCGAATAATGCAAGTTTCCTTGAAGTGGCTTTTTTATTGCTTAAAGGGCACCTTCCGAACAAAAAAGAATACGAAAACTATGCGGATTTGATTCGCATGCACACCCTCGTTAATGAAGATGTGAAGCATGTTTTTCAAGCCTTCCCTAATGGTTCGCATCCAATGGGACAGCTTATGACTATGATGTCGATGATGTCGGCATTTTATCCGGATTCTCTGAATCCGCATCGCATTGAGGAGGACTTTGATATGACGATTACTCGATTAATCGCCAAGACACCCACCTTGGTTGCCATGATTCAGAAAAAGAAAATGGGGCATCCTTTAGTCTATCCAAAAAATAATCTCGAATACGTAGACAATTTCTTAAACATGACCTTCGGGCAAATCACCCAAGAGTATGCGGTTGATCCTGTATTGAGTTCGGCGATGAATAAGCTGTTAATCCTTCACGCAGACCATGAGCAAAATTGTTCGGCGTCAACTGTGCGAATTGTTGGATCATCTCAATCCAATCTTTACGCATCGATTTCGGCGGGTATAGCAGCGCTTTGGGGTCCTTCTCATGGGGGTGCCAATCAGCGAGTACTGGAGATGTTAGAGGAAATCGCGAAGGACGGTGGCAATGTTCAGAAATTCATCGACCGAGCAAAAGATAAAAATGATCCTTTCCGTTTGATGGGATTTGGTCACAGGGTCTACAAGAATTTTGATCCACGTGCTCGAATCATTAAAAAGTCAGCTGATGAAGTTCTTGGTCAACTTAAAGTAAATGATCCTATTCTTCATCTTGCTAAAGAACTGGAGGAAAAAGCACTCGCTGATCCGTACTTCGCAGAACGTAAGCTATTCCCTAATGTTGACTTTTATTCTGGGATAATCTACCGTGCTATGGGATTCCCTGTAGATATGTTTACCGTGTTGTTTGCCCTGGGAAGAATGCCAGGTTGGATTGCGCAGTGGAATGAGATGAGAAAAGCTGGTCAGCCCATCGGCCGACCGCGTCAGATTTACACTGGTGAAGTGCATCGACCCTATCCATCTTGGGATGAGCGCGGATAAATTATTACTATGGTAACTGGATTACTTCATCTTCACTCAAGCCTACGATATATAGTTCTTTTGACTTTGTTATATGCTATTGTTAAAGGTTGGCAGTTAGGGAAAGATAAAGTTGAGGGCAAAGAAAGGCGTCCATACCTCATCGCGATGATTTTTGCCCATATTCAACTTTTATTAGGTCTTGGGCTCTACTTTATGGGTGAAAATGGCCTTACTGCACTAAACGGTTTGTTTGATACCGGGGCAAGTCTTCTTTCTTCGTTAGGGTTTTTTGGCATAATACATTTTGTACTCATGGTTGCAGCTATTACCTTGATTACTAAAGCACATAGCTTAGCTAAGAAGAATGAAACTCATCGTAGAGTTGTTCACTTAATGCTTTTGGCGTTACTAATCATTCTGGTAGCGATTCCTTGGCCATTTTACGGATACGGTCGCGGGTTTTTTGCTGGCATGTAGTTTGTAGACAGTTGGATAAATTACTGTGGAGTTACAGGCTAGCATCATTCATTGTTTAATGGTAGTTTGAACTTGGTAATAAAACGATTTATTTATGCGACGACTATCGATTTTAATGACGTTTATGGCGTGCTGTTTGCTCAGCATTGCCCAAGTGGATGAGCGCCTTACCGATCTATCGAGGTACATAGCAGGAATGCCTGCGCCAACATTTACTTCAGATGAGAAGTTAAATGATGCTATACCAATTGACTATTCTGAGGACTGCGCATCAGCTTTTGACCGTCTTAATGAAAAACACTTAGAGCCGATTAGCGAATGGGCAAGTTCATCCTCAATTATAAGTGATAATGATCGCCAAAAAACATTGTTTTATCCTTTTGCTGGAGCAGATTTTATCTATGCTGATGCTTTCTTTGGTGAGGTTGACAATATGATCCTAATCGGTCAGCAAGATGCAGGCACCTTACCCGATTTCGATGCGATGTCTCAATATGAAATCAAGGAGTATCTAAACGCAATCTATACTAGCTTATCAATTTCCAATCGATTGGGCTTTTTTAGAACAAAAGATATGAATCGTCAGTTCAAAGACACGCATGTGAATGGCACAATCCATTCAATTCTTTGGTATATGGCAAGAGCTGAAATGAAAGTTGTTTCGATTCGTAATGTTCGTTTGACGTCTAGTGGACGATTGGAGACATCTTCAAGCAAAGAGGGTATAGAAGTGATTTACAGCGATAGGGGTAAGGAGAAAAAGCTCTATTATTTTGCCTATGATTTGTCCAATTCTAATCTCTCAAGTAATTCTCGTCTATTTGACTTTCTTGAATCCTTTGGAAAGCATAATGTCCTTGTCAAAAGTGCATCGTATTTGATGCATAATAGCAGCTTCTCGATTATAAGGGAATATCTTATGAATACTTCTCATATAGTGGTTCAAGATCCTTCCGGTATCCCCTACAGAAAACTTGTTTCCGCAGGATGTAGCGTTGATTTACATGGAACGTATACAAGGCCGATTCCTTTGTTTTCAGGATACAGCCAATCAAGTTTAAAAGAAGCTATAAAAAGCGCAGCTGATTTGCCTTTTATGATTGGTTATATGGCGCCCTATGGTGAGTGCAGTCTAGCTGTTTTTAAAGGGTGTGATTGAGGTGGCTAGCCACGATCCTCGTATATGGCCTCCCATAAAAAATCAATAGGGTGTAGGACTTTTCGTGACGTAAAATCCTCAATTTGATGCTGACAGCTAATACCCGTGGCACAAATTACAGTGCTTTCATCCGCTTTTTCAATAGCCGGAATAAGATCTAAACCCGCGATTTTTTGCGATAACTCATAGCTTTCTTTTCGATAACCAAAAGCACCTGCCATTCCACAGCATCCTGCTTGAATTAGAGATACCTTGCCAACCCATGATAGTATAGTAAGACTATATTTCATCGAGGAAATTGCTTTCTGATGACAATGTCCGTGAAGAAGAATATTGCCCTCTTGTTTTACGATTTTTTTGGATAGATTTCGATGTTTCTCAACTAAAAACTCATCAAAAAGGAAGATTTTTTCTTCTATTAAATGAGATCTATTCGAATCAAATCGTATGTATTCGTCTCTAATCATGGAAATAGCACTTGGTTCTATTCCTATTATATCTATATCATCCTCTAAGAAGGGTTTCATTTTCTGAAAGGTTTTGTTTGCCGCCTTTTTGGCTTTGTTTACCATGCCAACAGACATACTTCCACGACCACTGACGTGGGAGTCTACAAGTTGTATTTGATATCCTAATGACGTCAAAATATCTGCTAGGCGAATCCATAGCTTAGGATTGTACACATTGGTAAATTCATCGACAAAAAGTGCAACAGGCATCGTATTGCTCCCTTGAGAGTTGTATTGTATGTATTGCTTTAGAAGAGATACAGCTGTTTTCTTGGGCAATGGAGGGAGATTTCGATTTTTATGAACGTTTAATAAGCTTTTAACGGGATTTAAGGCTAAAATTCGGTTGGTGAGTGATGGAATAACCATTCCTATCGAGTTTAGTTTTGGTAAGGAAGCGGTCAATCGCTCTGCTAAGGTGAATTTGCCTTGATTTTGCAGAAAATGTGCTTTTAGTCCACCTACGTCTACTTGACTAGGGCATTCGCTGATACATCCTTTGCAAGACAGACACAAGGAGAGGGATTCATTTACATCTTCGGTAGAGACTTTCTTTCCTGTCCATAACTCACGAAGTAGATTTGCTCTTCCACGGGTGCTGTGTACTTCGTCATGGGTTGCCCGATAGCTAGGACACATCACTTTTCCATCACTAAATGGTTTTCTGCAGTCGCCAGAACCATTGCACCGACTTGCCATTTCAAGGGCACTGTCTACCTTGTTAAAGCTTATAGTTTCTTTATTTGGTTGGTTTTGATCAGGTGCAGCGGTTCGTAGATCTTCCAGAATGGGTTTGGCATTGATAATCTTACCTGGATTCAATAGGTTTTTTGGGTCAAAGAGTTGTTTGAGATCGACCATCATTTGGTAGCACTTACCACCTACCATTTCCTTCAGAAATGGAGCTCTTACGCGGCCATCCCCATGCTCGCCACTAAGGGATC
>DLYY01000091.1:3981-34861 GCA_003447535.1 Bacteroidota bacterium | reverse complement strand
GATCGTATTGGGATAGACTTCACCTTTCCATCACTTTGGTCTCGGAAGGTAATCGTTTGATCAAGGAGTGCCTCACGATCATAGCGATATTTATCATTAAAGCGCAAAGTCACTTGATAGTCATCCTCGCCATCCTTAAACTTGCCGATGTCCTTTCCAAAAAGTGCCGTCCTCAGGTTAGAGCCGATTTGGGCTGTACTTAGTCCAAATCGCCTTGCAGCATCGCGATCAACTTCAATAAGTAACTCCGGCTTTCCGATATCCAAATCAGACTTTAACTCTTCAATACCTTGTATTCCAGCATTTAAAATGATTTTTTTAGCCTCCTTTTGTAATGCAATGAGCTTATCAAAATCTTCACCAACAAATGATATACTAATCGGTGGGCCTGCAGGAGGACCACTCGCCTCCTTATCAACGGTGATTTGAACACCTGGATGACCATATACAATACGTCGTACTTCTTCTAAGATAGATCGCGTGCTTGTCCAATGATAGACGGTATCCCCCTGACGAAGGACGACCTGTCCAGCAGTATCGAGCTTAGTCACATAACGATCTGCAAATTCAACAAATGAGATAGTGATTTTAGCTTTGTTTGGCGAAGCGCTTTGTTGTGTTGCACTGTTAGGATCCCCCGGATCCGAAGTGCCCTCACCAACATTGGTCAAAATGGCCTCTATGACATTGTTATGCGGAGCAAGTACGGCCATAATCTCCCCTTCGACTAAATGAGCAAGACTATCCGTTTTATCGATATCTGTTCCTGTTGGAAACTCTATAAATACATTGACCATGTTAGGTTCTGGCTCAGGAAAAAAGATAACATTAGGCTGTCTTAATTGGAGTAAGACGCCAGAGCCAATAAAAAGTAAAAACATGCCTGTCAGCGTGAGGTAAGGCATCCATCCTTTCAGCACAAAGGCAATCAATGCCTCATACTTACGCTCTAAAAAGGGAAGCACTTTGTACTGAAAGCCTAAGGAAAGTGGCCTCAAAACAAGAGTATTCAGGAGGGTAAACAGCGATACTAATAAAGCAAGATTAGCAAATGTTCGTCCATTCGCTGCCTGATCTGCTGACATCCCGTAGGCGGCATAGAGGTGTACCACAGTGCCGACGAGTCCAAAGCCTACAATCGTCCATTTCTTTGACCATAGTGTTTTCTTATCCTCTTTACGTTCAATCTTCATGAACAAGGAAGTCAATACAGGATTGATTACCAAGGCCACAAACAAGGAGGAAGTCAACACAATGATCAGGGTAATCGGAAGATATTTCATAAACTCTCCCATCATACCCTGCCAGAAAATCATGGGAAAGAACGCAGCAAGTGTAGTGGCTGTCGAGGTGATTATTGGCCACGCTACCTCTCCTACACCTTGCTTTGCGGCTTGGATAGGAGGTTTGCCATCCGCCATTAGGCGATAGATATTCTCAACTACAACGATTCCATTATCAACCAACATTCCTAAGGCAAGAATCAGGGCGAAGAGAACAACTACATTCATAGTCACACCCATTAAACTCAATATCAAGAATCCCATGAGCATGCTTAATGGAATGGCGATACCAACGAAAAAAGCATTTCGTAATCCCAAAAAGAACAAAAGCACCAAGACAACTAGAATCACTCCAGATATGATGCTATTTTCCAAGTTAGCTACCTGGGATTTTGTCACGCGAGAGGTATCCGCCGTTGTCGTAATATCCAGTGATTCGGGATAGTCAGCACTTGATTTATAAGATGCTATAATCCGATTAATCTTGTCAACGGCTGAGATTAAGTTTTCACCCGTTTTCTTTTTAACAGCTAGCGATACAACATTCGATCCATCAATTCGAGCATAGGATGTATTATCCATATACTGTAAGTCGATATCAGCAATATCCCGTAAATAGACCGTTTTCTGAAACTCCGATTTGACAATGATATCGCCAAAAGCCTCTGCCTCGTTAAATTCGCCAACGATCCTTACCGTCCGACGCAATCCACCGGTCAAAAGGTCTCCTGCCGAAATGGTAATGTTCTCTCGACCGATGGCCTGCTCAACATCATAAAATGTAAGAGCGACGTCGTTCATACGCTTAGGATCTAGCGCGATAAGAACCTCCTGTTCCTGGACACCATTGATCTCTACTTCAGAAATCTCACGCAATGCCTCAAATTCATCTTGTAAGTACTCTCCAAACCCTTTTAAATCATCTAGTGATAGCGTATTCGAAGAAAGATTGACCGTAATAACGGGAATCTCAGAAAAGTCAAGTTTGAAGATATTGGCTTGTTGGTCAAAATCACTTGGGAAATTGCCTTCTGCTCGATCCACTGCATCCTTTACCTCCTGAAGCGCATCATTGACATCAACATCAAAATTGAATTCAACTACGGTTGTTGTATAATCTTGAACACAATATGACTTAATGTTGTCAATACCATTAATCTGACTTATTTCCTTCTCTACCTCTCTTGTAATTTGATTTTCAATATCAAGTGGTGCATTACCAGGATAGGGAATCCCAACATAGACAGTGGGTTGGTTGATTTCAGGATATTGCTCTTTAGGCATTGCCCGATAAGCCATAAGACCTGCGAAAAAGATAATACCCATTAGAATTAACACACTCGTCCTGTTATCTACCGAAAGACTGGTTAAACTAAATTCTTTGATTTTTGTAATGGCCTTTGACGAAAGACTCCCTTCTTGTTGCTTGTTATCCTTCATGAATACACTTTAACGAAAGATGATCAATTAGTTTCGTGGACTTAGATAGACTCTATCTTCTTCATCCACCCCTCTATAATTTTCCGAAATCACTAAGTCCCCGATAGAAAGTCCTTCGCGTATTTCCCTCAGTCCTCCTAAACTGACGCCAAGCAGAACTTCTTGCTTAATCACCTCATATCCACTAGACGAGTCATCCTCCAAAGGATTAGCGCGGTAGATGAAAAATTCATCATTTTCTTGCTGGACCAACTGTTCTGGGACAAAAAAGCTTGGTCCTTTAGAATATTGATTCATCCGAATCTCTGCTAACATATTGTGCTTGATAAGATTCTCTTCATTATCTACTTTCAATAAGACATTCACCGTCCTATTGGTAGGATTAATGACCTGACTCATATACCCAACAATGGCTATTTGCTCTATATCAATTGTAGGAAAATAGACGGCCATCGTATCCCCTTCTTTTACCTGACTGATATATGTCTCGGGAATGTCCATAGTCACTTCCATTTCAGTAAAATTGACAATACGTGCAATAGGAAATCCAGGACTAGCCACATTGCCAACCGTAGCATAGACCTTATCAATCACCCCAGAGATCGGAGTAGTCACCTTGTTTTTTCCTATGCGCGTTTTTAAAGAGGCAATGCTACTCTCCAATACTTCTTTGTTATTCTTTGCTTCGAGGTATTGAATTTCGGTAGTCACATCTTGGTTATATAAACGTTCCTGCTTTTCAAACGCCACTTTAGCCAAATTCAATTGGGTTTCTAAGGTATTTATCTCAGCACGGATTAGTGAGTTATCAAGATGAGCAATGGATTGACCTTTGCGAACTTTCTCACCCTCGTCCACAGAAATTGATTTAATCAAGCCTGCCATATCTGTCGATAGTTCAATAATGTTAGGCGAAGAGGAAGCTCCAACTAATCGGACGGAATCCGAAGGATCTGTTAGCTCAACCTCTATAAGGGTAACAAATATTTTAGAGGCATCTAGTGCAACTTCATTTTGCGATGTGTCCTCCTGAACATTGTCTACTCCTTTGTTTTGGCCACACCCAACAAATCCTATTAGGCACAGGACGATAGGATATACTATAAATGTTCTCATAAAATACCTCTTTTTTGTTTCCAGTTAAACTTGGCTATTGCCAACTGATATGTTTTTTCTAGTATGTCTATTTCTGCTTCGATCATGTCCTGTTGTGCTGATATAAGGGCAAAGGAGGACCCTAAGCCCTCAGTATACAAGACATTTTCGCGGCTGTAAATTTTATCACTTAATGCGCAGTTTTCTATGGCCTGATCAAGCTGACTCTGTGCATTTTCAACTTCATTTGAAGTGGTTACGAGTCCGATATCAAAACCCTTTTGGAGACGTTCTATGTCCAATAGATTTTGACTTCTACGAAGTTCTCTTTGCTGAATTTTCATTTTTGCAGTACTTCCATCATAGATTGGAATGTTTACTGTAAATCCTAAGGTTCCAAAATCAAACCATCGGTAGTCTGACCCCGCCTTAAAAAAGGAAAAACTCGAACGCTGGGCAAGCACCCCATAATAACCAAACAAGTAAATACTCGGATAAAGTTGCGCGCGTGCCTGTGCAATATCATAAAACCTCAATTGGTCATTTATCTCAAGAACTCTGTATTCGGGCAAACTGGTATACTGATAGTTCGCTAATTGATCTAAGCTTTCCTCGGCGTAATACTGGATGCTGTCCTCTAAAAAAATCACAGCATCTGGCTGGATATTCATGATGTATCGCAAGTTGGCCATGGCATTAACTAAATTGACCTCAGCATAATCAATTTGGGTATTGATTTGTTCAATACTTAATGTCAAACGATCCAAGGTTAGCGATTCCCCTAAGCCCTCATCATAAAGCTTTTGATTTAGGTCTAATCCTTCTTTAAGCAGATTTCGGCTCACCTCCAACTGATGAATAAACTCGCGGATATAAAGACATTGTAGATAGGCAGGAGGGAAAGCATCTTTGATGTTTTTCTCACTCAGTTCCTCGCGAGTATCTGCCATATTCAAGATGGATTTTCTCGCCTGTAGCCCATAGAGATAGCGTGCATCAAATACAAGTTGGTTGAGCTCAGCTTTAGCCGTTGCAGCATGGGGTTGAGTAAAAACCGCCTCAGCGCTAGGAGACCCTGGAAAAAATGAGTTTTCAGGGATAACATTGACCTGCTGTTGAAAATTCCAATTATAGTCTAGATTGGCATTAATCTTTGGAAACCCTTCCGTCATCACTTCATTAGCCTCATAGCGGAGAATCTGTGCATCCATCTTTGTGTATTGCACATCAATACTTTGAGCAACGGCAATCTCCTGCGCAGTTTCCAGGGTTAAATGCAGCGTATCCTGAGCAATTACATTGCGGTCAAAGCAACAGCAAAGGATTAAGGTTAGTGCTGTAATTTTATAAAACGGTTTCATCAATTAATTCATTTTGTTGCGTTCTCAGGTAGTCCCACCCTTTTGCGTTTAATATACCGTGAAGATGATAGGAAAGCGTTTCTTTAAATCGAAGGTAAATGGGGACTTCATCAAGCACCCCGCGTTCCTCATGCATCACCGCATCAATATTATGTAGATAGAGATAGAGTATAACCCGGTTGTTAATATTCTTCCGATAAAGGCCTTCTCGTTTCCCTCGTTCTAAATTTTGCAAACAATATTTAGTGACCTTACTCGCCCTAAATTCCTCGAAAATATTCCAACTATTGTGGTAATACTTTTCAAGCTCGTACAGCACACCAGCTTTTAAGGATTGTAAATCATTAGAAACAATATCAAATTGACCAAGTAATTCATCAACCGCATTTCCGCTCGAATTCCGCACTTGCTCAAGCTGCTTAACGTGATCATCAAAATGCAGTGCTAGGGTAGCATTGATTAATATCTCCTTACTCGAAAAATTTTCATAGAGTGTTTTCTTAGAAACTCCGCACCGTTCCGCTAAATCATCCATACTGATTGACTTGAATCCAAAGCGCATGAAATCGCTCTTTGCAGTAAGTAGAATACGGCTCACTTGGGAGCTATGTTCAGTTTTTAACGGAGACATTTGACTATTCAGATGCAAACTTAACACGATGGAAACTTTTTTTGTTCACAAAGTTTCCAAAAAACTTTCAAAGACCATTTACATAAAAGCATTGGGAATATCAATGAATTCTTCGTTATTTGGCACAAAGTTTGAATAGACCATTTGACAAAAAAATTAACATGAAATATTTATCGCTATTTTTCGCTGCTGTTGTTATGTTCTCAACAGCACAAGCTCAGGCTACAGACCTCAACCTAGTATCTGAAGGAGAAGAAGAAGTTCTTGCCTTCGAATCAATGACTATTGATTACGGCACGGTTACAAAAGGTGATCAAGACGCAGCAACTAAACTCTTTACGTTCACCAACAAAGGGAATAGTCCTGTGATCATAAGTAATTGTAAAGGATCTTGTGGATGTACTGTACCAAAATGTCCCGACGCACCGGTTATGCCAGGGGCAATAGGAGAAATCAAAGTGAAATACGACGTTAATCGTGTAGGTGCATTTACAAAGAATGTAACCGTAAACTATACCTACAACGGGGAATCCAAAACAGTTCGCCTCACGATTAAAGGCACTGTAGTGCAGTAGTCACCAAATCGAATATATATTATAAAAAAAGGGGGCAAATGCCCCCTTTTTTGCTTTCACTACTTTCTATTACTCGGCTTCTTCAAGTTCTTCTACGTCCTCAAAGCCAAAGTAGGCATTGCTTATTGCCTCGATGCGGGCGTCAACTTCTGGCATCCATTCAATCAACTCACCTTCCGCTAGTCGTTCATTTAGGCCTGCCGCCACACGCTCCATTCCGCTTAATGCCACGTTACTTACATATTCACCATTCTCATTATTGAGATAATACTCGAAAAAATCAAGCCCACGCATAACTGCCTCACGATCAAGTCCTGCAAGTAGCTTAGAATAATAGTACATGGCGTAGTATGTCTGGTACTCCCCATTTTCACCATTGACATAATTCTCAAAGTAGTCCTGGTACTTAGCATCACCGCTTTGAGCATAAATTGTTCCCACAGCATCAAGCATGGTGAAATTTGTTGTATTCTGCTCTTTTTCAGCATACGGCAGGGCTTTATCCAAGTCAATATCTGCCATGGCCATCATGGCTTCCGCAGTAACTGCAATAGAAGGAGAAGACAATGCTTTAGTAAAAAAGTCTCGGTGTGCGTTAGCATCGACAGCTAAAAGAACCTTTAACGCCTCCGCTTGTACTGCATAGTTTGAATCACTTCTCGCAAGATCTTGAACTAAAGCAAGTACTTCAGAGGAAAAAAGATTGCTTGGGTCGACGACAAACTCAAAAGCATATCCCACAGACTCATTCATTGACTCAAGTACATTTAGACGATTCTTATGAAATGCATCCTTTAATCCAACAGCATAAAACATATTTAATGAGTCATCATCATAGATGTTATAATAAAGCTTATCAAACGCCTTAAAACGAGCATAGGCCCAAGGAGCATTTTTCATTTGACTCATATACATAGGAACATGACCAGCATCAAATCCAGTGTATTGATCCCATTCAATCAACAACTCACCTCTTGGATCAATAAGGACGTTATTGTGACCATTTAGATTAACCCAATCCATATAATCCTCCAAGTAGAATGTTCTCATTTCGTACTCATCAGATGACTCCGAATAAATAGCATAAGGAATCGAAAGGGCGTACAATAATGAATCTTCCGCAGAGGCACTTTGAGTGAATGTCAAATCCGTTATGGGTTCACCAAACTCGTCATAGGTGTGACTTATAGAATACTCCACAATCGGATGCCCTGATGCAAAAAACCATTGATTGAAAAAAGGCATAAAGTCTCTACCTGTTACATCCTCAAAAGCCATTCGTAACTCATGAATTTCAACGTCCGAATAGGCATTGTCAACTAAATACTTATTAAGCGCTGTATAGAACGCTTCATCTCCTACTTCAGCTCGAAGCATATGAAGGATGGCGCCTCCTTTTTCATAGGAGTGTCGATCAAACATATCGCCCGGCAAATCATGGTCGTAACGAATAAGGTCCACTTGCTTGCTTTGCGCCTCGTTAAAATAGGATAACCGATCATCTAACCGCTTAAAGTCAGAATCGTCTGCCCCGTATTTGTGCTCTCGCCACATAACCTCACCATAGGTAGCAAAGGATTCATTGAGTGGAATATTTGCCCAAGACTCACAGGTTACTAAGTCTCCAAACCAATGATGAAAAAGTTCGTGGGAGACAATGTCCTCAAAATCTCCATCCAGCTGTTCCCGGGCTGTTTGTTGAACAAAGTCTCCAAAGATGACAGCTGAAGTATTTTCCATTGCTCCAGAGACAAAATCCCGTACCGCAACCTGATGATACTTGTCCCAAGGAAAATCATAACGCAAAACATCTGAGAAAAAACTCAACATCTCAGGAGTATTCTTGAAAATTCCTCTGGCATTATCTTCATACTCCTGCTCCACAAAATAATGGACATCAATATCTCTCCATGTGTCCTTTACAACGGCATAATCTCCAATACTTAGCATAAAAAGATACGGTGCATGCGGTAGATCTTGCTTCCAATAATCTGTTCTTGTCCCATCACTATTTTCTTTACTATTGATCAATAAGCCATTAGATAATGTTACAAAACGGTTGTCAACCGTTACAAAAACTTCTTGGGTACAGCGCTCATTGGGTTTATCGATTGTAGGAAACCATACTGAGTTTGATTCTGGCTCTCCTTGAGTCCAAATCTGTGTAGGTTTATTGGGGTCTTCTCCCCGTGCATTGATAAAATAGAGCCCGCGATCATCCTCAATAGCGTCAGAGGCTGTACTCATTTCCAATTCCGAGGGCTTTGCAGTATACTCAATGACCACCGTGATGTTCTCCTCCCTAGACACCTCATCTTCTAAGAGTATTGTTACTTGTTGACCGTCATAGTTAAAAAATGCCTCTTTATCGTTTACCATTATATCATGAAGGTCCATTCCTTTCGCGTCCAACACGACTTGATTTTGACTGTAGAAATATGGGGTTAGGGTGATTTCTGCCTTACCTAGAACGTATTCCATTTCCATGTCAAAGCCAATGTCTAGACGAGTATGAAGGAGATCCCAGTGCCGAGTAGCAGAGGACTGAAAAATTTCCTTGACAGGAGCCATATAATCCTCCTCATCGTCATAATATAAATCATCACTTTCTGCCGGATATAAAACATCATATTCCCAAGAATAAACATCCTTTCCTGTTTTACACGAGGACAGAAATGCCAAAAGAATAGAAAACGATACGACGTGTACAAGGTTAAATCTCATTGTAAAAGTTATTTTCGCTAAACTACTAATGAATTCGTGGATTCTGACTATCTATAACGGAAATCAAGAGGTAAAGATTTTATTATGAAATGTATTATTGAACATACCGACATAACCATCGACTTGGGCAACGATACACATACATCATGGGAATTAGTAAAACCTGGAGTCTATCGATGGATTAATCCGCAAACTAAAAGACTAACTCTTGCCCATCTCCAACAGATCAATCGAAGTAACAAGACAATAACCTTTTCCATTGATGGGAAGGACCTAAGCCTAAGATATCAGGATCAATGGGATGAGCTGCTGGAAAAAATGGGCTTTGACTCCGAGGAGTCGACACAAAATCAACCGTTAATAGCACCTATGCCAGGACTCGTACTCAGTGTAGAGGTGAAACCAGGTGATGTAGTTCAAAAAGGACAAGCTTTAATTAAACTTGAAGCAATGAAAATGGAAAACCTACTCAAGGCTCAGACCGATAATCAAATCGTTGCGAAGGTCCATGTGAGCCAAGGAGAAAATGTCGAAAAAAACAAGGTGTTGATTGAGTTTCAATCAAACTAGTTATTTCGGAACATCGATAAAAAACCATCAAAGAAAGACTTATCCGAGGCTTGACTTTCTACTGAAGCTCCGCCGTCATCTTCCAAACTTTGAATTATCTTTTTCGTTGTAGACGTTACAGATTTCGGAATAAATACATTAACGTAAATCAGCTGGTCGCCTTTACCATAGCCATTAACCGAAGGAAAGCCTTTACCATTTAAGCGGAAAATTTTTCCTGAAGGAGTTCCGCTAGGTATCTTAATTTTTGCGCGCCCAGTCAGCGTTGGCACTTCAATTGATGAGTTACCATTGACCATGTCGGGAAAGCTCACCAATAAATTATAAAGCACGTTTTGTCCATCACGAACAAAGTCTACATGCGCAATCTCTTCAATCACTACGACTAGGTCACCGCTTATCCCGCCATTAGGCCCTTCATTCCCTTCGCCTCTAACCGATAATTGCATGCCCTCCTCAACGCCGGCAGGCACGTCGATGGTTACGACTTGTTCTTCTCTTTTCTGACCGTTACCATCTGTACCTGCTGGTCGATTACTTACTACTTTTCCTGAGCCATTGCAGTTTGCACAGGTTTGTGTCGTGCGCATTTGACCTAAGATTGTATTGGTAACTCGCATAACACTTCCCTGCCCGTTACACACCGAACAGTTGTCATAGGTTAGCCCTTTCGCATTAACCAAGCGTTGTATCTTGATTTTCTTTTCGACACCAGAGGCCATTTCTTCGAGCGTTAACTTAATTTTAACTCGAAGGCTTGATCCTTTAACCACACGCTGGCGGCCTCCTCCACCTCCACCAAAAAAGCTTCCAAATCCTCCTCCACCCCCGCCTCCGTCACCAAACAAGTCGCCAAAACGGGAAAAGATATCTTCGAAATCCATTCCGCCATGGCCTCCACCGGCATTTCCTTCAAAGGCTCGGTGACCATATTGATCGTATCGAGTACGCTTTTGCTCATCACCAAGGACCTCGTAAGCCTCTGCGGCCTCTTTAAACTTTTCTTCTGCTGAATTATCGCCTTGATTGCGATCAGGATGATACTTTAATGCCGTCTTCCGATAAGCTTTCTTAATCTCTCCTTGACTAGCCCCTTTGTCCACTCCGAGTACCTCGTAAAAATCTCGCTTCGCCATATTATTTTCCTACTACTACTTTCGCATGACGGATAAGTTTACCATTCATGGTATATCCTTTCTCAACCACATCGACCACCTTGCCTTTCATTTCCGGATCAGCGGGAATCTCTGTGAGCGCTTCGTGCAATGCATCATCGAATGGCATTCCATACGCGTCAACTGCCTCAATCCCACGTTTTTTGAGTACGCCTGCTAACTTTTGATAAATAAGTTGTACACCTTCAGACTCCAATTTTTCATCGGTGTTTACATCAACCGATTCCATATGCATTGCTCGCTCAAAATCATCAACTACAGGTAGAATGTCAAGGATGACATCTTTCCCTGCCGTGGAAAACCATTCTTGCTTTTCACGAGCATGACGACGCTTGGCATTGTCAAAATCAGCAAACATCCGAAGGTATTTATCCTTTTGTTGAGCCAATTCAACTTCTAACAAGGCAAAACGTTCTTCAGGGCTGGTCTCAGGAGCGCCTTCGTCAGCGTCTTCTGTTTCATTCAGTGATGAATCTTCCTGCCCTTCCTTCTCAGCAAAAGGCTCATGTTGAGGCCTCTTTTCCTCTTGATGTGTTTGATCTTTATTTGTCGCCATACTAAAGTATTGCATCTGGTCCCTCAAATTCCTTGCTAAACTACAAATCGCGCCATAATGGCAGAAAACACCTTTACCTTCTTTCTATATGAGCCCCTAACGATTTTAGGCGATCATCAATAAACTGATAGCCTCGATCAATTTGATGGATATTGGATATACGGCTTATGCCATCAGCTGAGAGTGCCGCAATAAGAAGGGCAACCCCTGCCCTAATATCAGGGCTACTCATCATTATACCTCGGAGGTTGCGTTCTCGATTCATTCCTATTACCACTGCACGATGAGGGTCGCAAAGAGTAATTTGGGCTCCCATATCCTTTAGCTTATCGACAAAGAAAAGCCTGCTTTCAAACATCTTCTGATGAATAAGAACACTCCCTTTAGCTTGTATAGCTGTTACTAAAACTATGGAAAGAAGGTCCGGTGTAAAATTCGGCCATGGAGCATCATAAATCGTTGGGATAGAGCCATCGATCAAACGTTGAATTTCATAATGATCTTGTTCTGGTATTACAATATCATCTCCATCACGTTGCAGGTTGATTCCAAGACGTCTGAATGTATCAGGTATCTGACCAAGTTCGTTGTAAGCGACATCCTTAATGGTAAGTGCACTTTGTGTCATCGCCGCCAGCCCAATAAAACTGCCGATCTCAATCATGTCAGGGAGTAATCTGTGCGCACAGCCCTTGAGTTCTTCTACCCCTTCAATGGTTAACAAATTCGAACCAACACCTTGAATTTCAGCACCCATGGATATGAGCATTTTACAAAGCTGTTGTAAGTAAGGCTCACATGCTGCATTGTAAATAGTGGTTTTACCCTTCGCCATAACAGCCGTCATAATGACATTGGCTGTTCCGGTAACTGAAGGCTCGGTCATAAACATATCAACGCCTTGGAGGTTATCTGCCTTGACGCGATACATAATATCTTTGGTATCGAATTCAAACGATGCTCCGAGCTGCTGAAAGCCAAGAAAATGTGCATCTAATGGGCGTTGACCAATTTTATCCCCACCAGGCTTTGGAATGAATGCTTTTCCAAATCGAGAAAGTAAAGGTCCCATAATCATAATAGAACCACGTAACGATGCCGCGCGCTTTCTAAAATCGTCGCTGCGCATGTAGTCGATATCAATATTTTTTGCACGGAAAGTATACGTATCCGTTGATTGTTGTTCTACCTCTACCCCGATTGCTCGTAGTAAATCGATTAGAGCCAAAACATCTCGAATATGTGGGAGATTACTGATTACCACCTCTTCAGAGGTAAGGAGCACAGCACATACAATCTGTAATGCTTCATTCTTTGCCCCTTGAGGGATTATTGAACCTTTTAATTTATGTCCACCCTCAACGATAAATTCTGCCATAATGAGTTAGTTGTTGGCTAACAAGTTAAGGTCTTTTTCTCAGCGATTGTGGCGATTATAAATTCGTTTTCCACCACGTTTTCTGCGGTGTTTAGAAGCATATTCAGAGGCTTCTACTTTTACATCGACTTCTTCGAGTTTTACCTCATCTGCCAAGGATAATTTACCCTCTGAAAGGCGATTCAAGTCATTTTTAATCACTTTGTCGCTTACATGGCCTCTACTCCACTTTACACTTATAAGCTTCATGTAGTTGGCAATAATCAATTTACCCTCTTCCTTTTTCTCACCTTCCTCCATAGGAGAAACCTTTTGAATAAGCTGTATTATATTATTTCCGTAGTGCCTTTCCTTGGCATTTGTGGTGGGGTAAACCACTGGATTTGACGAGACCGTGTCTTTAGTTTCTTCCAAAGGAACACCTCCTTCTGGGGCAAATTCCACTAGACTTCCTTCTGAAATGATTCCAATGTGTTGCCAGAGTTTAGTCTTATAGTCTTCCATTGAACGCACAGCAGGATTAAGCTGTGACATCACTTGAACAATGAGTTCAGCCCACTTCTTTTTTTCTTCAATGTCGGACAGATCCTTTGCATAATTTGCCATATGTTGGACGTTCCGTCCATACTCTCGAAGCCTCAAGGCTGTTTTGTCAGTATTGTATTCCATGAAAATCGTTCGTAAACAACGAAGCTAGCATGTAGCTCCTTTTATGGCACACAAGGTAACGAATTCCATTGAATTACCCGCTAAAGGGCTTTTATCGCTTATTCGAGAATTTTAAGTTTAGCAAACTTCAGAATGAGCTTCTTCTCCCCCACACGAGCAAAATGAACAAGGGCTGCACGATCTCTTCCGTGGGCTTCAATGGACAAAACGTCACCCTCTCCAAATCGTTGATGAAGTACCCGTTGTCCCTTCTGCAAAGTTGAGGTATCATCCGGCACAAAGGAAGGGCCGGAATGTTGCACCGGAGCTTTGTGGCGAATCGTGGTCTTTCGGGGAACCTTATAGGAAGATTTTGCAGGATTTGGCTGAGAAGATGGAGGCGCACTCCCTTGATTTCTAACCGCAAGAAGATCCCGCGGTACTTCATTAACAAATCGACTTGGGTCACAAAACTGCAGGTTGCCAAATCGATAACGCGTATTGGCAAATGAAAGAGACAGCAGCTTCTCCGCACGAGTTACAGCCACATAGAATAGCCGCCTCTCCTCTTCTAAATCTTCCCGATCATAAATAGACATCTGATTCGGAAATAGACCTTCTTCCAACCCAACGACAAATACTACAGGAAATTCAAGGCCTTTCGCTGAATGGATGGTCATAAGATTTACCGCGGGTTCATCGGATTTCTCATTTTCATCACCCGTTAATAAGGCAATGTTTTGGAGATAGGCACCGAGACTTCTATCATTGGAAAAATCTTCTCCGTCTCGCACCGTATCTTCCTCGACAAACTCTTTAATACCATTGAGTAACTCTAAAATATTTTCGTAGCGGCTAATTCCCTCTATTGACTTATCCGCATTAAGCTCAGCTAAGATTTTTGTTGTTTTGGCGATGTGAAAGGCTATATCGTAGGCATTTTTCTTATCAAGCATGGTCCGAAAACTCTGAACAAGAATCCCAAAGGCTTGAATAGACGCCCTAGACCGTCCTAAATCCTCAAACTCATCAGCCCTTGCAACAACATCCCACATTGTTATATCCAAGGCATTTGCCTTGAGATTAATGCGCTCAATGGTTGTTAGCCCAATCCCCCGCTTAGGATAATTGATTACACGTCGAAGTGCTTCTTCATCATTTGGATTGACCAGAAGGCGCAAATAGGCTAAAAGATCTTTGACTTCTTTGCGTTGGTAGAAGGAAAGGCCACCATAGATACGATAGGGAACATTCAGCCGTCTAAGCGATTCTTCAAATGATCGAGACTGTGCATTGGTCCGGTAGAGAATGGCAAACTTATCTTTTTGAATTTGTTGCTGTAAGCTGAGCTCAACGATTCGATTAGCGACAATTTTCCCCTCTTCATTATCGCTTGCCGCCCGAAAAATCTCAATGGGATTGCCCTCTACATTGGAAGTCCAAATTTCCTTTGGAATTTGATTTCTATTTTCCTTAATGATTGCATTTGCCGCTTTTACTATGGCCTTTGTTGAGCGATAATTTTGTTCAAGCTTAATAGTTTGTAACTCAGGAAAGTCTCTCTCAAAATTTAAGATATTATCAATGGTCGCACCGCGAAACGAGTAGATGCTTTGAGCGTCATCCCCTACAACGGTTATGTTATGATGGACGGCCGCTAACTTCTTTACAATGGCGTATTGGGCAACATTGGTGTCTTGAAACTCATCGATAAGTAAGTGCTGAAAACGATGCTGATAGCGGTACAGCGCATCGGGAAAGGAATTTAAAATTTTATAAAAATTAACCAATAAGTCGTCAAAATCCATAGCACCTGATTGGTGGCATTTTTTAACATACTGCTCAAAAAGAAATCCTGTTTTGGGTCGTCCCGAACTAAGGTCTTCGGACTGTATCTCTGGGTCTTCCTGGTAGATATCATAGGTCAGCAAGGAGTTTTTCGCTTGAGAGATCCGGCTAAATACTTGATTAGGCTTGTATTTTTTTTCATCCAAGCCATATTGCTTGACCAATCCTTTAATCACACTGCGGCTATCGGCTGTATCGTAGATGGTAAAATTGGAAGGATACCCAATTCGTTGTCCCTCTACACGTAAAATCCGAGCAAACACCGAATGGAATGTTCCCATGTATAGGTTTCGTGCCTCATCCCCACAAATTTCGGCAATACGAGAGCGCATCTCCCCTGCTGCTTTATTGGTAAACGTCAAGGATAAAATAGAAAACGGATCAATACCTTGTTGAATTAAATGCGCTATTCGATAAGTTAAGACCCGTGTTTTACCCGATCCTGGACCCGCTACAATGAGTAGGGGACCTTCTTGATGAGTTACTGCTTCGCGTTGCGGGTCATTTAATGCATTTATATAGCTCTCCACGGCTACAAAGTACTTCCTAAAACGGACCTCTTAAAATGATTCTATGACATAATTATTCACAGTGATAAACAAATGACTATATTGATGTCCTTCCTGAGCAACAAAGTATGTATCTCAGTGTTAAATTCTAGACTTCGTTAGAAGAAAAAAGAGTGAATTCAGACCAATTTATACGTATCGAAGGAGCGCGTGCTCATAATTTAAAGGATGTAAGTTTAGACATTCCTAGAAATGAACTTGTCGTAATTACAGGTGTAAGTGGAAGTGGAAAGTCATCACTTGCCTTTCAGACCATTTATGCCGAAGGACAACGCAGATATTTAGAAACGCTCTCGAGCTACGCTAAGCAGTTTATGGGAGGGATGGAACGACCTGAAGTGGACAGCATAACGGGGTTAAGTCCAGTGATCGCCATCGAGCAGAAGACCGTAAATAAGAATCCGCGATCGACCGTAGGGACGATTACAGAAATCTATGACTTCCTAAGGCTGTTGTATGCTCGGGCAGGAAAAGCGTATTCCTACAATACAGGCAAAGCCATGCAACGCTTTACAAGAGATCAGATTATAGAGCATTGCTTAGAACATCTCGTCGGTGAAAAAGTAATCATGTTGGCACCGCTTGTGAAATCCAGAAAAGGGCACTACCGAGAGCTTTTTGAGGGATTGCATAAAAAAGGCTTTTTGAAAGTTCGAGTAGATGGGATAATCGTTGAAATCACCGAAGGAATGCAACTCGATCGATATAAAGTGCATGATATTGAAGCCGTCATCGATCGAATTGTTATTCAAGGGGGTGAGAAAGAAAATCGGGTACGAGAAGGCATAGATCAAGCCTTAAAGATGGGCGACGGACTGGTAATCTTTCACTTGCTCTCGGAAAAAAGAGACTTAATCTTTTCACAGCACTACATGTGCATGGATACAGGCATCTCCTATGCCACACCATCCCCTAACACCTTCTCATTTAACTCTCCATACGGTGCTTGCCCTTCCTGTCAGGGGCTTGGCGTTGTCAAGCATGTCGACCTGAAAAAGGTCATTCCTGATCCTGCAAAAACCATTTTTCAAGGAGGAATCGTTCCACTTGGCGCTCATAGAGACGTTACACTGTTTCGACAGGTCAAGCGCATTGCAAAGCGCTATGATTTTAAAATCAATGAACCCATTGCCGACATTCCTGAAAAAGCGCTCAATGTATTGCTTTACGGTAACGAAGACGCATTAGTCAAAGAATCAACTGTATACTCTAGCGGAGACAAATGGTATTCGCTCAAAGGTCATGGCATTGTCGGAATGTTAACACGATGTCTTCAAGTCACATCTAGTGACGGTATTCGAAAGTGGGCTGAGGAATTTATGGTTGAAGAGGTTTGCTCATCGTGTGAAGGGTTTCGTCTTCAAAAAGAATCCCTATGGTTTCGATTTGACAACTTACATATAGGCCATCTTGCCCAACTAAACCTACATGAACTCAAAACGACGGTAAAAAAGATGTCCTCCTCGATGGATGAAAGGCAATTTCATATCGCCGAAGAGGTAGTAAAAGAAATTTTAGATCGTATCGGCTTCATGCTTGATGTAGGCCTTGGCTATTTAACCCTTAATCGCGTAACGAGATCTCTGTCTGGAGGAGAAGCACAACGCATACGTCTAGCAACTCAGATAGGCTCCGCTTTATCAGGAGTCACATATATATTGGACGAGCCTTCAATTGGATTACATCAACGAGATAATGAACGATTAATCAAATCGCTTCAACGGTTAGTCAAGGCTGATAATACAGTGATTGTTGTTGAACATGATAAAGACATCATGCTCGCTTGCAATCACCTAATTGATATAGGACCAGGTGCCGGTGTTAATGGCGGGGAAATAGTAGCCGCGGGCAAGCCCAAGCAGTTGAAATCAAAAAAGACGATCACCTCCGATTATCTCTATGGACGAAGCCAAATAGAAGTTCCTAAAGAGCGAAGAGTTGTTAACCTTGATCGGATGCTTCACATCAAAGGAGCTAGAGGAAACAACCTTAAAAACGTTGATTTATCCATTCCTTTAGGGGTGTTTACCTGTGTTACGGGAGTATCTGGGAGTGGCAAGTCAACTCTTATCAATCAAACTCTTTTCCCGCTTACCCATAACTATGTGTACCGCGGTAAACGAAAAGTAATGCCCTATGAAAGCATCGAAGGGCTAGACCTTATCGACAAGGTTATTGATATCGACCAAAGTCCAATTGGAAGAACACCGCGGTCGAATCCTGCAACCTACATCAAGCTATTCGATGAAATTCGAAGCTTATTTGCCCAATTGCCAGAATCAAAAATACGCGGCTACAAACCCGGCAGATTTTCGTTTAATGTCAAAGGAGGACGTTGCGAAACCTGCAAAGGAGCAGGACTACAGACCATAGAGATGAACTTCTTACCCGACGTATATGTCGAATGTCCTACGTGCAGAGGGCAACGCTATAATCGAGAAACACTTGATGTTCGCTATAAAGGAAAATCGATTAATGACGTCCTTAATATGAACGTCGAAGAAGCTGTAGAGTTTTTCGAAGCCATTCCAAACATATATCGAAAAGCAAAAACCCTCCTCGATGTTGGGTTAGGTTATCTGCGACTGGGCCAACCTTCAACCACAATCAGTGGTGGAGAAGCCCAACGTGTAAAGCTCGCAGCAGAGCTTTCAAAAAGAGATACAGGACAGACGTTATATATTCTCGATGAACCTACCACCGGACTCCATTTTAACGACATAAAAATACTTCTACACGTTCTACAAAATCTCGTGAACAAGGGAAACTCAGTAGTCGTGATTGAGCACAATATGGATGTCATAAAAGTCGCTGATCACGTCATTGATTTAGGTCCGGAAGGAGGAGAAGACGGAGGCCAAATTCTGCTTCAAGGCAGTCCAGAATATGTCGCCTCTCAAACCAACACAGGACACACGGCTCGTTTTCTTTATAAGGAGTTGGAACAGGCCACTTCAGGTAAGAAATAGCCTGGAAAACGAGGAATTTATCAAGAATTCCGCATCTTCCACAATCGTATATTAGCAGATATAAACGTATTGATACAACTATTTTATGCCCGACAAAAGCTATGGAAATAACACACGCCGAGCTTGAGCGCGCACAATAAGCCTACTAAAAGTTCGACAGGTTAAATCGCAAGGTGATTCCAGCCTGAGTTGTAGTGCTTGGGAAGGAGGCAAAGGTCTTCGGAAGGGTCTTCTGGCGGTTCAAGAAAATGCGAATATTGAGCTGCTTATTAATCACGTAATCAATGGATGGATTGGCAGCAATAATTCGTGACCCTGCCGTGGGTCGACTCTGTCCTTGATCAATCAAATGATTGACAGTAACTTGATCTCGAATAGAGATATCAAATCGCAAGTTTAAATCATTATGAAGGATGGTTCGCTTACCTTTAAATTTGAGCCAATTGAGCGTTAATCCCTTTACTTTATATCCTAATCCAACCGTAAATCCAGACGTCCTATTTTCGATCATTTGATAGTCTGAAAAGTTCATTGTCAGCGTTCGCGACGATTTGTAATCTACCTTGGCAATGATCCCATTCTTAAAAGTCATATCTACCCCGATTAATGGATTTAATTGCTCATTTATTATCAGATTGGGTACAGTATACAGCGTGAAGAAGTTGCCATTTAGCGAATCCACCGTAGATCCTCCATCAATCGCACCAGTACCACTATAATCGAAATTCGTTTGGAAGGAATTAATTGTGACGGTAGACTGATAGCCGTGGCTTATGCTAAAATTGGAAAAGATATCCTTGGCCCATGGGAACCGACTAAGTCCATTATAAGTGATTTTCCAATTAGGTTTTGGTAAGGCACGCAATGGGTTAAGTCCTATGGTTCGGGCATCTTTGCCTTGATAAGCCGCCAAGAAAGCTGGGATAAGAACATCTTGCTGAACTGGACCGTATCCCTCATTAAAGGATGGATTGGCTCCGTTAACGGTATCACTTGGATTAACATAAACTCCATTAGAATTGGGATTGCCTGCAGCGAATCGATCAGAGACAATCTCACGGTTATCTATGAATGCTGTAAAGGATTCATTTACCCAATTCTCATCAAACTGTTGGAACATAGTCTTCCACGAAACCGTGCTGACCGTAAAGCTTCCAATATCAGCCGGTACATAGTGCGCAAAGTCATCTTCAAATCCGGTCGTCGTCTTAAAGAGCTGGCTGTGGTTTTGAGAGTAGGACCGATTCATCGTTAGGTCAATCTGTAAATCTCTCCAGGGTTCAAGGGTCGCCCTGAAATCAATAGACTGCAGGTAGTTCTGGGCAAACTTCTGATTTAACAGGGTATCGGTGGAGATATTACCTTGCTGCGCCATATTCTCTATCCACGCATCACGTTGCAAAGGATCAAATCCATTACCCAACATAAATCCTGGTTGACCACCAAAGACGAAGTCATATCCTGGTGATTGGAGGCTTCTGTCGTGGCCAAAGAAACTTGTAGACGGCATATATCCTGCTACCAACGTACTTCTTGTTTCTCTGTAAGTTGCCGATACTCTTCGTACCATTAAGAGCGGCTGCACACTGATATTCTCCCCAAAATTCCCCGGCTTGCGCTGCTTACGACGATCCTTTTTACGTTTTCTAATCTGTTCTTTGAAGGATTTTATTGATGCCTTAGCCTCGCCAATCTGTTTAACACGCTCCTCATCCGTTAATGAGGTGTCCGCTTTGATTTCTTTTAATGCCTCTTTGGCCTTTTCCAATCGTTCTTGTAGTCGCTCAATATCATTATCAATACGTTCTTTTGCTTTGTCTACGGCATCTCTCTTCTTATCGAGTTCTTCCCTATTGCCGGCTGCAGGATCTCTACGTAAAAATTTCTTAAGGTAAGGGGACTTGTTATATAAGAGCAGCATGTTCAAATCTCCATTGACCGATAAATCCTGTGAATTGTTCATCGTATTCCCCAATGTGTTTTGGGCAAAATTTCCTGTTAAATCTCGGATCTGCGGAGCCGCAACCCAGTTAAATGTGGAGTTGTAACCTGCACGAAGATTAACAAAATCAAAAGCAGGGATTAGGTTAATAGGAACTTTATAGGTTACACCAAGGCTTTGATTAAAATTTGTGTTCCGACCTCCTTGGCGAATCTCCGACCAAAGAGCGCGTCGTTCTTCATCGGTATCAACCCGTCCATCAGGTTCATCGATTCGGGCATTATTAGTGGCCTGATAATTAATCGACATGGACTCAAAGGGATTGTACTGGAAGACGTAATTCCTCGACCAAGTAAAGAATTTGTTAAAGGAAGATGGGACAACAAAATCATCCGATGGCAGCTGTAAAATGGCGAGCTCCCCAAACTTACGGTCCATCGTTGTGGTAAAGCCTAATTGAGTAGGCAATGGATTAAAATTGAATTTTTTGATAAGATCTAGATACTTTGTCTTAGCCTTAATCACCTTAGCAAACGGCTTTATCGACTTTGGCTGCATAGCATAATTATAGGCGAATGTTGCCCGATGATTGACTTCTCGATCAAAGCGTGTAAAGGGATCTGTATCTTCTATTACACTGTATGCATAGGTTAATGCTATATTTTCAGGACTAAAAACATACAGTCTTTTTTGATTTTCTCCTGGAAGCTTGCGAACATTAGTGAAGTTAAATCCTTTTCGAGTGGTTGTTGTTTGAATTTGTCGTAAGTAAATATTGGCAGAATCATTACTTGTCGCGCGAATAGCATCCACTTGGTCGGCAGAAAAGATATCAAACTGATACGGATCATATTCTGGTGTACTAAAACTTTGGCTGATATTGGCAAAGAAAGGAATACGAATATTTGATTTTACCGGAAGAAATCTTCCAAGTTCCAATGAGGTTGTGAAGTTGTATTGAAAATATTTATCCTGAAGACGCTGGTCAACACGTTGTTCCACTTGCCCAAAACCAATACCGTGCATATTGGCCGAAAAACTTGCTGTCCCTAGATCGGCTAGCTTAATATCAATAGAGCCAATGGCGGCTCCTCCTCCACGCTCATCAAATCCTTTTAAACGAAATTCGTTGAACCATATCTCTCCGCATAAGGCCTCCCCTGCATCCTCTGGTCTTGGGTTATTTGCGTCCGATTTTGAGGGGTTGCGTATACCTAACATGGCTATCTGCACTAGCCCAAGGTCAGGTGTTCCTTTAATTGTTACCAAACGACCCGAATCCGTTATATAGGTGTAGGGTATGTCGAAGGGATAGTTTTCTTGGTTTCTAGCAATCTTGGCATTCACTAAATCCTGTAAAACAACCTCTATTCGGTTGGCATCTGGCCAGACAATACCCCGATCGCCTTCGACATCGTCATAACGACCCTCAGGAGTAAATTCCAAAGGCACCTCATACTCGTAGAAGTTCTGCTTAAAATCACTACCTAATCGCAAGAACGCCGTTAGCGCCCCGCTTGGAGGATCGGCCACATCTTGAGCAAAACGATTGGCATGGACGTCAACCACAAGGCGTTTGTAATTCCGCATATCCAAGTCAAGCGTTTTAAAAACAGCTCTTGCATCACCATCCTTTAGCCCACAGACCGTCGCTGCAATAGCCTGCTCATTTTGAAGGACTAGATTGGTTCCGCTTCCTTGACCGATACCTTGCTCCCGCACAATGCCTGGTGGAGTGACATAGTTCACAGGCTCTTTCCCGCCATTTTCTTCAATATTAACCGAGGTAACATTAAACGAAACTGCTTCTTCATCAATAGGAAGGTTTTCCGTAGGATTGGATAACTCGTACTGATAGGTAGCCCACTGATTTCTCACAAGCTCCATAGAAGCGAACCGGAGAATGACTGAATCATTCCAATTGGTGAGGAACATTCGCATAAATTGAATCGATCGGAAGTCCGCGATGTTCCCGACACGCTGATCAAATTCTCTGACGGGTACTCTAAACTGATACCACTGGGCTTCTGGCTGGTTAACCCCATCAATTTCTCGAGCAGGACGAACTGTTGAGGTGACAATGTATGGGTGATTTTCAACGCTCATCCCCGGAAACAATGGAACGCGATAGGCAAAGAATCCTTCCGTCTCATTTAATGCATTGTCCCTGTTCAAATCTTCTTGGTCAGGGATATTAGTTCCCGCTCGAGCCTCCCCTGAGACTATCGGTGAATTCCCATCGGGACCGTTGAAGTTCTTGTAGCGGCGCAGAATGCTCGACTCCCCTGATAAATTCCAAAAATCCTGATAGTTATCCGAGGCTGGATCGGACTCAAATGTGGCAAATGCTTGCGGATCAAGATTGATTTGGGCATCCCCAAGCGCATCCTGTCGGCGCCCACGTTCTTCATCATCATTGAGCCCATCAAACCCTACGTCCTGACTTGATCTGAGATCAGCATTGTTATCAAAAGAGTTTACAATGGGTGGTGTCCTTGGCACTTTACCCCAATAAGTGCTATCTACATCAAGATCGTTATCACTGAGGCCGTGCTCATAAAGCATACGAGAATCCTTAAGCACATCTTCACTTAGATTTCCAAGGTTAAAAAAAAGGTCTCCCCCATCCCGTGTATCGTCATAGACAAAGGGATCCAATAACCAAAACTCAATGTATTCAACATTGGCCGCCTCAAAGTTTGTATTATCAATACCTCGCATAAGGCCTCCCCACCTTGTTTCGGGGTCAAGCAAGCGACCATCGGGATTCACCCCACGAGAGAAAGGCACTGACGGACCAGTGCTAGACTCAAAATTGTAAACGCCTCGTTCCTCGGGATAGAAAGCCATATCCAAAGTCGATACCTGGGTATTAACCTGTCCCGTTAAGTCACAGGCAGGACAGATTTCTTCTCTAAAAACGGGACGAACAAAGTGGCTATGAATAACTTCTTTATTATCGAATACTTCGCTTGGACTGACCCCATTGTCAAAGAAAGAAGGATCAATATTATACCACGCCATTTTAGCGCGATTGAAATTGGATCGTATGTCATTACTCAATGAGCCTTCTGTGAATAACTCCTGACCATTGCTTCCTGTATTACCCGTGGGCACGGAGCTATGCCTCCAAGCACTGGCTGGAAACTTCAATTCGTAAGATGAAGTAGTTCCCTCAAAGTCGTCAACATAGACTGTTGCTTCCTCTCCTTTCCCCACAAAACGATTATTTCCTGGACGGATATAGGCTGCTTCTCCCGCAAGATCAATTGTTGACATTTCGCTTGTGCTGTAGATTGGAAGTTTATCAAGTGCCTTGGTCAACCAAGGAGCATCGGTAGTATATCGGAAATCAATACCATAAATCGTATTGGCAATTGGATCGTCTCCAATATTCACTTTCTGGGTAAACGGACGCTCTGTCATCTTCATAAGGGTAGCTCCTATGAAGAGTTGGTCGCTGACTCGATAATCCAACCTCGTGGCAAACAAATTGCGTTGCTGGAAGCCAAAAAGTGCATTGTTTTCAAAATCAATTTTCACTTGTTGGCCTGAGTTTAGAATGGCATCATCAATGATGGTAACTGCTCCCAAATTGTAGTCCACTGTATAATGCGTTCCTTCGATTAACTGCTGACCACCAAGCGTAACGGTTACTGAATTCTGAGGAATTTGAAAAGCACCGAGCGATATTCGATTCCCACCACTCCCTTGGTATCTGCCTCGCATGGTGAAGCGGTTTTTTTCAGGAAACTGCTTAGCGATAAACAGGGTTGAATCGTATAATTCGTTATAGACATATTGATTGACTAAGCTGTTGTCACCAACTTCATTCAATTGATTTTCAAGCGATTGGCCAAAGGGCTCGAGCACGGGGAAAGTAACCCGACCATTAGATGGATTAATGGTTAGGCCTGGTTGAAAGTCAAATCGACCATCAGGCTGAGGATCTCCTTGATTGTTTAGGTTATCCAATCCTACGACTTGAATAAGTTGTGTTTCGCTGAGCGAGCCTTCAGGAAGTGTTCTTCGTAATCCTCCCCCGGGATCGATGTAGAAGATATCCAATCGGAAATCATCAGGACTAATTTGAAAAGCGCCCAAAGAATAAATATTTTTCATCATCAAATCCCAAGTAGGTAAACGGGGACTTTGGGTGGTGCTTTTGAGAAGTTTTAGATAAAGGACTTTAGGAACAGAAGAAGAGTCTGGTGGCACATTTCGACTTAATTCACCCACTTGATAAACCTGTCCGTTGTAGTTGTATTTGTAGGCTACCGCAAGCACTTGGTTGGGCTGTAGCGTTGTATTAAGTGAGATGTAACCAAGATTGGGTTCTAAAGTGTACTCTGACGGATTAAGTTTGCGCGCGTAAAATTTTTCATAATCCGTTGAGGCATTCAGATCAAAGGCCCCACTTTGCAATACATTGATAATCTGGTCATTTCGACGGTAATCTACATTTACAGTAAGTCTCGAATAAAGGTCGTTGGCTCCATTATCCGGCACAGTATTATTGCCAATCGCTTGAATGTCGGAAGAGTAAGGACTTATCTCTCCCATATCCATAAAGGCGACTACATCCCGAACATTTTGCGTTGCATTGTTTCGATTAGTAATCCAAACTTCCAACTCCTCCACCGTTGCCTGAGATAAGATATTAGGCATCTGGGATAAAGCCCTCTCATAATTGTTGCGGAAAAAATCTGATAAGAAAAAGTGGCGGTCAGCTTCATATTGATCGGCACGAATCTCAAAATTTTGAACCTGAGCACCATCCTCCACAACAATGGACTGTTTTTGTGAGCGTTGTTGAGAGACGACATTCGTCATCGTAAGTCGACCAAATTGAAGTTGGGCCTTCACGCCAAACAAACTTTGGGCACCAGTTATGAGCTGAGTGGGCGTCTCAAAGCTTGTATTCCCAATTTCCAGCTGACGCAGAATATTATCTTCTTTTCCATTGTATTGAAGATTTACTTGATTGTCGAAGCTAAATCCCGTTTGGTTATTGTAGCGCAAGCCCATCTGCAGGTAATCTCCAATCTTTCCTGTGACATTCATATTGATATTCATGTCGAAGTCAGGTCCGCCTTGTACCTGAGCTCGCTGAGGAAGGTTTGGATTGTCAAATCGCTGGACATTCCCGCCAAGCGTTAACTCTAGATTTCCAGAAGGTCGTATGTCAATAGAGCCTAAGATTCGTTGTAAACGATCATTCTTTATGCTCTGAACTGGACCAGCTAAAAGGTCAGGATCCGCTCCTTCTATGATAAGCCGTGTGCGTTCCCTATTGCGTATGTATTCTTGGAAATCGACAATATCTCTATACCTGCGGTATTCTTCCTGGGTCATTATGACAGGAGGGGCGATCAACCGTCCATCAATCCGTTGTTCTATGGTATAGGTATCGGTGTTGGGGTCATAGATAACATTCTGCTCAACAATCGAGTCAAGCGACAAACTTGGGCCGTCTTCTTCAATAAGGTATTCTACATTGGTTTGACTACTATCCTGCTGTTGACCAAATGCCGTTAATGAAAGCAACATAAGAGAAAGAAAACATCCTATGGAAAGTCGACCTATTCGCACTACTACATCCGTTTAAGCGCAAGCTTTATCAAGTCCTCGACCGAACTAGCAGGGAGCTCCTGTATGATGGCATCAAGTGTGCGCATAATTGTATTGCGTTGAAAGCCTAAGGACAATAAGGCTTTTAACGCCTCATCCTTTGGATTATTACTTTCTAGATCAAAATGTTCACCGTCATTGACCTTGTCTTTTAATTCAAGAATCAATCGTTTAGCTGTTTTAGGACCTATTCCCTTTATTGCTGTAATAAATGTCTCATTACCTTGATATATTGCCTGCTGAATAGCGTCAACAGGGTGGGCACTAAGCATAGTTAATGCAAGATTATTCCCTATACCACTTATACTGGTCAGCATATCAAACATTGCACGTTCTTCTACTTTGTCAAATCCATACAAGACAAAAGTGGATAGATTTTGACCGTCGTTTTTTGCTAAAAACCTTGTGTAAAGAGAAACCTCTTTACTTGTTTGAATCGCTTGAAAAGTCTGAAAGCTAATGTTTATATCAAACCCTACGCCCCCAACTTCTAGGATAACTTGCGTGGGTGCTACTCGATGGATTTGGCCTCGGATGAAATCGAACATAATATCTTACTAAAATAGCAATTCAAATACCCTCTCCTAATACCAAATGAAGAAGTGTAGGATTAAAGTTCAGCATGGAGCATAAGTTGTGGCAAAAAGGGGTCAAAACCACATGTCACTGTTAGAAAACTTTCCTATTTCACCCTGTTACATAAATATTCATTATTGAAAATTCAAGAAGCAAGTCCTCTACAAAATCGATACTACCAATATTCACTCATCAATAAATCCTACATATAGATAATAAACTGCCTATCAATTTCATACCTTAGAATTAACCTAACGCAATGAAAGGAATAATCTTAGCAGGAGGAAGTGGCACTCGATTACACCCGATCACTTATGCCATTTCCAAGCAAATGATGCCTATCTATGATAAGCCGATGATTTACTATCCGTTATCAGTACTCATGAAGGCAGGTATCCGGGAAATACTTATCATTTCCACCCCAGAACACCTCCCGGTCTTTCAATCGCTCTTTGGAGATGGACATCAGTTAGGGTGTGAATTCAGCTATAAAGTGCAAGAAGTTCCCAATGGGCTAGCCCAAGCTTTTGTTCTTGGAAAAGATTTTATTGGAAACGACTCAGTGGCCCTAATTCTAGGGGATAACATATTTTATGGGGCGGGTCTTGACACTACGGTTCAGCAGGCAGTTAATCCTGATGGAGGAGTAATCTTCGCCTATCATGTTGCTGACCCTGAGCGCTACGGAGTGGTTGACTTTGACGAAAACAAACGGGCAATCTCTATCGAGGAAAAGCCTGTTAAACCCAAATCTAACTATGCGGTTCCAGGGCTTTATTTCTATGACAACCATGTCGTAGATATCGCACACTCCATAAAACCTAGTGCCCGTGGCGAATATGAAATAACCGACGTCAATAAGGTCTATCTAGGCCAAGACAAGCTCAATGTTGCCATTTTAGACCGAGGTACGGCTTGGCTTGACACGGGAACCTTTGACTCACTCATGCAGGCTTCCCAGTTTGTTCAAGTGCTAGAGGACCGACAAGGACTTAAAGTAGGATGCATCGAAGAAGAGGCTTTTCGACAAGGGTTTATTGACCATCACCAATTGGAAAAACTGGCACAACCACTCATGAAAAGCGGTTATGGGCAATATCTTATAGACGCACTGAAACACCATACATGAAAAAGATTTTGATTACTGGAGGAGCTGGATTTATCGGCAGTTGTTTAGCTAATAAACTCATGCAAAACCCAGATTACAAGATAGTTATGGTTGACAACATGTTAACCGGCCACAAAGCTAGGTTACCTCAAGAAAAGAGTGATGAGGAAAGCAACTGGCGTTTTATTCATGCTGATTGTAATAACTATACAGACATTTCAGCGGTAATGATGTCCTATCATTTTGACTATGTGTTTCACTATGCAGCAGTAGTTGGCGTCAAACGCACCTTAGACCATCCAAAACTCGTTCTTGACGATATTCAAGGAATACGCAACATCCTAGATATTGCGAAATCAACGAATGTCAAGCGCGTATTTTTTGCTTCTTCCTCAGAGGTATATGGAGAGCCCCATGAACATCCTCAAAATGAACAAACCACCCCTCTGAACTCCAGGTTACCCTATGCTGTAGTAAAAAATGTAGGCGAAGCATTTCTTCGATCCTATAAAAAGGAGTTTGACTTGGATTATACCATCTTTAGATTTTTCAATACCTATGGCCCCAAACAAAGCATAGACTTTGTGATGTCAAAGTTTATTCTTGCGGCCTTAAAAAACGAGGATCTGACCATTTATGGAGATGGTTTGCAAACGAGAACTTTCTGTTATTTCCAAGACAACATCGACGCGTGCGTTAATGCCTTTGAACAAAACAAATACGTAAACGATACAGTGAATATTGGAAGTGACTATGAGCTTACCATTATAGATTTGGCAAAGACAATAATCAAGGTCACCAGCTCTTCATCAAAAATCGTTCATCTTCCTGCGCTCAAAGAAGGGGATATGCTTCGCAGAAAGCCTGATATCCGAAAAATGCGCCACCTTCTTAATCGCGATTTAACGCCCATTAAATCCGGCATCGAAAAGATATTAAAAGAAGGACTCCCCTTGTATAACCCCAACGCAAAAGAGTAGATTGTATGGCCCGTATTCTTGTAACAGGAGGTTGTGGTTACATTGGTTCGCATACCATCGTTGACTTAGTAAAGCATGGTTTTGATGTCGTTTCCATTGATAATTTCAGCAATTCTGATCAACGCGTCTTACACGGAATAGAAGCCATCACAGGGCAAAAGGTCAATAACTATGGGATCGATCTCACCGACGCACAAGCCGTAAACAAGACGTTAGACAAAATAGGTCCTATCGATGGCATTATTCATTTTGCTGCGTTCAAATCAGTCCCTGAGTCGGTTGCAAAGCCTTTGCTTTATTACCATAACAACATCAAATCTACAGCCAACCTCCTTGCTGAAGTACATCTCCGGAACATCGGAACTTTTATCTTTTCCTCTTCCTGTTCCGTATACGGACAGATAAAGACTCTGCCGGTCAATGAAAACACCCCCCTAGGTAAAGCAGAATGCCCCTATGCCTATACCAAGCAAATTGGAGAGCAAATGATTTACGATGTAGCGTCATTATCCCCGAGCACCTGGGTATCCCTCCGGTATTTTAATCCTGTAGGAGCCCATCAAAGTGGAATAATCGGCGAGGTGCCCAATGATAAGCCAAACAATCTTGTCCCAAGAATCATAGGAAAATCATCAGGACGATACGATGATCTAACGATTTTTGGCGGCGATTACGACACTCGTGATGGAACATGTATTCGAGATTATATTCATGTCGAGGATATCGCCCATGCCCATACCTTAGCGCTGAACTTGTCTCGTGAGCCAAGAATAGGAGTACATGTCTTAAATCTTGGTAGTGGCGAGGGAGTGAGTGTGCTGGAAGCTATTCAAGCCTTTGAAAAGGCTTCTGGCAGAAAGCTAGATTATGAGATAGGCCCTCGACGAGAAGGCGATGTTATGGCTGTCTATGCGGATAATAGTCAAGCTTCGAAATTGCTACAATGGACGCCCAACCCTTCGGTTGAATACATGATATCGACCGCGTGGCAATGGGAAGTCAATATGGCCTCTGGCAAGTCCTTTCTTGGCAAGGACTACAGCATAGAAAACTTCCATTTATGACCCTCACTATGTTCTTAGCTATCACGGCTGTATACTTTAGTGTATTGTTGTGGATTAACTTTTGGGTAAGCCAAAAAAGAGGGGCTAGAGCATTTTATGATGGAGACAAATCCTCTCCATGGTTTTTAGTCGCCTACGGCATGATCGGTGCTTCTTTATCGGGGGTGACCTTTCTTTCGGTACCCGGTCTTGTTGAGGCTAAGGGGTTTTCCTATTTGCAAATGGTCCTAGGATATCAGGTCGGATATCTTCTTATCGCTTGCATTCTAATTCCGCGCTTCTATGGTCAAAAAGTAGTATCGATCTATCAATACCTCGAGGCAAGAATGGGTATTGAAGCACGCCTCGTTGGCGCATTGAGTTTTTTATTTTCGCGAGTCATTGGAAGTGCTTTTCGCCTTTTTTTAGTTGTCCTGTTACTACAGCACTTTGTCCTAGACCCGCTGCACATTCCTATTGAAGTGACCGTCATAATAACCCTGCTTTTAATCTTCGCCTATACAGCAACAGGGGGTGTTAAGACTTTGGTCTACACAGACACGCTGCAAACCAGTGTAATGCTTATCTGTGCAGGTGTAACCTTGTATTTACTAACTCGTGAGGGAGATTTTTCAGGCCTACAAGTATCAATTAGCCATACAACTTTTGATTTTGTGGGATTTCGAAACAATGACAACCACTTTGTTAAGCAGTTCTTGGGTGGAGCATTGCTTGCCTTTTGCATGACAGGCTTAGACCAAGATATGATGCAAAAAAA
>DLYY01000091.1:0-3672 GCA_003447535.1 Bacteroidota bacterium | reverse complement strand
TAGACCAAGATATGATGCAAAAAAATCTTACCTGCAAGGACTCTAAAAGTGGTCAAAAAAATATCATCACCTTAAGTCTTTTACTCATTCCTATTAATCTTTTGTTCCTATGCCTAGGATATTATTTGTCCACCTTTGCCCAAGAAGCGAACCTATTGGTTGAGCGACCAGACCATCTATTTCCAACGGTTGTTTTCTCTTCGGGAGCCTTTTCTACAGCGCTAGGCGGATTGTTTGTGCTTGGCCTCATTGCTGCTGCCCTATCGAGTGCAGATTCCGCGCTGACCTCGTTGACGACCTGCTTTCAAGTCGATATTCTTCAGGATAAGACCTTTTCACCTAAAAAGAGGTTAATGATTCACGTCAGCTTTGCTTTACTCCTTGCTGTTATCATTTTAGGCTTTTACTACGCGCCCAACGGTGAAAGCATTATCAATCGAATCTTTACAGTAGCCCAGTACACCTATGGTCCCTTGCTTGGCTTATTTCTTTTTGCCATGAGCGCGAAACGAAAAGTAAAAGCAATCTACACTCCTATATTATGTATGTTCACCATTGGCCTTACGTTTTTATGCCAACACTTACTCACACAAAACCTGGATTTCAGTCCTGGATTTCTCCTTTTAGGAATCAATGGCACTATAATGTATAGTTTGCTCGTTATAACCTCCACTAAATATCTTTCCTATGAAAAATAAATCATGGCACGAACACCAAGCAGAGTCCTCTTGGTCAATGTTTAAAATCATGGCCGAGTTTGTAGAAGGCTTTGAGCGATTGGAAAAAATTGGACCCTGCGTTACCATTTTTGGTTCCGCTCGAACCAAGGAAGAAAACGCCTATTACCAACAAACCATGGATATTTCAAAGGCACTTGTCGCTGAAGGTTTTGGAATCATTACTGGAGGAGGACCAGGTATTATGGAGGCTGGGAATCGAGGCGCATGTGAAGCTCAGGGAAAATCCGTAGGCCTCAATATTGAATTGCCGTTTGAACAAGAAGCCAATCCGTACATTGATTACGATAAACTTATCAATTTTCGCTACTTCTTTGCACGCAAGGTAATGCTGGTGAAGTACGCCCAAGCCATTGTGCTTATGCCGGGTGGTGTGGGAACTCTAGATGAGTTTTATGAGACCATTACCCTGATTCAAACCAAAAAAATGAAAGCCATTCCTGTGATCCTTGTAGGTTCTTCATTTTGGAAAGGGCTCTTAGAATGGATGAAAAATGTAATGCTCAAGGAGGGCAATATTTCCCCTGAAGACATGGATTTGTTTCATCTAACAGATTCAACAGAAGAAGTCGTTCAGATTGTCGATGATTTTTATAAAAACAAAGCCATTATCCCTAATTTTTAAACTTCCAAAAGTCTATCTTGTTACGATAATAAATGATAGACTATGAGCCATTTAAATACAGGAGATTCTGCACCCCTCTTCGAATCCATTGACCAAAACGGCAATCCTCTTCGACTTCAAGATTTCAAAGGGAAAAAGGTAATTCTCTATTTCTACCCAAAGGATGACACTCCGGGTTGTACAGCAGAGTCTTGTAACTTTCGAGACAATTATGCTATGCTCCTTGATAAAGGGTATGCTGTTCTTGGGGCAAGTATTCAAGGCGAAGCATCCCACCAAAAATTTATTGGAAAGTACGACCTGCCTTTCCCTCTGATAGCGGATACCGATAAGTCGGTGCATGAGGCCTATGGAACTTGGGGTATAAAAAAGATGTATGGCAAAGAGTATTACGGAACAATCCGAACCACTTTTGTGATTGACGCGGAAGGTAAGATTGAACATGTCATTCGAAAGGTGAAAAACAAAGAAGCTACCGAACAAGTCTTAAAATTGACAGAAGCTTCTTAACTTAAGGAAAATCACCTCTTATGAAACGATTAATTCTACTCTCCCTATGTTTTGCGTTTTTTTCATGGATAGGCCTTCAGATAGGAGTATCGAATACGGCAGGAAAACCTGGTTTAGCCGGCGCTCCTGGTGATAACGGCACTTGTGGTAACTGCCACAATTCCAGCCCGCTCGCCCCGCTCAATGAAAACCTAAGTGTTACAATCAATGGCGATCCACTCACGTCAAGTTTTGAATATGATAATTCAGCCACCTATGCTATGAGGCTTTCGATTGACAACCCGTTAAGCGCTCGCGGTGGCTTCTCATTAACCGTATTGGATGAAAACAATGATATGGCGGGGGCACTTAGCACAATCGATGGCAATGCTCAGTTATATAATCAAAATAGCCGCACTTATGTAGCGCAAAATAGCAACGCAGCAACCGCTTGGGACTTTACTTGGTCACCTAATGGAGTCAATGGAGAAGTAACCTTTTATGCCAGTGTAAATGATGCTAACAATAATGGGCAGTTCTCAGGCGATATTATTCGCCCTTACGAGGTAAAGATTAATGCATCAGCGGCAACTTCCATTACTGCATCAATCCTAGAGGAAGCGCTTTCAGTAGCTATTCTTGGCAATCAAATTCAACTTAATATAGACAATAACCTGCCTTATCCCGTAACAGCACGCCTACTAAGTACGAATGGAGCGCAAAGTATTCCTAATACAACGCTTACTCCGGGTCGTTCGACGACTTTGGATGCGTCGTCAATCTCAGCAGGCATATATATCCTGCACGTTAATTCTAGGTCTTCTTCGTACACCCAAATGATTAGCCTTCAGTAATATGCAAGACAAACCAGCGATCACGGCATTCCCTGTTCAGGAAGCCATTCAAAAACGATGGAGCCCCAGGGCATTTGATGCTAGGCCTTTGACTAAGGAGGAAATCGTTCCGATGTTTGAAGCCGCTCGATGGGCAATGTCTGGATACAATGATCAACCATGGCGTTTTATTGTAGCCCAACAAGGTGATGATCACTACGACAAGGCCTTCTCATGCGTTGGTGCATGGAATCAACAGTGGGCGCAATCTGCTCCTTTACTTGGTTTTGTTATTGCCGATGAAACGTCACCTACCTCTGGAGAACATAACTACGCAGCCACCTTTGAAGCGGGTATTGCTGCAGGCTTTTTAGTAGTCCAAGCAGAACATCTCGGTCTTCGATGCCATCTCTTTGGGGGAATTCATCGTGACAAGATTCGTAAGGCATTCAATGTGCCTGAAAAGCATAATATCATTTGCGGGTTTGTTTGTGGCCATCATGGTGCACTGCAACAAATCCCTGAATCCTTCCATGAAGAGGAGGGAACGCCCCGAACAAGAAAGGCGCTTAGCGAAATTGTTTTTGGTACCACTTGGCAAACCCCCTATCTCTAAAACTTAGAATTTAAGATGCTTTTTCCTTAGCTAAGGCCTTTAACAGAGGTCCGCTATGCTTTACCGATTTCTTCGTCCAGTCGAGAAGGGTCTCTAAAAAATCCTCAGAAGTTAGTTGCCATAGGGAAGAATCCTGACTGCGGAGTCGGTGGTTCAACTGTTGAAGTAAAACCGCACAGGAAACCGAAACATTAAGGCTTTCTGTAAATCCATACATAGGAATCTTTACCCGCGTGTCTGCAAGTTCAAAGGCTGTCTCAGATAAACCATGCCATTCTGTACCAAGCATAATAGCTAAAGGACGATCGAGAGGAAGAGTTTCTGGTGTATAATCAGCCTCTGGATGTGCTGCAGCAATTCGATAGCCCCGGT
>DLYY01000231.1 GCA_003447535.1 Bacteroidota bacterium | reverse complement strand
TTTGACCTAAGCAAGCGAGTAAGTTGACCTTCACTTGAGCAAAGCCGTAATTGTCTTTGGTCAATCGATCGGCCAATATGCATCGTTGCATTGTTTTTCTCCGCCTGTAGAGCAGAAACTAATATCTGAGTTGTTCGATGCACCGAATGAAAAGACGATAAAACACGACCAGCAGTCGCGACACGTGCCTCCAATAACAACGGATAAATAGGAAGGCCAAGTGCTCTGATATGACGAACCGTCTGTCTATTCCAGCGTCCATCTACCTTTGCTCGCTTATGATTTCTTCGCTTGGATAGCACTCCTGCCGGAAAGATTACATTGACCTGATTTTTCAATCGTGCGATATCTTCTGTGCTGCAGTCATCATTATTCAAGACCATCTTATCGCGTATCCCTTCATTTGATGAAAGAAAGGGGTTATCATAAAAGGCTATTTTTTCTGACAGGTATGCAGGCAGTATGCTATCAATTAGTAATTCTTCGATGACGCCAATTGGTCTATTGCACAAAAGGATACACCCACTGTCTTTAGGTAAACGATTAAGGCTTAACTTATCAATGTGCAGAACAAATGAATCCTTGACGAGTTTTGCATCTAATGCAAATTTCCTCGAGAGATAAACTCTATCGCGATTTGATTTACCTAGGATACTCAAGATGCAGTGGTTTTACACAAACATACAGCATAAGAAATGAAGCTGCTCATCCTAATCAGGGAACTATGATCATAAGACCCACATACAATGCAGGAATGGACTAGTAGTTGATAAAAGTGAGGACCCTACTTCTTAAGACGCTTAACACTGCATCCAATCGCATCGGTCTCCTGGACCTCTACTTCCTCTCCATTAATCAGGGATTCCATAGCATCTATAAGATAAGGGTCTTTAACATCAAATGCCGATTTGTAGTTGTCATCGATCGCGCCTTTGTATCTCAGAAGACCTTCACCATCAAACAAATACACATGAGGTGTCACTTTAGCCTGAAAAACATCCGCTACACGCGACCCTTTATCTAGAAGATAGAAAACACCCATTTTGGTGTAACCCATCTCTTCATCGTGGGCAACCATAGCGTCGTAATTATCCGCTTGAATGTCCCCAGATCGTTTTGCTGCATTAGAATTGATCAGCGCTACCCCAAAACCGTTATCCTGAGCAAAAGCCGCGATTTTCCTGTACCGATCTTCCCAAGCCACCACAAATGGACACTCATTACAAGAAAAGATAACTACGAGACCGTTTTCTTGTGCTATTTTATTTAATGCAATAGGTTCGTGAATGGTAGCCATCATACTTGGCTCAGATAAGTCTACTTTTTCTCCAATTACCAGTGGTTTATCATTCTTTTGAGCTGTAGCTGTTGAACAAAGAACTGAACAAAAAAGAAAGGCGAATAGTGTAAATCGTGTCATAAGTTGATATTGTTTGTTGACTTATGCTACAAATAAACTCTTTCTTTTCGACTTTTGTTGTTTACTGAGACTATGATCACCATAAATAGTGGATTTAAAGGGCATATTGAAACGTCCGATATGTATAAGGCAGCCTATGCAACGGATGCATCAGTGTACCGCGAACTTCCCCTAGGTGTGGCTTATCCAAGATCTGAAGAAGATCTAGTCGCTCTTATGCATTGGGCTAATCATGAGAATAGTCCCCTTATTCCAAGAGGAGGAGGGACATCACTCGCTGGCCAATGTGTTGGTAATGGACTTGTCATAGACACCTCCCGTTACATGAATCGCATTCTGAGTATTGATAAAGAGCGAGGTGTAGCCATGGTAGAACCAGGTGTTATCCGAGATGTTTTAAATCGAGAATTGGTGGAGCACAACCTCATGTTCGGACCTGAAACATCCACCTCAAATCGAGCGACGCTCGGAGGAATGGTCGGAAACAATAGCTCAGGAAGCAATTCAATTGTTTATGGCGTAACAAGAGAAAATCTAGTGGCACTGACCTGCGTGTTGTCCGATGGGAGCGTGACAAGATTCCATAAGGACTGGGAACCAGATCCCAAATCACCTCTACAACAAGCTATAGCAACATGGGCAGATGGGTTTGCGTCCAATGAATTGAATGCTCAACTTATCGAGGAAAACTTCCCTAAAAAAAGCATACATCGAAGAAATACAGGATACGCCTTAGATGATTTTTTAGAATTTGGCTGCCTGGCACGGCTGCTGTGCGGAAGTGAAGGTAGTTTAGCCCTCATCACATCAGTAGAATGCAAACTACAACCTAGTCCTCCCCCATACGATAGTTTACATCTTTTTCACTTCGACAGCTTAGAAAAAGCCCTACTAGCGGTCCCTCACGTCATGAAGCACAAGGTGCATAGCTGTGAGCTAATGGATGATGTTATCTTGGACTGCACGCGACAGCATCCAGAATTTGCTAAAGATCTAAAACTATTGGAAAGCCATCCAAAAGCGGTTCTCATGGTATCCTGTAGGGGACAAAACCAGGAGGAAGCGCTTACACTTGGTCGTGAGATAAATGAACAAATCAAAACGTTGACCTATGCTGAACCATATTATGAAGATTCATCTATAATACAGCGACTATGGAACCTGCGCAAAGCAGGATTGGGACTGCTGGCTAATCTGCCAGGAAAAGCACGTGCGGTAGCAGTTATTGAAGACACCGCAGTTGATGTAAATGACTTACCTGAATATATACGAGCTTTCCAAAAGATCATGAGTGACTTTCGCCAACGAAGTGTGTATTATGCCCATGCTGGAGCAGGAGAACTGCATCTTCGCCCTATACTAGACTTGGACAACGAAGAAGATCGAATTGCCTTCAAGAAAATCGCGCAAGCTTCTGCTACATTAATTAAGCAATACAGAGGATCCCTTAGTGGCGAGCATGGGGATGGCCGCGTAAGAGCTCCATTTCTGAAGGAAATGGTAGGTGGTAAGTGCTACCAAATGATGGTCGATCTCAAACAA
>DLYY01000004.1 GCA_003447535.1 Bacteroidota bacterium | reverse complement strand
TCGGCAGGATTCCCCCTAATGACTACTAAAAAGGTGTACATGAAGGGTATCATTCACGAATTGTTGTGGTTTATAGCGGGTGATACCAATATTGCCTATCTCGTGCGTAATGGAGTCAATATCTGGAATGAGTGGCCTTTTCAAAACTATCTTATTCAGCAAGGGCTGGCCGATTCACTGCCAAAGCACGGTCAAGTATGGAAAGAAGAGCTAAAAGATTTTGTCGAACGAATAAAAACGGATGACGATTTTGCGCAGAAGTGGGGAGAGTTGGGTCCTGTTTATGGAAGGCAATGGCGTAATTTTGAAGGTGTTGATCAACTTTCCAAGGCCTTAAATATGATCCAAAACACTCCGAATTCTCGTCGAATTATCGTGTCTGCTTGGAATCCACCTGAGATTGATGAAATGGCTAAGGCCGGTCTTCCTCCATGTCATACCCTATTCCAATTCTATGTGGCAAACAACAAACTTTCTTGTCAGCTTTATCAACGTAGTGCGGACGTTTTTCTTGGAGTGCCTTTCAATATTGCGAGCTATGCCTTGTTGACCCATATGATTGCTCAGGTTTGTGGTTTGGACGTAGGGGACTTTATTCATACTCTTGGTGATGCTCATTTGTACAGTAATCATATTGACCAAGCCAATGAACAATTAGGTCGGGACTTCCGCCCTTTACCCACTCTAAAGCTAAATGCTTCGGTTAACGATTTGTTCGCGTTTACCTTTGACGATGTTATGATTGAAGACTATAATCCTCATCCACCAATTAAGGCGCCTATTGCCGTCTAAACTTTTTTAAGATGATGATAATTCCAAAGTATACTCTTGTCGCAGCACTCGGCCAAAACAATGAATTAGGCGATGGCAAGGACTTGCTATGGAGGCTGCCAGAAGATTTAAAATTTTTCAAAAAAGCTACGCTTGGTGGTCTTGTCATTATGGGGCGTAAAACCTATGAGAGTTTACCTCTTAGTTTTCGTCCACTTCCCGGCCGAGAAAATATAGTGCTCACCCGACAGAAATCATGGAGTATGGAGGGAGTTACAGCGCTCCACTCGTGGGATGCTATTCATGACTATGTTCGAAACCAAGTAAAACCGGCCTTTATCATTGGCGGCGGGCAGTTATATGATCATGGCCTTTCCATTGCGCAAACCTTGTTGTTGACACGGGTGAACGGAAGCTTTGACCAAGCTGCTGTCTTCTTTCCAACGTGGAACGAAAAAAACTGGTCTATGGAAGTAGTGTATGAGCAGGGAACAGACGACAAACATGCCTATTCATTTGTAATTGAGCGGTGGGAGCGTATGGGTTCTAATTTATTGCTTCAGTAAATCAGCATACTTCATAAACTTTTGCCAAATAGCAGGGCAAGAGTACATTAGATAGATACCATCAATATCTTCTGCGGACTCCATCTTGTTAAACTCACTCATGTGTCCACTAAGCTGGCTTTCGGCATCTGATTCACTGAGCATGCCAGCCATCATCTCGTTAATGATGCGGTCCAAGTCATCTAAAGCAGAACATACATTGTCTGCACCTTGATTTGAAAACTGTAACAGCCCACTGGCTTCTAAGCGTTTAAGGCTCTGGTTTGCCTCTTTTGGACAAGATTGTAGATAGGTAATCAAACTTTGTATACCATCAGCTTGATCCGAATCAAAGAGTTGATGTAAACTTGGGCACTCATCAAGAAGGATCTGATCCATTTCATCATTAGATAAGATTCCTTTCTTATTATCTATAGCTAGGCTAGCAATTTTATCTACACAAGGGCAGTTGTTTTGCGCTGTAGCTTGATTAGCAGTTATACCCATTGTAATGAGTGTAATGCATACAATTAGAGCTTTAAATGAATTCATAGAATTGATTTTGAATTTAATAGGCTTTAGCAAAAAGCACTTTTTCGACAGCGGCTTCTCCAGTAAACAAACATCGCTGATCGCTTGGGTCAGCATTATTGTCTTCAAGACGAATACAGCGCGCCGTGGCTTTAGTGTCTTTTCGAATCATCTCTTCAGTACTGTCTTGGCCATTCCACCAGGCCTCTACAAACCCTCCTTCTGCAATTTTAGACTTGAACTCCTCGTAAGTACTTGCTGATTTAATCGATTCCTCAAGCTCTGCCTTACGGCCGGCATATAATGCATCTTGCATGGCATGAAGCATAGCCTCAAGGTTTTCAGAAAGCCCCTCTAACGAATAACTCTCCTTTTCACCAAGGTCTCGACGCATGACTTCAACTTGTTTGTTTTCCAAATCCCGAGGCCCAATAACCACACGTATCGGATAACCTTGGAGTTCATATTGGGCAAATTTGAAGCCAGGCCTTTTGGTTTCATCGATATCGACTTTTACTCGGATCCCAAGTAACTTTAAATCATTCGCAATGCTGTTGGCTGTTTCAACGAGCGCCTTTTGGACATCTTTATCCTTTGTCATAAAGGGAACAATCACTACTTGGTAGGGAGCCACTTTAGGAGGAAGTACAAGGCCCTGGTCATCGGAATGGCTCATAACCAAGGCACCCATTAATCGCGTAGATACCCCCCAAGAAGATGCCCATACAAAGTCGGATTCCCCTTCTTTATTGAGAAACTTCACGTCAAATGCCTTGGCGAAATTTTGCCCCAAAAAGTGTGAAGTTCCAGCTTGAAGCGCTCGACCGTCTTGCATTAATGCCTCTATACAATAGGTTTCTTCTGCTCCTGCGAATCGCTCATTTTTCGTTTTTACTCCTTGTATAACAGGGATGGCTAGTATCTCCTTTACAAAATCAGCATACACGCCTAACATGGTTTCTGACTCTTGGATCGCCTCTTCTCGGGTAGAATGTGCTGTGTGACCCTCTTGCCACAAGAATTCAGCAGTGCGCAAGAAAAGCCTAGTCCGCATTTCCCAGCGTACGACGTTCGCCCATTGATTGATAAGTATTGGTAGGTCCCTGTAGGATTGAATCCATTTTCGGTAAGAATTCCAAATGATGGTTTCGGAAGTAGGTCTTACGACGAGCTCTTCTTCGAGTTTCGCTTCAGGATCTACGACTATCCCGCCATCGGGATCATTTTTTAAGCGATAATGAGTAACTACTGCACACTCTTTGGCAAAGCCTTCTACATGATTTGCTTCCTTGGAGAGATAGCTCTTAGGAATGAAAAGAGGAAAGTATGCATTTACGTGCCCAGTATCTTTAAATCGTTGATCTAAGTCTGCCTTCATAGCCTCCCAAATGGCAAAACCATAAGGCTTTATGACCATACATCCACGCACATCTGAATGCTCCGCCATATCGGCTTTAATCACTATGTCATTATACCATTGGGCATAGTTTGCTTCTCGTGTTGAAATCCCTTTACTCATTTTTTTGGTATGCTTTTTGTCACCAGTCTTTGCGATAAATGTATTGATTATTCAACGCTTGCGCTATGCGAAATGTAGTATTTCTTTTCCTGATAGTTCTTGGAACGACTTCCTGGGCCCAGTTCGATGATGTGTATTCTTCTTCTCCTTGGGATTATGAGGAGGAGGAAGCATTAATCTACACTGCGTCTGACGAAAGTTACAATACCTCAATACATGATGCCACGGTTTACTCAGATATCGATTTCTACAACGATGAGTATTGGATGTATGACGACTACGATTTCAAGTATTCGCGTAACATAAATCGTTTTTATAAGCCAATTTATGGCACTACCTACTATGATTTTCGCTACACTAACGGGTTTTACTACACATACAATCCCTGGGATTGGGGTGTAAATATATATGTGAACACTACACCTTGGAGACCTCGTCGGTGGGGATGGAATACAGGTTGGAATAACGCATGGTACGGTGGAGGTTTTGGCCCTACATACAGCGTAACCACCTATGGCGGTTGGGTTAGCCCTTGGCCATCTATGCATAATTCATGGCATACCTCTTGGGGCTATGGTGGATTAGGATGGAACAATACTTGGCTTGGGGGGTATTCAAATTGGTACGGTCACCAATATTGGGCCTACAATAACCCTTTATGTTCAGGATTTGGCTTCAACTATAATGATTGGTATGCTGATGCTGGAAATGTACATTACGGACCTCGTCTAGGCGGCAAATCCTATGGTAATCGAGATAAAAACAAGTCCTTTGTTATGCAAGAGGACGGTTTTGACAATCCTCGAACCCGAGCACAGGGCATTTCACTCTCTTCTACTACATCGGGGACTACAGCTACCCAAGCCGATGATAACAAAATGAGTTCGTATTCTTCCAATAGTGGTGTCACCCGTTACGACAATCAAACATTGAATACATCTCGATCTGAAGGACAGGCTTCCATGTACAACAGATCATCTGAAAGTAACACAACATCAAAAAATGAAGATAATGCATCAATTCAAGGGGTTAATCAACAGGCTACGTTTCAAGGAAATATTCAGTCTCATGATAATACCCAAAGGCATCACAACACGGGGAATGTAAACTCCGGGTATTCTAACACCGATAGAAATACTAATCATTTACAAGACGACCAATTCTCTAGAGGGAATAAAGCGGGTAACAATTCTAATGTTCAAAGGAACCAAGACCAACAACCTTCTCAAGGAAATGGAAGCCTCTCTAACTCTCGTCGTTCGAATGCTGGCAAATCTTCTTCAGGAAACAATAGGTCCAACCAAAGCAATTTAAATCGTTCCAATGGAGGGAGTAGAGGCAGTATTGGCAATGGAGGCAGCATGAATAATGGAGGCGGGAATAATCGATCTAATGGAGACGGTAGTAGCAATCCTCGTAGCCGAGGAGGAGGACGATAAAAAATAACAAACAAATATGATTATGCGAAAAATTGGATTTTTAACCCTTGTATTCTGCTCATCTTTCCTTAATGTCTGGAGCCAATTATATTCTCGTCAAATGCTTCAAATGACAGATTTAAATCCCCACTTTAGGAGTGCACGGTATAGCGGAGTGAGCGGAGCATTCTCAGCTGTTGGGCCAGATTTGTCGAGTATCACCGACAATCCTGCAGGAATAGCGCTTATAAAATCTTCACAGTTTAGTATTACTGCGGGGGGTATTGTTCAGCAAAGTAGTTCTACCTATATGAATTCAACGGCTGTCGCTGACCGATTAGGCGCTCCTACCTTTAATGCTATAGGCTTTGGGGTTACAACTGAAGGAAGTCACCGGTGGTCTGTTGGACTGACGCTTAATCGACTGGCTGATTATAATCAATCGTTGACGTTTTCTGGATTCAATCCAATGAATAGCATGGCGGCTTCGCATGCGGTAACTGCAACAGAGATTACCAATTCTCTTGGCCTCCCTCCCGATGGGCTAAGCGACAGTAATGCCCCTTTTGAGGTCATAAACGCTTATCTGGGCTGGCTTGTAAACTGGGATTCGACAAGTAATAGCTACCAGGCTCCAGCTTCCGACTCAGTCTCTCAAAATGGGCGCTATGAGAGTCGTGGAGGATTTTACGAGGCGGCAATGAGTCTGGGTAGAAGTTATTTTTCAGATCGAGTCCATGTCGGGTTTTCTGTTGGTATTCCGTTTATGAATCATAAAACCCGCCTAGTCTTTAGCGAAGAAGAAGGATCTTCAACCTATCGAGGATTTTATCGAAGTGAGCAGCGAACAAGGGTGCAAAATGAAGGCTTTGGAATCAATGCGAAGTTTGGAATCGTTTTAAAGCCTGTTGATGGCGTTCGCTTGGCGGCAGCAGTCCACTCGCCGACAAGGATGTTTATTACAGAAAACTATAATGCGAAGATTACCTCCTATGTTGATACGCCTGTTACCCCTACTAGTGGGTTTTGTCTTCCCTGTGAGGAGGCCTCTCCTCGAGGCGTATATGAATATTCCATGCGCATGCCATGGAGGGCTAATGTTGGCTTAGGCTTTGTGATTGACCGTGTAGGATTCTTATCAATGCAATACGAATGGGTTGGACTTAATGAGGCAAGATATTTATTTGGGAGTGGCTTCGGTGATTTGGGTCGAGAGATCAACAATGACATTGATGAAACGTATCGCAATACACATAATTTGCGATTGGGTGTAGAACTTGCTCCTGGTCCCTTGAGATTTCGTGCAGGTGCACATGCTACTTCATCTCCTTTAGCTAGTGAAGAAATCAATGGCTTATTTTGGAAGCACGGTATTTCAGGTGGGTTTGGTGTTGTCGGAAAGAATATGGCGTTAGATTTTTCCTATGTTCAAAATCGACAAAGTCAACGGGATATGCCTTATGAGAATTTTGGGGAAGAGTCGCCGCAAGTCATATCAGAACTTACACGGCATTATGTCGGGGTAACGCTTAGTATGCGCTTACAATAATAGATCAAACGATGTTAACTTCGCGCTCTAGATGGACGCCGTATTGGCAATAAATGTCTTCCATGATGGCACTCGATAGAGAAAGAATTTGTTGTCCATTTCCTTTGCCATGATTTACGAGCACTAATGCCTGATTTTTATAGACACCTACCTTGCCATGTGTCTTACCTTTCCAGCCTGCACGATCGATCAACCAACCCGCAGGAACCTTTATATTATCCGTCTGTCCAATCCCATAGCCAGGAATATCTGGATAGCGCTCCTTTAGTTTATCAAATTCTGCTTTTGAGATTACGGGGTTTTTGAAGAAACTTCCCGCATTGCCAATTTTCTTTGGATCAGGAAGTTTGGCTTGACGAATTTCAACAACGGCTAGGGCTATATCTTGAATCGTAGGGTGACTATTGTTTTTGGAATCTAAGTGGTCCAAAATGCCACCATAGGAAACATTGATTGAATGATTATTCTTCGTCAACTTAAAGGTTACCTCGTGGATAAGGGTACGCCCCTTTAGCTCATTTTTGAAAATGCTATCCCGGTAACCAAACATGCAATCTTCATTATTCATTACGAGGCGTTTGTTATCGAGTAAGTCATGTGCTTTTAATGATACCATGACATCTTTACACTCAATACCATAAGCCCCAATGTTTTGAATTGGTGCAGCCCCAACATTTCCGGGAATTAATGCTAGGTTTTCTACCCCTCCCCATTCTTGCTCGAGGCAATGCATTACAAAGCTATGCCAATTGACCCCTCCTCCAACTCGAACCCATATGTAGCGGTCAGTTTCCTTTTCAACTGCAACACCTGGAAGTTGATTATGGATGATTACGCCATTGTACTGCTGAGTAAAGACCACATTGCTCCCTCCACCAAGGACCATAAATTGGTTTGAAATAGATATAACATCGCTGAGATCCTTGATGTACCAAGGATCCCTTAGGGCATAATAGTATCGTGAAGAGACATCAAAGCCAAAGGTGTTCTTATTCTTTAAACTCTTATTGCCTTCTACCCAGTGCAAACTAAACGGGATTTATTCCTTATTTGGCTTCTGCGAGCTTTCCGTAGTCAGGAGTTAAAATTCGGCCGCAGTGCTCGCAGGTCGTAACACGTTTTTCCGCGTCAATATCTATCTGAATCTGAGGTGGGATTTTAGCAAAGCAACCACCACAACTTTCTCTTTCAACCGAAACAACAGCTAGCCCATTTTTGTAGGAAGAACGAATGCGTTCGTAAGCCTTCATGAGTCTGTCTTCGACATTAGCTTTCGCTGCGTTTCTCTGCTTAGTCAATGCTTTTTCTTCTTTTTCAGTTGCTTTTGTAATCGTCTCTAACTCCTTAATTTTCTTATCCAAATCCCCCTTCTTGGAAGCTAGTAATTCCTCGATTTCTCCGAAACTTTCTTTTTGACTTTCTAGTAATTCAGATGATTCGCGAATTTTCTTTTCGGCGAGTTGAATCTCTAATTTTTGGATACTGACCTCCTTAGTCAGGGCCTCATATTCCCGATTGTTCTTGACATTATCCATTTGCTTCTCATACTTACTGATGAGATCATTGGATGCGTCGATACTTGTTTTTCTGGCGTTGAGTTCATTTTCTAACTCAGAGAACTCTTCATTGGTCCGAGTAATTCGATTTTCGATTCCCGCGATTTCATCTTCTAAATCTTCAACCTCTAAAGGAAGTTCTCCTTTGAGTCGTTGAATTCGATCGTACTCTTTATCGATTACTTGCATCTCATACAATGAATGAAGCTTTTCCGATGTACTTTGCTGTTTAGTCTTTTTTGCCTTTGCCATCTTTTATGGATATAGAATAATGTACTGGATTGGTATTAACCGTTGTTGAAAGGAGGTCAAAATTAGCAAAATTCCGCGTTAAAAAGTCTTTTATTTCTTGGATTACCCAGTGCTCGCTCTCATAATGTCCAATATCACATAAAAGCAAGCTGTCATCAGCTTCAAAAAAGTCATGGTACTTTAAGTCAGCAGTCAGGAAAGCATCTGCTCCCTTTTGTTTCGCATTTTTTAGAAGATCAAAGCCAGCCCCACCGCAGATTGCCACTCTTTTAATTTTATTTTTTATAGGTTGACTATGTCTAACGAGTTGAATCCCTAGATGTTTTTTAAGGTATTGAATGAAGTCATCTGATGAAAGGGCTTCCGATAACTCTCCGATCATTCCACTACCATGGTTTTTGTTTTTGTTTTGCAGTGATAGAACATCATAGGCGATTTCTTCATACGGATGATTTTCGTTGAGGGTGTTTAGGGCAGAAGGAAGTAAGGTATCGGTTAGCAGGACTTCAAGTTTCTCTTCCTCTACTTCTTTAAACTCACCGGCTTTACCGATGCTTGGGCTAGATGACGAATTTCCTTGAAAACTTCCAAAACCCGATGAGATGAAGCTGGCCTTCTCATAATTTCCAATACCGCCTGCTCCGATGGCAAACAAAGCATTTCGTACTGCTGGAAGGTCTTTGGTGGGAACAAAGGTGATTAGTTTATAAAGGTTGGATGCCTCTTCTAAAATGGAACGGTTGGTGAGGTTAAGCTGATCGGCGAGCGCTTTATTAACGCCGTCATCCACTCGATCGAGATTGGTATGAATTGCATAGATCGCAATATCGTGTTTTATAGCGAGAATAACTGCCCGTTGGTTATCAGTTGTTGGGCGTATTGATCGCAATCCTTTGAAGATTACTGGGTGGTGGGCAATGATAAGATTAGCTTGTTGTTCTATTGCTTCTTGTACAACGGCTTCGGTAACATCGAGAGTGACAAGGGCTTTGTCTATCGTTTGATTTGGATCCCCTACAAGTAAACCACAGTTGTCATAGCTCAGAGCTAATGAAGGTGGCGCCCATTGTTCTAAGGAATTGGCAATGGATTTGATTTTTAGCATTGTACAGAATACTTTAAGTGGTGGAGAAATTCGTTAATAAATGTAAAAAAGCCCTCTTATATGTGGTATTTTTATCTAGGTAAAATTATGGTATGTCAAATTCACTTTCAACAGATAGCCTTATTGATTTAGGATATTTGAATCTACACCCAATACACAACCTTTGTAACGCAAGTCCTGAAGAATTGGCAGAAATTTCTGTGCAATCCTATAACTGTGAAGTCGCAGACAATGGGGCACTTGTCGTAATGACTGGGCGTTTTACAGGGCGCTCCCCTAAAGATCGATTTATTGTTCACGACAATATTTCGCGAGAAACAGTAGACTGGAATGCCATAAATCAACCGATTGAGCCAAAGTACTTTGCAGGGCTGAAACAAAAAATGATTGCCTACCTCAATGCAAAAAATATCTTTACTCGTGATGCTTTTGCTGGTGCAGACAAAGAGTATCGTCTTGCTGTACGTGTAATCGCTGAGTATCCGTGGTCAAATATGTTTGCTTACAACATGTTTTTAAGGCCAACGGCGCGCGAGCTAGAAGTTTTTACTCCCGAGTGGCATGTTATCTGTGCACCCGGTTTTGAGGCTGATCCTGCGGTCGATGGCACGAAAGACAGCAATTTCTCGATAATTAATTTTGCGGAGAAAACGATTCTTGTCGGTGGATCGGCGTATACGGGCGAGATTAAAAAAGGAATCTTTTCAGTGTTGAATTACAAGCTACCCGAATATGATAATGTTCTTGCTATGCATTGTTCTTCCAATATGGGTAATGATGGTGACACAGCTTTGTTTTTTGGACTTAGTGGTACTGGAAAGACTACGTTGTCTGCAGATCCAAATCGTGCATTGATTGGTGACGACGAACATGGCTGGACCGACAGAGGAGTGTTTAATTTCGAAGGCGGATGTTATGCAAAAGTCATTGATTTAAGTAAGGAAAAGGAACCTGATATTTTTAATGCGATAAAGCCTGGAGCTATTCTTGAGAATATTGTTTTTAAGAATGAGAACAAGGCTGTAGACTATGCTGATGGCTCGATAACTCAAAATACCAGAGTTTCTTATCCTATTGATCACATTAACAATATTGCAGAGCCATCAATGGGTGGAATTCCTCAGAATATATTCTTTCTTACCTATGATGCCTTTGGAGTTTTTCCTCCCATTAGCAGATTGTCTGTACCTCAGGCGATGTATCATTTCATTTCAGGATTTACATCGAAAGTTGCCGGTACTGAGGCAGGTGTAACAGAACCTCAAACAGCATTTAGTGCATGTTACGGTGCTCCTTTCTTGCCACTTCATCCTTTCAAATATTCTAAGATGTTGGGTGAAAAGATTCAAGCATCAGGTGCGAAAGTTTGGCTTGTAAATACTGGACTAAGTGGTGGTGCGTATGGCGTTGGTCAGCGAATGTCTTTGTCTTACACACGAAGTTTGATTAGTCAGGCTTTAGATGGATTGCTGGATAGTGGTGACTTTATGACGGATGAATTTTTCGATATGGAAATACCAATGGCTGCTGGTGAAGTTCCCGCTTACATCTTAAACCCAATCAATACCTGGGCCTCTAAAGAAGAATATGCGGAGACAGCTAATCACTTAATCAAAGCGTTTGAAAGAAACTTTGAGCAGTTTCGAGCGGCTTGTTCTGAGGAAATTTGCGCGGCAGCACCCAGGGTGAAATAAATTGAATCCAATCACATGCTCGAAGGAGTAAATGCTTTATTTTATACAAGTGATTTAAGCTCCAACGAGTGCATTATCGAGGGTCAGGAGGCAAAGCATATTACCAAAGTTCTGCGTAAACAAGAGGGTGATACAATCCATCTTACTGATGGAAAAGGCAGCATTGCGGAAGCTAAGATTTGCCAGGTTGGTAAGCAACAGTTAGTCCTTGAACCTAAGGTAGTCAAAAGGGTGCCTCGAATAGATCCCCAAGTGATTTTAGCTTTTTCTGTGTTAAAGCAACCTTCGAGAATGGAATGGATGATAGAAAAAGCGACCGAGTATGGTGTATCAGCCTTTCAACCCTTGCTTAGCGTGCATTGTATTCGAAGTCATTTTAATGCAAAAAGGCTTGAATCTGTGGCACTCAGCGCAATGAAACAGTCTCTTCAATGTTATTGTCCTGAGATTTACCCGATCCAATCTTTTGAATCCTTTGTCAAGAAAAAATCAGATTCTTTTGGGCTGATGGCCTATACACCAGAGCGAAAAAAGTCTTTCAAAAACACTTGGCCTGCGATATCCAATACCAAAGGGATTACTGCTATTGTCGGCCCAGAGGGTGGTTTTACTAAGGATGAGGCAAATCTCGCCTTAAAAAGCGGGTTTACATGGGTTTCTTTGGGGCCAAACCGTCTTCGAGCAGAGTCTGCGTCGCTTGCAATTGTGCAACAAATCAATGTATTTTCAAAGTTGTCATGAAAAGAGCATCAAAGGTTTTATGGATGATGTGTTTATGGATAGGCTTGTTGCCCTTCTGCATGTACTCTTTGTATGCCCAATCCTCTTTTTCAATTGCTTTGCTAACCTATAATGGGGGAGGAGATTGGTATGCTAACCCTAGCGCCTTGCCCAATTTGGTTGCCTTTTGCAATCAAGAACTAAACACAAATATTGACCAGACGATTGCTGAAGTCAATCCAGGTGATCAGGCAATTTTCAATTTTCCATTCGTACATATGACAGGTCACGGAAATGTGACTTTTTCTGCTCAAGAGAGAGAAAACTTGCGGACCTATCTTAACCACGGAGGCTTCTTACATATTGATGATAATTATGGAATGGATCCTTTTGTGCGGCGAGAGATTCAACAGCTCTACCCTGAAAAGGTTCTTAAACCTATTCCAGCTAATCACCCGGTTTATACCACATTTTATTCTTTTACAGAAGGCCTGCCTAAAATCCATGAGCATGATGGGAAGCCCGCAGAGGCTCTTGGAATTTTTGTTGATGGTGAATTGGTTTTATTATATACTTACGAAGCTGATCTTGGCGATGGCTGGGAGGACCCCGATGTGCACGGCGATGGTGAAGAGTTTCGTCAAAAGGCGCTGAAAATGGGCGCGAATATATTGGGGTATGCCTTGACGGGTGGTTATTGAGCCATGCCAACTTCCTGCTGCCATCCAATGATCTTAGCAGTTCGTCTTTTCATAATGGCAATCGCCTCTTCCCGACTTGAAAAGGCCCCATCAATATTTACTAAATGGTCTGCAAGCTTTTCATAGTTTTTGAGCATTAGGTTAAACCATACGCCTCCAAACTCAATACCCTCAAAGACCATGGATTGATGCTTTGCATACGTAGCGCGGTTGTCCAATAAGTGGTTAGGGTGCTCCGTCCAGTGGAGGTTTGGCTTAACGTGATGGCTGATGTGGTATCCATCATTCCAACAGTTGTGATTGTATTTGTGATTTATGCAGGTCACACTGTTTTTATACTCATTACCTGGGTCTTCAGGATCAACAAAAGCATGTTGAGCCCAGTTTCCGAGCATCATGGTAATACGCGTCGTGACAAAAGGTAGGATAAAGACAAAAAGGGTTGCCCAGAAGCTAACAAAGCACAGCCCTACCACAGAGCCGAGGTAAAGGAGCTCTCCAAGTATGGCTTGGTTTCTTATTTTTCTACGACTCTCACCAATCTTGTTGAAGTAGATTACTAAGCGAGCCACACCGAAAAGTAGAAAGCTAAACAAGTATTTGGCAAAATCTCGTCCACTATCGCGCTTGAAGGGCATGGTTGTACTATCATCATCTGGAAGATTACCCTCAAGGTGGTGCATTGCAATATGGTGTGCAAAATAGGTTTCAGGGCTTTGTCCCATAAAGGGCCCTAAAATCCATGGCAAAAGTTTATTCCAGACTTTATAATCAGTTTTAAACCAAGGTCTATGACTTGTGCAATGGAGCATAAGACCAAAAGGGCTCTTGTTTTTCATTGTGATTAAAAAAGTGTATACCACGGCAGTTGGCCAAAACAGCCACTGTAGATGAGAGAAAGCATACATAATAATCACGCAGGGAAATACAATGGCAAGGAGCTTCATGGTGAGGTAGATAAATGGGAGATCTCTAGGGTCTCGCATTCTTTTTAACCAAAATGAGTCAAAACGATTTGGATGGGTTTTAACCTCATAGGTCTTATCGGTTAGGTGGACCGGAAATGTTCTTAGCTGTGCCATGAAGCAAAAGTCGTTAATACTAAGGCTAAAACCAAAAAGCGACCAAAGTCTTGACAATCAAAACGTACCTTTAATCCATATCAATGTATCATTTGTGTAATGGAATATAGAAGATTAGGAAAATCAGGGCTTCAAGTAAGTGCTTTGTCTTTAGGGAGTTGGCTCAATTTTGGAAAATTCATAGATGCTAAAATGGCTAAAGAGATAATGGTCTATGCTTACGATCATGGTATAAATTTTTTTGATAATGCGGAGGTCTATGCAAGAGGCAAATCAGAAAAGGTTATGGGGAAAATTTTAAAAGAGGTATCCTGGGATCGTTCAACATATGTTGTTTCAAGTAAGGTTTTCTGGGGTGGGAAGGATCCAGAATCAATGGCATGGCCCAATCACAAAGGACTTATGCGCAAGCATGTGGTTGAAGCTTGTGATGCGGCATTACGCCGTTTACAAGTGGATTATCTCGATCTTTTCTTTTGCCACAGACCGGATATCAATACACCTATTGATGAAACCGTTTGGACCATGCATAATCTGATACAGCAGGGAAAGATTTTGTATTGGGGAACTTCTGAGTGGACCAGTCAACAGATAACAGAAGCCCACTATGTGGCAGAACGGTATAATCTGATTGGTCCAACTATGGAACAACCGGAGTACAACATGTTTAATCGAACAAAGGTAGAGTTGGATTATTTGCCGATTTACCGACGATTTGGCTTAGGGACGACTATCTGGTCTCCTTTAGCATCCGGACTACTTACAGGCAAATACATAGATCAAGTGCCTAAGGGTAGTCGTCTTGATCAGGAAGGGTTTGACTGGCTTCGTGAACGAACGCTTGGCGATGAAGATAAGATGGCAAAAGTGGTGAAATTGCATGCTTTAGCTCAAGAAAGGGAGCTGTCTCTTACACAACTTTCTATTGCATGGTGTCTTAAAAATCCTAATGTTTCCACGGTGATTTTAGGAACCAGTAACACTAATCAGTTACAAGAAAATATCCAATCCTTAGAAATACTTCCTCAACTGACAGACGAACTTATGGAGGCTATAGATAATGTGTTAGGCAATAAGCCTCAAGAGCCTTCTTATTAATGATGATGGCAAGCTTTCTTTAAAGCGTTACGGCAATATTTATGTGATTATTGAGGCACTCTACAAAACCATCTTGAATATCAAAACTTGTGTCTTTGCCGTCGTGTTTTACACGAATTGAACCTTTTTCTAAAGAAGCCATTATGGCTGCGTGATTGTTAAGAATCTCAAACGAACCGCTCGTTCCAGGGAGTTTTACGCCTTCAGCACTTCCTTCAAAAAGCACGGATTCTGGTGTCATGATGCGAACCGTCATGGTTTAGGCATTTGCAGTTTCTGCTAACATCTGCTCGCCAGCCTCAATAGCCTCTTCGATCGTTCCCTTCAAGTTGAAGGCTGCTTCTGGAATGTGATCAAGCTCTCCATCCATAATCATGTTGAATCCTTTGATTGTATCCTTGATGTCTACGAGAACTCCCTGCATACCTGTAAACTGCTCGGCTACGTGGAATGGTTGAGAAAGGAATCGCTGCACTTTTCGCGCTCTGAAAACTGAAAGCTTATCTTCTTCGCTTAACTCATCCATACCAAGAATGGCAATGATATCCTGGAGCTCTTTATAGCGCTGTAAGATTGCTTTTACGCGTTGGGCACAGTCATAGTGCTCATCACCTACAATAGATCGCTCCAAAATTCTTGAGGTAGAGTCCAATGGGTCAACCGCAGGATAAATACCCAAAGAAGCGAGTTTACGACTTAATACAGTGGTTGCATCAAGGTGAGCAAATGTCGTTGCAGGTGCTGGATCAGTTAAGTCATCTGCAGGTACGTATACAGCTTGTACCGACGTAATCGAACCTCGTTTTGTAGAGGTAATTCGCTCCTGCATAAGTCCCATTTCTGTTGCAAGTGTTGGCTGGTATCCAACAGCTGAAGGCATACGTCCAAGAAGGGCTGAAACCTCAGAACCCGCTTGAGTAAAGCGGAAAATATTGTCTACAAAGAATAAGATATCACGACCACCAGCATCTCCTTCATCTCCATCACGGAAGTGCTCAGCGACTGAGAGTCCTGAGAGGGCAACACGGGCACGTGCTCCTGGAGGTTCATTCATTTGACC
>DLYY01000221.1:4912-5136 GCA_003447535.1 Bacteroidota bacterium | reverse complement strand
AAGGGTTATACAAATCGACCACGGCATCGCGATCGCCTGTAGCGCCTAAAACATCTACTACGCTTTCATCGACAGGGTCATCATTTAAATCACCCATAATGATAATTTTCGCATCAGGATCGCCTTCTAAAATCTCATCCACCACTTTTCGACAAACCTCAGCAGCTCCCACTCGAAGACGATTAGATCGAGCCTGTCCCCCACTTCGAGATGGCCAGTGATTT
>DLYY01000221.1:0-4609 GCA_003447535.1 Bacteroidota bacterium | reverse complement strand
CCACTTCGAGATGGCCAGTGATTTACTAAAATATGGACACGTTCACCAAGCAAATCTCCTTCGACGACTAGTATATCTCTCGTAAGCACGCGACCCTTGTCCTTGGTTTCATGTCGATCGAGTGGAACATACACCGACTGACTTGAAATTGGTGTAAACAAAGTTGAATCATAAAGAAAGCCCACATCAACGCCACGGCTATACAAACAATCATAGTGTACTACACCATACCGCCTTGTCTCTGAACTAACAACCTCGGCTAAATCCTCCAAGACTTGACGATTTTCAATTTCAGCGATACCGATAATCGCAGGACCATCAGGTGCCATATCCGTTTTCATTTGACCAAGGGCATATCTTAACTTATCCAATTTATCGCGGTAGACCGCCTCATCATACTTTCGATCTCCATCTGGCGTGTTATCGCTATCCTTAGTGTCTCGATAAATGGTGTCATAAGGAATCTCTGACCAAGTAGAGGATGAAAGACTGTAATACTCTTGACTGCGCATTTTTTCCTCGAGCTCAGGAGTCTTGGGAAGAACCAGAGTTGAGCTTCGATCGCCATTTATCATATCCTCCACCACAATAACGTCTACTTCATCTTGAGGTGTAAACAAGTTTTCGACATTATAAAAGCCTACAGTGACCACTTGATATTCTTGCTGAGCAAGCAATTGTCCAGCGGACAAAACAAAGAAAAGAGCGGGTATGAGTGAGTATTTCATATGGATTCTTAACAGGTTAAATATAGGTAAGTTCTCAGCGAATCAACTTAAACGAATTAGAGAAGGCAAAAAGTAGACCAACTTGACACTTCATGCAAAAATTAGTGCTTGACAAGGATTATATTTAATGCATGAAAATCATGATTTGTCGCTCTTGGCTCAGTATACTTATCTGCAGCATGGTATCTGTACTCAATGCACAGACCGTCAATACCATTAATATTGAATCCGACACAGGATCCAACCTTTTTGAATTACAGGAACTTCAATCGGAAGTTGTTGATTTTGCGCCAAGTTTACTGAATGACTGGCGAGACATCTATGGAGACGTTGCACGATTTGGTTTAGGAGGAGAAGCTTGGTTTCGTCGACGGGGCCTTGACATGGCCTACACTCAAAACATGTTAATGGGGGTTCCTATGAACGATCTTGTTACAGGGAGAGCCCAATGGTGGGTTTGGGGTGGATTAAACTCCGTCTTTAATGGTCGCAGTTATGGTACACAGGGGCTTGCTCCAGCAACCTTCGCGTTCTCAGCGACTGCAGGAAACACGTACTTCGATGTGCGCGCTGGAAACCAACGAACAGGTATTCAAGCGTCCTACATGAATTCAAATCGGAGCTACGATCACCGACTTATGGCAGCATGGTCATCTGGTTTTGACAAAAAAGGCTGGGCTGCAAGCTTTTGTTTGAGTACTCGCCTTGGAAATGAAGGATATGTCGCAGGGACCTTTTATGAAGGGTATGCCGCTTTTGTAGGCGTCGAAAAGAAGTTTAACCTACGTCACCGACTGGCTATGACAGCCTTCGCCAGCCCTACGCGCAGAGGAAAGATGATGCCTGCCACGCAAGAGGCCTACGACTTAGCAGGAAGTAATTTCTACAATCCAAATTGGGGATGGCAAAATGGAGAAAAAAGAAACTCAAGAGTTAATACCCGAATCCAACCTGTCGTAGCGCTCACCCATGAGCTCAAGTTCAGTCCGCAATCTTCGCTTATCACCACGGCAATGTACCAAGGAGGAAAGGAGAGCAATACGCGAATGGATTGGTACAATGCTTCAGATCCAAGACCGGATTACTATCGATACCTACCAACTTATTATTATAATGACCCCTATCAGTTTGATAGACTTCAAACATTCTTTCAAAACAATCCTGACGAGCTTCAGTTAGATTGGGATAAGTTTTATCAGGTAAATACCGATCCAGCGAACGCACAAACCTATACTTTACCTGATGGAAGCACTACCACAGGCATTGCCTCACGTTATGTAATCGAGGAGCAGGTGATGGACGTTCAGCGAGCTAATATTGCCACTCGATATTACACAAGTATCGGGGACCACACCCTGTTTCAAGGCGGATTGATTCTTCAATATCAAGACACAAGAAACTACAAAGTCCTTGATGACTTGCTTGGTGGAGATTTTTATGTGGATTTAAACGAGTTTGCTGAGCGTGATTTCCCCACTAATCCGCTGGCAGGCCTTAACAATGTCGATGATCCAAACTACCTTGTTTCTGAGGGCGAAGAGTTCGGATACAATTACAATGCAAGAGTATATCGCAATGAAGCCTGGGCCCAAGCACAATACAGCTATTCTAAAATAGATTTCCATTGGGGAGGCCGATTTACCCACCAGATGATGCAGCGCATAGGAAACTATCGTGTAGGGCTTTTCCCTGAGAACTCATTTGGTAAGTCGGACAATATCAACTTCTACACTTACGGTGTGAAAGGAGGGGTGACATGGAAAATCAATGGTCGAAACTATCTATTTGTTAATGTTCAACAAGAAACCCGTGCTCCACTGTTTCAAAATGTATTCTTAGGTCCTCGTACGCGAAACCAAACCGTGAACAGTGAAGACTTAGTCCCTGAGAAGATTTTAAGCTTAGAAGGAGGCTATATCTACAGAAGCCAGCCCTTTAAAATTCAAGTTACCGGATACCTTGTAGATTTTAAAGATCAAATAGAAACCATTGGCTTCTATCACGACGAAGAGCAAACCTTTGTCAACTACACTCAAACAGGTATTGACAAGCGACACTACGGCCTAGAATTTGCCACCTTATGGCAAATAAACTCTGAACTGTCAGTCAATACCGCATTAAGTCTTGGAGAAAATATCTACACAAGCCGTCCCAATGCGACAATTACCCAAGACAATATAGATACCATTGTCGATGTACAAACGGTATACGCAAGGAACTTCCATGTTTCTGGAACACCTGAGATTGCCTCTACCACTAGCTTAAACTACCGAAGTCGCTATGGTTTCTTTGTAAACTTGAGCTTTAACTGGACGGATCGCATCTGGATGCAATTCAATCCCGTACGAAGAACCTTTGATGCTACGCAAGATGTCTTTGATGAGACGACCTACAACGAAATCATCGCGCAAGAAAAAGCTCCCGCTCAGTTTACTATGGATCTCTTTGGTGGCTACTCCTATTCACTCGGTTATGGTAAATCGATACGATTCCTGCTTGGAGTAAACAACCTCACCAACAATCAAAACTTTATAACCAATGGCTTTGAACAACGTCGTTTTGACTTTGACGAACGTCGTATTGACAAGTTTCAAAACAAATATTTCTACGGACTTGGCACAAACTACTTTGCCATGATCTCCTTTATTTTCGGCTAATATTATGACCATGAATCGATTAAACTCCCTCATTTTACTATTCGCAGCAGTTTTTATGCTGTCCTCGTGTATTCAAGATGACTTTGATACACCCCCGGTGTACATTCCACCAAGCATTGATGCCAGTCAGGTCATGAATATTGGTGACCTTTTAACTTCTAACAATTTACTGGGCAACTGCGACCTTATCTCTCCCGCACAGCTATCAGGAGCCACCTATGAAGGTAAATACATCAAAGGCGTCGTGACTTCCGATGATTTTGCAGGTAATTTTTACAAAACACTTGTCGTACAAGACGGGACAGGGGCGATTGCCCTAAGTTTAGACGCCACAAACCTCAATGCACAATTTCCAGTTGGTCGTGAGGTATACGTTAAGCTTGAAGGGCTTTATGCTGGTGTTTTTTCGTGTCAGCCTACGCTTGGAGGAGGACTTGACGGTTCAGATATCGAACGTATCGCTGAACCGCTCATTGATCAACACATCCTTAAAGGAGACATCGTAGGAGAACCTAGTCCAGAAGTGCTCTCCCTAAGTGGAGGATTGAACCCATCGATGATTAATAAGCTTTTTATCATTGAAAACTGTGAATTTGATCCTTCATTTATCGGACAGACTTATGCAAATATTCCTGTAAGTCCTACTTATGGCAAGGATGTAATCACTAATGGATGTAATGGAGGAAGTGTTATCGTTCGAATGAGTGATTACGCCGCCTTTGCAGGAGATACTCTCCCCATTGGTAATGGCTCGATTGTCGGGATATTAGGTATCTACAATGACGAATATCAATTTACCATTCGCGACACTAACGACGTAGACATGAAAAATCCGCGTTGTGATGGTGCTGACAACCTCATTTTAAACAAGGATTTTGAAGACCAAGAAATCAGCTCAGGAGGATGGACGACACAAGTGCTCCAAGGGCCTCATGATTGGTCGACTAGTAACCAAGGTGGCAGTAATTCCTATTATGGGGTTATAACAAACTATGACAATGGGTCGAATGATGCGAGTGAAGCGTGGCTCATCTCACCTTCCATGGACCTGTCAGGAGTCCAATCAGCCACCTTAGAGTTTAGAAACGCCTACAACTTTGGAGGACCAACCATGCAGCTTTACGTAAGCAGCGATTTTGACAACCAATCGGCTGTTGGAGATGCTTCTTGGACAGAGTTAAGCTACACCCAATCACAAGGTGGATTTGCCTTTGTGACAGCCAC
>DLYY01000012.1 GCA_003447535.1 Bacteroidota bacterium | reverse complement strand
GGCCAGGAGGTTGCATGGAACTATGTGATCAGCGATGCTCAAGGTGTAGTAAGCACAGGGGTATTAAGCGGAGCTATCGATATGCCAGTACATACAACAGGTAACTTAACAGTTAACCTAGCGAATGCATACACAAGCTTAACAGATGTGGTATACGTAGAGACGGCATTATTACCAGTAGTAAGCTTAAGTGATGTATCTGATGAGGTAGGTAACAGTGTATCGTTTGTATCTCCAATGACTGGAGAATGGATGATTGATGGTGTTGTTATTTCAGAGAGCATTGATTTTGTATGGACGTCATTAGCAGCCGGCACGTATGAGCTAATATTTCTAGGGTATACGGAGTTAGGCTGTGAGGTACGCACAAGCTGTACGATTGAGATGACCGATAAAGTGTCATCTACAAGTGATGTGTTACTCGGTCAATCTCAAGTATTGGTAACTGAGGATTACGTACGCATTGTGGCACACGGATCCCATACAGTAGCCAATCTATACAATATGGAAGGCAAGGTCGTGGCCTCGACGCTGATTACACAAGGAGAGGCTATGCTATCGATTGATGGGTTAGCCACTGGAGTGTATACGCTTTCACTCGAGGGCATTGCCCAGGTAGAGAGCCTACAACTCTTCATTGATTAAGTAATCCGAAAAACAACCAAAAAAAAGGGGGTGTGTTTCACATCCCCTTTTTTATTTTTGTACCGTGAGTAAACACATTCTCAGTCTTTTTATATCCCTTCTGGTGTTTGTTGCTGCCATGGCTCAGCCTATGACAACGGTACGAGGGAAGATAGTTGACTCCGATGGAGAAACCGTACCCTATGCTGAAGTAAAATTTAGGGATGGTGCAGGAACTACATTAAGTAATGCGGATGGTGACTTTCTCTTATCTGGAAGAACTCGCTCTGATTTTGTACAATTTAGTGCGCTAGGTTATATCGAAATTGAGATGCAGATTGTGCGAGGGATCGATCAGCTAATATCTATAAAACTTGAGTACAGTTCGAGTGATCTTGGGGAGATTGTTGTATCTGGTCGTCGCCAGCGAAGATACAGAGATGAAAAGGCTGTCAGCCTCCAAAAAATGGTGATTGACCATAAAAAAGACAATGCTCCAGAATATTTTGATTCGTATGAGTTTAAAGAACAGTCGCAGGTTCAAATTGGGGTATACAATGTTGCTTCAGGTATAAAGACAATCAAGCTCTTCAAACCTTTTTGGTTTATCTTTGATTACGCAGATACTGTAGACGGGGTAGAGGTTATGCCCGCCGTTCTAGCTGAACGACTATCCGATATATACGTAGAAAACAATCCAAACAAACGAGTGGAGTATGTCAATGCTTCTCAGTTTTCAGGAGCTGAGCGAGATGGCAGTAAGGCGGAGTTACTCAATGAGCTCTTTCCTCCTTTTACGGCGTATGATGATGTCTTTTTAGCAGGGGGTAAATCTTTTGCTAGTCCTTTTTCAAACACAGGATTATCCTCATACAGATACTTCTTGACCGATAGTATGGTAGTCGATGGCGTAAAGCGCTTCAGATTGGATTTTTCCCCTCGACAAGTACAGATGTTAGCCCTTTCAGGAACAGCTTGGGTGGAAGACTCGACCTATGCTATCTTGTCTTTTGAGTTTGTTTTACCACCCAAGGCCAATCTCAATTTTGTTAATACGTTTTATGTCAAACAGGACTTTGAAAAAATTGATAGTCAATGGGTCGATGTACGCAACTATATGCGTGTTGGATTTTCCATCTTCAAGCGGTCGACTGATATTCGTCATTTGACTACAGAAGATATCAAGTATTCTATAGATAGCTGCAAGGACTTAAAAGATTCCCTGAAATCTGAACTCAAGATGTTACTCAAAGATGAGAAACTATCTCGTGAGGAACAGCAAATCCTAAAAGAGGACTATCAAACACAAATTGACAATGTGAACTATGATCGGCGGGGGCATAAGAAAAGCTTAAAGCAAAAGCGTCGTGAGAAGATGCAAATCCTCCTGCAACAGACCAAGACTAAAGCTGATATTCAAATCGGATCGGATCTCCCTGATACTCTTTTTCGCGGAGAGAAGCTTCAGTTTGACTCTGCAGCCTACAGCAGAGATTCAGGGTATTGGCAAGACAATCGCATCGTTGAGCTCACTCAACAACAAGAAAATATCTTCTTGATGATTGATTCCGTCAAGAAAAAGCCTGCCTTTACCACATGGAAGTGGTTGGCTGATTTTGCCGTAACAGGCTATATGCCTTTTGGCATTCTTGAGGTCGGGAGAATCGATGAGACGGTAAGCTGGAACGAGATTGAAGGCGTTCGACCTAAACTAGCCTTGCGGACAACCGATGCCCTGTCGGAGGCTTTTCAGTTGTGGGGCTATGCAGCCTATGGAACGAAAGATCGCGATTGGAAATATTTAGGGCGAGCATTCTTTAACCTACCAACGCGCAATGAGCGCTGGCATAACCTTCTGCTATCGTATCAAGACGATTTTAGGTTTTTAAGCAATGTAGAAAATGATGACCCCACCGACCATGATGACTTAGTAGAGGCTTTCTTGCGAAATGGACCACTCAATAAAATCATGCGTGTAGAGGAATATCGAGGAGCATACACACGGGAATGGGTCCATGGCTTGACTACAGAATTGAGGTTGTCAAGGCGGTCTTACCTTCCGACTGATGGTAACTTAGAGTTTATACGTACTAACGAAACGAATGGCACGGTCGAGTTGTTAGATCGCTTCGATGTATCTGAGGTGAGGTTGCGTGCACGTATTGGCCTTGGCGAAACTTGGCTGCAATTTCCTTACCGCCGAATTTCAACTACTTCGCTTAAGCCAATTATTGAGCTTGATTTTGCCTTTGGCATCAAACCTCCGTCCAGTTCAAAAATTGCTCCTTTGGGAGGGGATTATGCCTATCAGCGTATATACATGAACTATTACCATCGGTTTAGTCATAAGGCAGGCTATACGCGTTATACGATGCGTGCCGGGTATATCTTTGGCGAGATACCTTATCCGCTCACCTTTATTCATGAAGGGAACAATGGATACTTCTACCTCACGAGAGGTTTTAACATGATTCGTGAGTTTGAGTTTATCTCAGATCGCTTTGCTACTCTATGGGTTGATCATCACTTTGATGGTCAGATATTAAATCGTATTCCAGGAATCAATCGACTTAAGCTTCGAACCATCCTTACTGGTAAAGTGTTAATTGGAGACTTTTCAGCAAGAAATAAAGAGGAACTTGATCTACCTGAGGGCACAAGGATTGCCAACAAACCCTACTTTGAGGTTGGCTTTGGCATTGAAAACATATTGTATGTTTTCCGTCTTGATTTTATATGGCGTCTTTCTGCTTTGGATGCCCTACCAAATTCTGGAATCGAGCCCGATCGGTTTGGAGTTAAAATCTCCTTCTCTCCGAAGTTCTAGGCTGAAGGCTAGGAACAGATATGGAGAATAAATACCCTTTACTTAAAAAGATTATTCGCCGCGAAAGAAACTTTAAGTTGTTTTTCGCCCTAGCATTACTGTTTATACTAGGTGCATGTATTGGATATATATTTCAACGTCAACCTATTGCTTTGTTTCTGCTACTTGTCATGGTATCCAGTTTGATTACATGGCGCTTGAAAAGTTCCTTTCGCATCGATCGACATCCCGTGTGGCAGCTTGTAACGAGCGAAACTCATCAAGTAAGCTGGATCTATTTTGAAGAAGTTCAGCTGCAGCCCTTTGGCATTTTGCTGGCAAAAAAGGCTGTGCTTTGTATCTGGACAATAGGCAGAGTGCAAGAGCGCATTCATCTTCCCTTAAAGCATAAGGAGGCCTTGTATAAGGAACTTTCTGATACGCTTACTGAAGTGAGTTTTGGATTCTCCGAAGAAAAAAAGCTTTGGTATGAAGCCCACCCTTCTATGTTACGAAGAAAGTGAATCGCGACGCATAGCATGCAATAAAACAAGGTCATAGATTGTGTGTGCTATAATTGCGCATACTATACTAAAGCTTAGAGTGATAAGGCCTAGTGCACCGGAAAAGGTAACGAGCCATAGTCGGAGAACCCATGGTAAATCCTGTTTTGGGTTTAGGTAGCCATGGAGACCCACAAAGAAGATTGCATTAATCAGAATACCCGCTGGCAAACTGATATACTCAAAAAGTCCAAAAAGAAGTGGTCCACGAAACAGCAACTCTTCCCCTATTCCTGCACAGAGAGATAGAAACACAATAGTAAGGCTGGACATCGAATGAAGGGGCAGGCGCTGTCGAAGTTTACGTTCTAAATCACTTGTGGGAAATGATCGCGATATAAAGAGGCTAACTAAGCTTGCTCCAAGGCCAATACCTCCTCCTAGAGCAAGGCTGGAATACAGGTGATTGTATGATTTTTCGAAGAGGATTTGCCAGGTTACCTCCGAAGTATAAGGCAGTAAAACAAGACCAAGACCGCCCATTCCCAAGAGGGTAATGAGCCCTAAAAAGAGTAATTGAGAAATCGGAAGGGGTTGAATAGTGCTAATTGCCTTAGATTTCCTCAAATTTGTCAAATAATTTTGGACTTTCCGAGAGGTATACCATGGTAAACAAAAAGAATATGACAAAACCCACACGAACAGATGTTTCCGAACTTGGAGAGTTTGGCCTTATTGACCGCATTCAATCGATGGTAAGTAGTCGCTATCGCTCAACCGTTCATGGCATTGGCGATGACTGTGCAGTAATAGACAACGGTGAAGACTACACCTTGCTATCTGTGGATGCAATGGTAGAGGGCTTGCATTTTGATTTGATGTATTGTCCATTACAGCATGTGGGTTATAAAGCCATTGTTTCTTCCATTTCAGATATCTATGCTATGAACGGCAAACCAAGTCATGTAGTGATTGGCTTATCACTTTCGAGTAAGTATTCGGTTGAAGCGGTGGAAGAATTATATAAGGGTATGGAGCGTGCCGCGTCATTTTATAACGTCGATATTGTGGGTGGAGATACCACATCGAGTCTGAGTGGCTCGACAATCTCAGTAACAGCCTATGGCCGTGTTAAAAAAGAACAGCTTGTGCTTCGAAGTGGTGCTAATCCCGGTGATGCACTTTTTGTAACGGGTAATCTAGGAGGGGCTTATATGGGACTTCAGGTTTTAAATCGAGAGAAGCAGATTTTCCTTCAAAATCCTGATATGCAGCCCGAACTTGAAGGGCACGACTATGTCGTAGGAAGACAACTTAAACCAGAGGCAAGATATGACGTAATTGAGGCACTTGCTAAAGCGTCCATTGTCCCAACAGCTATGATTGATATCAGTGATGGGTTGAGTTCTGAATGCCTTCATCTAGCGAAGTCGAGCAAGGTGGGTGTTGAAGTCCATGAGCAGTTTGTGCCTATTCAGCAAGAGACTTATGACTTGTCTCTTGAGCTTAATATTGATCCCATAACCTCGGCGATGAATGGTGGCGAAGATTATGAGTTGCTCTTTACCGTTGACCCTTCCTTAGCGGATCGTATCCGAGCAGAAGTACCCGATTGTATTGAAATTGGAATTCTCCACAAGGCAGAGAAAGGTTCCTTTTTAACGTCGAGAACCAATCAGCACTATCCCCTTACCGCACAGGGTTGGAAGGCATTTTGAGTTGGTTTGCCGCGGATGTGAACAATTACTTTGTGCGTAACCCAAACAATAATTGAGAGGTCTCAATCGTACTTTTATATAAAGCAAAGTGGTATGGTACGAAGTCTAATTTTCAGTGTTCTTTTTTTCATCGGGTGTGTTTCTACGAGTTTAGCCCAAGAGTATAATGCGAAGTTTTCTCCTGGGTTGCTCTATATGTCGACGAATACGGTTACACAATCCGGCTACATGACGGCCTTAGAATTTGAGGCATTGCTGAACTCCAATATGTCAGTCAATGGCGGATTAAATTTCTTTACAGGTGGAGGCACTTTGGGTATGTTTATCAAGCCTGAACTTAGGTTTTACCTTACCGATATTGCTCTACGTGGCTTGTATTTTGGACCTTATGCCGGATTGGGATCGAAAGGAGGTCTTCTGTTGTTGGCGGGAGGGAGTGTAGGCTATCAGCACCTTTTTAGCGAATACCCGGTTTCGGTTTCTGGAGGCGCATCGTTAGGTATGGAGTTCCGTGGAGCAGGTGGACTGATTAATTTGAATTTCCATCCTACGATATCTGTTGGATATTATTTCTAGCATTAGCTATTCAAACACTCCTCGATTAAAGGTGACGACCGCATTCATTGAGTAGTTGTAGAGGTAAAAGACCGACATGCCGATAACTTTGGCCCAAAAGAAAGAGACAATCTTTCTTTTTTGAGCTAGTTGCCATACTGCAAAGTTGACAATAAGCAGTCCAGCAGATTCAATACCGACATATTGAAAGAAATCCTGCCAAAAATTATCCATCGAATCCTGATGAAATGTCCAATAGCGATTACCAAAAAACCGCAGTAATATTCCAATAATAAAGCCGATTGAATTTGACAGAATGGGTTTGACTTTTATAACGTCCTTAAGAAAAAAGGTCAGTATTAGGTCAATGATAAAAGCTGAGCCGCCAATTACGGAAAACTTTAATGCATTGGGGAGGCTTTCTAAAAATTCGAGAATCACCCAATTAGGAATTTACCATTTTCATAAATGCGGACGCCATCCGCGTAGATTGCACCACCTTGTCGCATATCAGTAATCATATCCCAGTGCACGGAAGAGGTATTGCTTCCTCCACATTGCGGATAGGATTGACCAATTGCCATATGAACGGAGCCGCCCATCTTTTCATCAAACAAGATGTTTTTTGTAGGACGTTGAATGTGATAGTTTGTGCCAATAGCGGCCTCACCAAAAATTCGTGCTCCAGGGATAGAAAATATGTAGTCCAGAAAATCTTGGCCCTTATCCGCTGTCCATTTGACGACTTTGCCTTCTTTTACGGTCAGTTCTACTCCGCTTACTTCCCTTCCCATATACAAGCTGTCGTAGCTGAATTTGATGTTACCATTTATGGAATCTTCTATGGGTGCAGTATACACCTCGCCTGAGGGCATATTCGTGCGCCCATCGCTATTGATCCATAAACGATCTTTACATCGATAACTTATGGAAAAGCCGGGTCCTTCATAGGTGACGGTGTCCACTTGATTAAGATAGTCCACAACCGCTTGTTGCTCTTCTCGTACCTTGAGCCAGACGTCTTTAGGGTTTTCTTCAAGTAGGCCACATCCTCTAAAAACAAACTGTTCATAATCTTCTAAAGACATTCCAGCGCGTTTGGCATTTGCTTCCGTAGGGAACAAACACAGACTGCGTTCCATATCCTTACTTCCTGTGCGTTGCATATAGAGATTGCTCAGCTCTTCTCCCGTCTTTCTTGCAATTGCCTTTTTATCAGCATAATCCTTTTGAGGACCATTGCTCTCAAAGGGAGCAATAATGACAAGGTATTTGTTAAACTCTCGAATCACATGATTCTTTAGGGGATTGACGTACTCTAGTTGATGCTGAGAGGCCTCGCTATAATATATCTCCTCTTGTCCTTGGAATTGAATGTCTGTGATAAGATGGCCTCCTGCCTTAGTTACTTCGCGCATTAACTCTTGGACAAGCTTTTCGGCCAGATAGGTGGTGCGCACATAAACCCTGTCTCCTTTTTGGACGTTTAGGCAATAGTCGGTAAGGAGGTGGGCATATTTGTTGTACATGACATTCATGGGGCAATCGTTCTTTCGTTTCGAAGATACAAGTCTTATCTTGGCATTACCGAAAACAACAATGTAAATACTATGCTTGATTTAGAAGTTCTTTATCGTATAATCAATTTACTACCGATGCCGGTGTGGGGATTGTTGGTTTTTGCGCCGGGTGCTAGGGTGACTAAACTATGGGTATTTTCTCTGCGTATCCATGCATTGCTTGCCTTGATTTATGGCATGTTATTTTGCTGGGCAATTACCCAAGATCCAGCACCATCTCCTGATGCATTTTCCACGCTAACAGGTTTAACGAGTCTTTTTTCAAGTCCATTGGGCGTGCTTGTGGCTTGGCAACACTTTCTTGTTTTTGACCTCTTTGTAGGCACATGGATTGCTCGCCATGCACAGCAGCAGAATTCAAATCCGTCAATCAAGAGAAGACTCATTCTTGGAGGAATTTTGACGATGAGTCTGATGGCTGGTCCCATGGGTTTTTTACTCTATTTTTTGTTCTATTATCGATCTGAAAACTAATTAAATGATGTTTAGAAATCTCCTGGTGATACCTATCACCTTCCTTATGCTAATGTTAACCAATTGCGGTGATCGACGATCTTGTGATGATGTTATATGCGGGAACAATCAAAGTTGTATTAATGGAAATTGCTATTGCTTGGATGGCTATGAAGGACCGGAGTGCCAAACTATAGCCGCTCAAAAATATGTAGGAAATTATACCGTAGTGGCCAATTGTTTTCAAGGAAGTTACATCGGTGCTCCCTTTGACTTTATCTTGTGGGATGGGGCGTACCCCAACCGCATTACCTTTGGAAACTTTATGAATCAAGGCAGTGTCGATGCTTTTATATATACCAGTCCTGCTAACGAAGGCAATATCATAGAGTTTGCTGTGAATCGAGGAAGTTTTCAGGCTAATGTTTCTGGTCAATATTTGAACAATACAGGGGCTGGAGACATTCTGTTAACTGTGCAGTATTACTTTGGAAGTCAGTACGGAGAATGCCAGTTAACTTATTACAAGCAATGAAAAACTTAACAAGATATTTCTTTAGCCTATCCCTTTGTTCGATCGTTTTTTCGGTATCGGCACAAACGGATATCGATACGATGGTCTATGATGGGCTTAATCGCCTATACGAATTTCATATTCCTGCCGCCTATGATGGTTCCGAGGAGATTCCATTGGTGTTTAATATGCATGGACGTGGCAGTAATTCTTATCAACAGCGAATTTATTCTCAGATGGATGGGGTCGCTGATCTCAATAATTTTATAGTAGTCTACCCTAACGCGGAAATCATTAACAATTTTCGTCAGTGGAATCTGACCTACAATATTAGCCTTCCAGGCGTCACTCCAGTTATCCCAGATGATGTTGGTTTTGTGGATAGCTTGATTGACTTCTTTATCGCAAATTACGCGATTGATACCAACCGAATCTATACATGTGGTATGAGTGCAGGGGGGTTTATGAGTTACTTTTTGTCTTGCGCGCTAGGTGAGCGATTTACGGCAATGGCTTCCATTACAGGTTTACTACCCCTTTCTATAGTAGACTCTTGCCCATCAGCACGCACTGTGCCCGTCATGCAAGTCCATGGGACGGAAGATACAACGGTGGAATATTTTCCTTTTCCTGGTTATATCGGTGTCGAGGGTGCTGTGGAATTGATAAGAGATCGCAATGCTTGTGATGCCCAGGCCGATTACAGGGACTATGGAGACATCGATAATGATGGCGTATCAACCGAACGCTTTATCTATCCAAACTGTCTAGATAACGGAGAGTTATGGTTTTATAAATTGACCAATGCGACGCATACGTGGCCAGGGACACCCATTGCTTTCCCAGGAGATGGTATAAGCTATGAGATTGATGGTTCTACGGAGATTTGGCGGTTTTTCGAACGCTTTAGTAAGGATCCATCTTTTGTCTATGTTCCCACAGATGTGTCTTCATTAGATGCTTCGTTTCAGGTTTTCCCGAATCCGACCAAGGAGCGTGTTTTTGTTCCGAGGCTTTTGCAGGGATCAACTTACCAAGTCTTCAGTCAAGATGGTCGCTTGATGCTTGAGTCGCCAGCCCCTCAAGGCTATCTCGAAGTAGTAGAACTTCCGGAGGGCATGTACTATGTCTCAGGGGAAGGGTATACCTTTAGGGTATCGATACAGCGTTAATTGATATAATTATAGTAGGGCATGGGATTGCAGGCTGCAATCTTGCCCATCTTGCCGAAACGAGGGGGCTTTCTTTCTGTGTCATCGACGAGGGAGGTTACAGCACGTCGAAAGTTGCTGTCGGCATGATTAATCCCATAACTGGTCGAAAGTATGTCAAAACCTGGCAAGCCGATACGTTATGGCCCTTTCTAGAAAAACATTATGCATGGCTTGAAAAAGGCCTCAGTGAGCCAATAATTCATGCACACCCCCTGTTCAAAGTCCTTCCAGATATTGATTCTTTAAACACATGGCAAATGCGCTTAGGGAATCCAGCGTATCATAAATATTTGCAAGACAAACAACCATCTAGCCTCCAAGGAATCAATCTCGTTCAACCCTATGGAGGCTTCTATATTGATAAGGCCTATCGCGTGGATGGGCCAGCTTTGCTTGACGCCTCGGTGCGGCGCTGGGTAAACAAGGGATGTTACCACAAGGAAGTGTTTGATGTTTCAAATCTTACCCTTGACAAGGATTCTATTCGGTATCGATCGCTACGTGCTAAGCATATCATCTTCTGCCAAGGACATGCTATTTCCTCGAATCCATTTTTCCGCGATATTCCAGTGCGAGCCAATAAGGGAGAAGCGCTAATTATTGAGAGTAAATCCCTTCCAAGGGATATAATTATTGGTCATCAAGTAAACATTGTTCCCTTGGGAAATGATAGGTACTGGGTCGGTTCTACCTATGCTTGGGAGGATGAAACAATAGACCCAACCGCTACTGGAAAAGAAGGTTTACTTGACCGCTTGGCTAGGAGCTTTCAAGGTGAATACCGTGTCTTAGATCATCTTGCAGGGTTGAGACCAGCTTCCAAAGATCGACGCCCAATAATAGGATGGAGCCCAAAGAGCTCCCAGGTTGCATGCCTCGCTGGAATGGGAACCAAAGGGTATTCGCTTAGTCCTTATTTTGCGGATATGTTACTCGATGCAGTGATTAATCAAAAGGATATCTTGCCTGAAGTAAACCTAATGCGCTTTGCTTAGCCATCCAGAGATATTATACAGCGATAATCACTTATTGGTAGTCAATAAGCCTCCTACCATGCTTGTGCAAGGTGATGCTACGGGAGATGTGACCTTGCTTGATTGGGCAAAGGAGTATATTAAAAAAGAAAAAAACAAGTCAGGCGAAGCCTTTGTAGGATTAGTTCATCGGCTTGATAGGGTAACAAGTGGCGTAATCGTCTTAGCAAGAACAAGCAAAGCACTTACGAGACTAAATGCTGCATTTAAAGACCGTCTAACCCAAAAGACCTATTGGGCAGTGGTCCAAGAGCGACCTAAGGATTTAGAGGGTAAGCTCGTTCATCATCTTATCAAAGATCCAAAAGCCAATAAATCAAGGCCGTGTAAAGCAGGCCGTCCAAAGTCTAAAGAGGCCATATTGAGGTATTCATTGAAGCGTAGTTTAGAACGGTATCATCTCCTTGAAGTGCATCCTGTTACTGGACGGCACCATCAGATTCGTTGCCAATTATCGACTATAGGTTGTCCTATCAAAGGGGATATAAAATATGGGTTTCCAAGGCCTAATGAGGATAAATCCATTCACCTCCATGCCCGTTCCTTGCGTTTTTCGCATCCCACCACCAAAGAAGCCATCTATGTTGAAGCCCTGCCTCCTATGGCTGACCGAATCTGGGAGCTCCTCTCAGACCATCTTGCTTGATTAGGTCGTCTTCCGTAGTTTTAGTTTTAACAAAGTCATGATTTCCACTCAACAGGCCATTGATCATTTGCGTCCCTATCTCACTGATAATAGATGGGACTTAATGCATGATATTTTGCGCCAACGCACACGGTTCTTAACGGTGATTACCGAAGAACTTTATAGGGAACATAATGCCAATGCCTTGCTTCGAAGTTGTGAGTGCTTTGGGCTTCAAGAGATGCATGTGGTGGATAACATTAATGAGTTTGCGATACACAGGGATATGAGTCGAGGTGCTGCAAAGTGGGTAGAGATCAATAAACACAGGGATGTTCGGCAATGTATCAAGGGCCTAAGAAACCGGGGCTATCGAATTGCTGCAGCACAC
>DLYY01000123.1 GCA_003447535.1 Bacteroidota bacterium | reverse complement strand
CCAGTTGAACTACTGGGCCAGTGGATGCCGAAGATACATCATTTATTATGGACTACCGAGCATAGTCTGCGAACAAAAAACGCCCCGTAATGGGGCGTTTTATTCTTAGTTGTAAAGCGCTGATTTAGAAGAGCTTCATATTATCAAGCACAGCCATAACTTCTTTTACATGACTTGCACTACTCTCAACCATCGCTTTTTCTTCATCGTTAAGATCAAGCTCAATGATTTTTTCGATTCCTCCTTTGCCAAGCACAACAGGGGCTCCGAGATAGATATTGTGTAATCCGTACTCTCCTGTCAACCACGCACAACATGGGAAGATGCGTTGCTCGTCCTTCATAATGGCGTCTACCATCTGTGCTGCAGCTGCACCAGGAGCGTACCATGCTGAGGTTCCGAGTAGTTGAACGATCTCACCACCGCCTTTCTTTGTTCGATTCACAATAGCTTCCAACTTGTCGGCTGCGACAAACTCCGAAACAGGAATTCCACCTACCGTAGTATATCGAGTTAATGGAGCCATCGTATCCCCGTGGCCACCCATAAGCACTGCTTGAATATCTTTTGGAGAACAACCAATTTCGTTGGCCAAAAAAGCTTTGTAACGCGCTGTATCAAGAATACCGGCCATACCGAATACTTTGCGATGGTCTACTTTAGCTGCGAGGTAAGCACAGTAAGTCATAACATCTAAAGGATTGGCTACGACGATGATAATTGCGTTAGGGGAGGCATCTATTACCTGCTCTGTAACGCTCTTTACTATGTTTGCATTGGTAGAGATTAAGTCATCACGGCTCATACCAGGTTTCCTTGGCATACCAGAAGTAATGACTACGATATCAGAACCGGCAGTTGCTCCATAATTGTTAGTCGCTCCAACCGTTTTGGTCGAGTAGTTTAAGACGGCAGCCGTTTCCCAGATATCGAGTGCCTTACCTTCGGCAAATCCATCTTTGATATCGAGGAGTACTACTTCTTTTGCTACATCATAGTTTGCGAGTACGTTTGCACATGTTGCGCCTACGTTCCCAGCGCCGATTACGGATACTTTCATTTTACGTTTAATTTTGCGCAAATATGAGCATTTATTGACATTTTCCTTAGAGAGGATTATGCACATTTTCTTAACTTTCAGGAAGTTTCAAGTTTTAATTCACTTTTCATGAGGTTTCTTCTATTAAGCGTTCTTGCGTTGTTAATCAATCAGTTGTCCTTTGCTCAGTCGTGCGGAACGGTCTGGACTGAACAAGATCAGATTGAGCATTTAGAGCGATTACAGACGATGCGCGCAAACCCTCAACCGAAGGCTGATATCGATTATGTCGTGCCCATCTTTTATCACATTATTGGTGATGATAACGGTAACGGGTACTTTTCCCAAGATGATCTCTGGAGATTGCATTGTGAGTTAAATGAAGACTTTGAGACTTTGGGCATTCAGTTTTACATTTTTGACACCAACTATACGGCGAGTAATAATTTCTATTACTATGAGCAGTCCAACGCGGGTAGTTCCATGTTTAATGCGCTCAATGCGAGTAATGTGGTCAACGTATACATTACAGAAGAAGCTAAAAGTGGTGGTACCGTAGTGTGTGGCTATTACACCGGCTTTCCAAGTGGTGGGGGAGTAGTAGTCAATAAAAGTTGTAGTGGACTTGGGAGTACAACACTTACTCATGAGATGGGGCATTACTTTGGATTACCCCACACCTTTGTAGGATGGGAAGGTCGTGACTATGATACAAATCCCATTTCAGTAAATAACTGGGAACGTGTAGATGGCTCGAATTGTTCGTCTGCAGCGGATGGTTTTTGTGATACTCCACCGGATTATGAGTCAGGCCGATGGGCTTGCTCTCCAGGACCAACCTTTGCAGACCCTAATGGAGTCAATTTTGTTCCGGATGCGGCCCTCTTTATGTCGTATTCATTGGATAACTGTCAGAATCGATTTAGTCTCGAGCAGCAAGCCTATGTAAGCTATGTGCTTACAGACTTTAGACCTAATCTCCTGAATTGGCAGATTCCTGATACGACATCTTTTACGGCTGAAAATGGCATCTATCCCATAAATAATGATAACCAAGTCAATTCGGATGTCACTCTTGTTTGGCCAACAGTAGAGGGAGCTGAGAGCTATCTGCTTCAAGTAACATCCACCAACTTCTTTAGCCCATTTCTCGAGGTTATGGTCGAGGACACGTCTTATGCATTGGCTAATCTCAACTTATTGACAACCTACCGTTGGCGAACCAAGCCAATAAGTTTTGGTTATACTTGCTCACCCTACAGTGACGGTGATGTTTTCCGAACAGCAGGATATGAAGCGTCGCTGGATTTAACAAGCCCATCGTGTGTAGGTTCTGATGGTGAGGCTTCTGTTACAACGAACGGAGGAGGATCGGTAATATACAATTGGTCAGCGGAAGACCCTATTGTCGATGCTCAGATTGGTGGTATTCTTATTAATTCAGTAAACAGTTTACCTGAAGGTTCTTACACGGTTACGGCTATTCGCAACCTTACTGACACCTTAGTAATGCCTTTTTATCTTGAGGCTGGTAATGATTTGCAAATCACCATTATTCCTACTGCAGATTCTTTAGTAGCAACTGCTTCAGGAGGTGATGCACCATATTACTTCAACTGGAATGATGGCTTGGATTATGGTACAGGTACCACACGTTTGCGCATCGGAATTAATACCATCTCTGTGTTTGATAATGCGGGTTGTCAATACTCGACGACTTTCTTTTATTATCCGGATTCTGCCTTGACTTATCCGAGTAACGGCAGTACAAATACCATTAACAACTTCGTGTTTAATGGAGACTTGGTTAATACCTATAGTTTGAATTTATTGGAGTCCTTAATGACGGTATACCCTGTACCTGCAGAAGGTAACTCAGTAGTTCTGAATTGGTCAGGTCCTATGGATGGGGCTTCTTACATCATGGTGGATGCCTTAGGTCGTGAAATGCTCAAAGGATGGCTTAATGCGCCATCAGTTGTATTGGATCTAGAATCGA
>DLYY01000220.1:792-3602 GCA_003447535.1 Bacteroidota bacterium | reverse complement strand
CAGGGAGCATCAAGCATACTTTTTGATTATAAATGCTCTTCGTTTTGGGCAAATGTTCACTTTGGACAGATCTCCTTGAATATGTGGCAAGGCTAATAGCCTTTTATCCATTACCTTGAACCAAAGTGACGGGAAGTAGGCTAGAAGATACATTCCAAAATAACCATTTGGTAGCTCCGGGATATCATCAAAATTCCTAAGACTCTGATAGCGTCGTGCTGGGTATGCGTGGTGATCCGAATGTCTCTCCAGATGAAACAAAGCCACATTGCTCATAATATAGTTAGTGTTCCAGGAGTGATGTGGTTTGCATCTCTCGTAGTTGCCATTTGATTTTTTCTCGCGCAGCAATCCATAGTGCTCAATGTAGTTTGCAGATGTTAACTGGAACCATGCCCAAAAATTATGTACCAATAAAAATGGTATTACGATCCATCCGAAATACATTACAAGCCCCAACTGAATAGCGCTTGTTAGAGCATATGATTGTAAAATTTCATTATGGTGACTCCAAATAGGTTTGTTGGATTTTACTAATCTCTCCTTCTCAAGCTGCCATCCTCTCTTCATCGTTCCCGGCATTTCTCTGAGAATAAAGGAATAGATAGATTCACCCATCCTTGAGCTCGCTGGATCCTCGGGTGTGGATACATGTTTGTGGTGGCCTTTATTGTGCTCGATGGAAAAGTGGGCGTAGGCAGGGACCGCAAGTACGATCTTTGCTAACCACTTTTCAAGCTTAGTATCTTTATGGCCGAGCTCATGACCCGTATTGATGCCAATACCGCTATCCCCTCCAGCAATAATAGCCATAACAAAAATCATTATGGGACTTAATGACTGAGTTCCAACAACCCAGGTACATGCGAGTAAAACGACAAAATGCATTGGTATTGTGATGTAGGTTAGCACTCGGTAGTACTTGTCCTCCTCTAGCATTGGAACAATTTCTTCTGGAGGATTGTTTGTATCTGAGCCTATGACCCAATCAAGTAATGGGAACAACACATAACCAATCAATAGTGGTATAGCGAGTATTAACTCATTTCCTGATTGTAAGAAAAGATAAATGAATAGCAGAGGGATAAGAGGATAAAAAATTGATGAGACCCAAAGATATCTCTTTCGATCAGTATAAGAAATTACTCCTTTTTCGGGGTGGTTCAAGGTGTAAGTCTTCATAATTATCAAAACTTCCCGTTAATTAGTAATTGCATTTGTGATGTAGGATAAGAATTCTGTATTATTCCAGTCGCCCGGCTCCAGAGTACTGTGGTAATTGCTACCTGAACGAATAGAGCTATCTCCTATCTTAGAATACAAGCTATTTCTGACGACGACTAAATCTAAATCAGGAAATATGTAGATGTTGTTAGTATGTAGACCTGCTGAGTAGAAGTATCCGCCTGAAGGACTCACCCACCATTGAAGTGCATAGTACTGATTGCTCGTGCCACTGGGAACTGTAATTGATTCAGCAACCCAATCTGCAGGAACAATCTGTTCTCCATCCCAGCGGCCATTGCGAGCGAAAAGAAGTCCAAAACGGGCAAAATCTCTTGTTGTTGCATCGATACAACAATATGTCATGGCATGGCCGGCTTCATCAGTCCACCAGTCAGCTGTCATTCCAATTTTAGAGAATAGTTGGATATCGGCATAGTCGCGCACATTTTGCCCAGTTGATTCCTCCAAAATACCGGCAAGTAACATGGAGTCAGTATTTTGATAGGCCCAATTATCAGTTCTTGGTGTAGTCCTTGGTGATCTATTAAGAGCATAGGCTAATTGATCTCCATTGGTGCCTCCAAAGGTATAGATGTTGGAATCTCCTCTTGAGGCTGGGGCAAGGCCAGTTCGCATCTCTAAAATTGCTCGTATCGTGATTTCTGACTTGTCTGAATTTGCCCAGTCAGCTAGATAATTTTCAGCTGGCAGATCAATCGAGTCTATGAAGCCTTGTTCTTTTGCAATGCCTACAAGCGCACTCGCAAATGACTTTCCTGTAGACCAACTTGTAGCCAAACTATCTTTAGATTTTCCGTTTGCATAACGCTCTCCAACAATAACTCCATGCCGAATAATGACCACCCCTTGAGTGTTGCGAGAACTTTCAAAAGCATAATTCAATGCCTCCAAAATGCCCGCTTGGTTCATGTCTACATCGCTGGGGTCAGATGTTTCCCAGCTGCTCCCAGGAAATGTATTTGAATCTGGAACATTGTCAACAGGCACTGGGCTAGGAAGAGGCGTATTATCGGGTACGGAAGGAGACCCTGATCCTCCGCAAGAGGACAGAATAAAAGTAAAAAGTAGTGTACAAAACATTTTCATACTTGATTTCCTTACAACCAGCAATCAGATTATGTGTTATTGGTTAATACATTACATGAACGCTTTACGTAGCGGTAGATCTTAACAATTGGTCGCAACTTCATAATACGATTGTTTGGTACAAAAATGTTATCTTTAACGTACTTAACGATGAATAATTTAACTTAGGGAGTTTCTACTTGGCAAAACACGACCAATTTAATACTGAGCAGCTGTCTCGGATTGTTGAAATGGCTTGGGAGGATCGGACTCCCTTCGAAGCTATCGAGTCGAATTTTGCTATTGGAGAGTCAGAGGTCATATCGATTATGCGATCGAAGGTAAAACCAAGATCGTTTCGACTTTGGCGAAAAAGGGTAAGTGGTAGAAAAACGAAACATCTAGCACTTAGGTCTCCAGATGTAGATAGAGGCTATTGTCCCACCCAATACAAGCAAAGATAAGGATTGCTATGATGAAAAACTTTTTTTACCCTG
>DLYY01000220.1:0-383 GCA_003447535.1 Bacteroidota bacterium | reverse complement strand
GTAAATTGGGATTACCTCAGTGATCAAGTCATGGGAGGAGTCTCGGAGGGCTCTGCTAGCCTAGGGATTGACAGCGACTCCGGAAATACTTACGTGCAGATGACGGGCGATGTGAGCACTGAAAATAATGGTGGCTTTATCCAGCTGAGAACACGCCTACCTTCTGGAGCGGATCAAGATGTTTCTGGAGTTTACTTAAGAGCTCGTGGTAATAGCCAGAAATACTTCATACATCTGCGAACAAGGGGAACCATGCTCCCTTGGCAGTATTACCAAGCGGAATTTGATGTTAGCGAGGATTGGCAGATATTTCGTTTGCCTCTAACTGTATTTAAACCCTCTGGCTCGTGGCTGGGGAAGAGCCCATCGCCAAGATCTATCAG
>DLYY01000125.1 GCA_003447535.1 Bacteroidota bacterium | reverse complement strand
AAAGGGGTAGGCCTGCCGTAAAATTAACGCCGTCGAAGTTTGTTGCTTTGAATGGGATAAGACCTTGGTCATGATACATGGCAAGCGTGGCATCAAAGGCTTTATATTGGTGTAGACCAAAAAAACCATCTGCCGCATAGGGTCCAAAAACCGTCGATATACTTGATCGAATGGCTTGTATACTTGGGATTATAATTTCCTTTTCTTCGCTACCCAGTAATCCCCGATCCCCGTTATGTGGATTGAGGGCTAGAAGGGCAATTTTCTGTGTTGGGCAGTTGAAGTCTTCGATAAGCGCTTTATGAAGAAGCGATGTTTTGCGGGCAATAAGATCTTTGGTGATTGCCTTGGGAACTTGTGCTAAGGATAAATGTTCGGTTACCAGGGCAATCTTCATAATATCAGATACCATCATCATAAGACTGTCTTCTGCATTGGCATAGGATTGTATATAGCCCGTTTGTCCTGTAAAGGTTGAATCGCTTGCTTCGCTGACGCTTTGTTTGTCAAGAGGAGCAGTGACTAAAACATCATAGGCATTACTTGCAAAATGCTCAAGCGAATTGTCAAGGGATTCCAGTGATTGGATTCCTCCTTCCTTTGATGCCTTGCCTGTTATAAACTGTTCAGGAACTTTAGTGGCGTTGCCGACAATATTGTGATGACTAAGTGCTTTATTGGCATAAACTTGAGTCTCTTCAGGCAGGGTCTGGATTCTATTCTTTAAGATGCTTTCAGAACCAAAAACGGTAAACTTCACCCTTTTTGTGAAGTGTCGATGCATTAAGGCATGCAATATCAAGTCCGGCCCAATGCCTCCAGGATCTCCTAAAGTTAGGCCAACGCGCAATGGCTTTTTTTGATGCTGCATTAGCCCCAAGATTTAAGAAACTCCAATAGTAAGCGTACGCCATACCCCGATCCTCCTTTACCTCGATAGTTTTTGCTTTGGTGGTTGAATGAGGGGCCGGCAATATCAATATGCATCCACGGATAGTCAATGTACTTTTCCAAGAATTTACCTGCAATAATCAGACCTGCTTCTCGACTACCCACGTTCTTTTGATCTGCGATATCGGATTTCAGCGATGTGCCATAGCATGCCCAAAGAGGAAATTCCACAAGTCTTTCATCGACAGCGTCTGCCGAATCCATAAGTGTCACGGTGATTTCTTGATCACATGATGTCATGAGTGCTGCGGCTTCTCCTCCTAATGCAGCCACAGCAGACCCTGTTAAGGTGGCCAAGTCAACGACAAGCTTAGGCTCAAACTGCTTGGCATAATGAAGAGCATCGGCTAAGGTCAATCGACCTTCTGCATCTGTATTGAGGACTTCAACGGTGGTGCCATCCATCATAGTTATTACATCGCCGGGGGCATAGGCATCTCCTCCTGGGCGATTGTCCGTTGCTGCTATTAAGCCGATTACATGGCAATCAGCTTTCTGACGAGCTAGAGCACAGATAGTGCCAACTACAGCGGCTGATCCTGCCATATCTGCCTTCATAAAATCCATAGAATTTTTAGTGGGCTTTAAACTCAACCCCCCTGTATCGTAGGTCACTCCTTTGCCGACTAATACGATAGGCTCTTTGTTTTTACTATCAGATGAACAATAATGCATCTCGATAAATACAGGAGGCTCAATGCTCCCGCGATTTACGGCAAGTACACCGCCCATTTTCATAGATTCTATGGCTGTCTTGTCGTGCAGTTTGACCTCAAAACCCAGCTCGCTACCAAGCTCTTTGACGCGCTTTCCGTAGGTTGTTGGGTTGAGGAAATTTTGAGGAAGGTTGACCAAGTCTCGCGCAATAAAGTTCGATTCACAAAGGATATCTAATGTTTCAAGTGCATCGTTGCTCACCTTGCCCCGATAACCCACGGTCCAATTGGCTGACGAAGGCTTGCTATCCCCCAAGCGCTCAGGCTTGTGACAGGATAGGGAAAAACCTTCTAGAAAAGCATAGTCTGCGGAGGCATCTAGGTTTGATTCGATAAACACCGCGTGCATTTTGTCTCGGAGTAACTCCTGTACAAGGTCAAAGCCCTTGAGTCGATTTTTTTCATCTTCCTCCTCTAGGCGAACAGCAATACACTCGTTGCTTGAATCGAGATTGTTCTTATTGGGCATGGCATCGCTAGCTGAAAAGAATCGATAGACACTTCGAGACGAATCAGCCTCTTCAATACGCTGAGCTACTTCTTTACTAAAACCAAGATGTTTCAGGTCCTCATTTGTTTGGAAGAGGACGACATGTACTTGAAAAATTTCTCCATTTGGGGTTTGAATCAATGGCATTTTTAATCTTTATGGGCAAATGTAGCAAACCTATTCATGTCCTATACTCCAAAACATAACAAAGCTTTCGGCCAACACTTCCTTGTGGATCAGGGCGTTTTGGAGTCCATTGTTGCGGCAATACAGAAAGAGGAGCAGGGTATTTTGGTGAATCATTTAATTGAGATTGGGCCAGGCGATGGGGCCTTGACTCAGTTTTTTATAGACCAGCCCAATTTTAGTGCTCTAGAAATCGATACGCGGTGGCATCGTCGCTTAGTGGAGCGATACCCTGCCTGTGAAGAAAACATATACTTGGCTGATGTGCTGAGAACAAATCTCTTGGAAAAGTTTGAGCCACCTATGGCTGTCATTGGCAACTTTCCGTATAATATCTCTTCTCAAATCGTTTTTAAAATACTAGACAATCGGGAGCATGTGCCTTGGGTTGTAGGTATGTTCCAAAAGGAAGTCGCCCATCGCTTAGCCGCCAAGCATGGAAGCAAGGTGTATGGGGTAACTAGCGTGTTGACCCAGGCGTATTATGAGGTTGAAATTCTTTTAGACATCGATCCATCATCCTTTGATCCTCCACCGAAAGTGGAATCGAGCGTCCTTGTCATGCGGAGGTATCAGACGGAAGTCCCAAACTGTACCTATGGTGCATTGCGCCATATTGTTAAGACTGCTTTTGGTCAACGACGGAAGATGCTGCGAAACAGCTTAAAGTTCATAGATATGGCTAATCGTGAAGAGCTTCTGACCATGCGACCAGAACAGTTGCCCCTTGAAACCTTTATTGAGTTAGCTGAATTATATCGTAAACAAGGTTCGTCATGAAGCAAAAGGTAGAGGGAAGGGTTTTAGTGTGCGATACTGTGCATGATTGTCTTCTTGAGGGCCTTACTAGCCTTGGGTATGAGGTGGATTATCAGCCAAATATTACACTATCTGAGGTAGATCAATGTATCGAAAATCTAATGGGTATAGTGATTAACAGCCGAACTCTTCTGCCCAAGGAACGCCTAGAAAATGCGTCTTCTTTACGGTTTATTGCTCGCCTCGGATCAGGGATGGAAATTGTTGATGTGCCATATGCAGTGTCATGTGGTATAGCCTGTCTTTCTGCACCGGAGGGTAATGCCTTTAGTGTAGCTGAACAGGCCCTGGCTGCCATGCTATCATGGATGAATAATATGATTGGGGCTGATCGGCTACTTCGCGCAGGTTCTTGGGAAAGAGAGCGCTTCAGAGGGAGGTCATGTCAAGACACCAAACTGGGTATTATTGGCTATGGTCATACGGGAAAGGCTCTTGCTCAAAGGGCAAAGGCCCTAGGGGTAACCGTCTATGCGTATGATAAATACCATCAAGACTTCGATGGCGGTTTTGCCTTGAAATCAGACCTGTCTGAGTTATTGCAAAGGGCTCATGTGGTCTCTCTTCATTTGCCGCTCACCGAGGAAACAAAGCACTATATCAACGATAGCTTTTTGTCCCAACTTCAACCGGGTGCCATGCTCATTAATACTTCACGAGGCTCAATGATTCAACTTGAGGATACGCTAAAAGCTTTGGACGAAGGCCGCTTGGGTTTCTTGTATTGTGACGTTCTTCCCTACGAAGGTGATGCCTTTGTGCAAGCCTTTGATGATGAAAACTTTAGACGTTTTATCCAGCACCCGAGAGTCTCTGTTAGCCCTCATGTTGCGGGTTGGTCTTTTGCGTCGTATCGAAAGTTAGCTGAGGTGTTGCTTGCTAAAATTCAAAAACTATCCTAAAAGAATTTTAACATTTTTTCTTTCATTTCGAAATCAAGGGCACAAAGTCCTATATTTGGTATAATGTTATCTAATCGTTAACGTATGACTATGCGCAGTTTACATATTTCTATTTTTCTCCTATGTGTCTCCGTCATCAGCGCTTTTGCGCAGGGTGGGGAAGTTAGTGGTCGTGTGACGGATGAGTTTGGTGATGGACTCCCTTACGCCGACGTACTTATTGTTGTCGACGGTGTTGCTTCTGGGCAAAGTGCCCAAACTAATATGGATGGTTTCTATTCTATAAAGCCGCTTACGCCTGGCAACTATGATGTAGAAGCACAATACCTTGGGTATGCTAATCTTGTGCAGCGAGGGGTTGTTGTAAAAAATGACCAAACAACTTATATCGATTTTCCAATGACATCTGCAGAGGACGTTTTAGAGGATGTAATTATCATTGACTACAAAGTGCCATTGATTGATCCAGGGGAAACTTCATCAAAACAGACGGTTCTTGCTGCGGACATTAAAGATTTAGCAACAAGGGATATTGCATCGATTGCTGCAACAACTGCAGGTGTCTACCAAGCAGATGAGGGAGGCGGACTTAACGTTCGTGGAGGACGTGGCGATGCCGTGGTTTACTATGTAGACGGAATTCGTATTACTGGGAGCCCAAATATTCCAATCAACTCGGTTGAGCAAATTGATATTATTACAGGTGGTGTTCCAGCTCGTTACGGGGATGCAACATCAGGGGTTATAAACGTTACTACCAAAGGCGCACGCGAGACCTTCTCTGGAGGAATTGAAGCACGTTCTTCACTCGATGTTTGGAGAGATGACCTCGTTAATATGAACTTTTCGGGTCCATTACTCCGCAACAAAGCAACAGGAAAGCCGATAGTTGGATTTTTCTTCGCAGGCGAATACCGTCGACGTTTGGATCCTAATCCTTCAGCGATTGATTTGTATAAGGTGAAAGATGATCTTTTTGCAGATCTACAAAACACACCACTTTTCATAGATTCTTTAGGAAACATTCAAGTGCGCGCGGAAACACTAACCTTCGATGACCTCGAAGTAAACCGTATCAGGCGAAATACTACGTCGAACACAGCAACGGGTTCAGCCCGCTTTGATTTCAATTTAAGCCAGAACATGTTCCTTGCTGTAGGAGGTAACTTTAACTACAGTTTAGGAAGGAGTTGGATTGAGGAATATTCTTTGCTCAACCCAGAGAACAATCCTCAAACTAGAACATACAACTACAAAGGATTTGCTCGATTCACGCATAATTTAGGTAAGCGAAATACAGGAATAGAGGGTGAGGAGCGGAACAACAGTATTTTCCAAAATGCTTTTTATCAAGTTCAGGTTGATTATGAGAAGCTGAATGTCCTAACGGAAGATGATTCTCATCAAGATCGTTATTTTGATTATGGATATATCGGAGAGTTTCAAACGGCCCAAGCTCCTTCTGTAGCTTACCAATCCGGCTTTGCTGGTCCTAGCGGAGAGTCATGGGATTTGTACGTTCAAAACGGATTTACTGATACTGCAGTAACCTTTAATTCTTCGTTAGTTAATGAACGAGGTGCGAACTACACTTCTCAATGGTTTTACTACATGGACTCCATGGGAACGAGTGTTACAGATTTAAACCAAGTTCAATCAGGACTTGCGCTTATTAATGGAGAGCGTGCAGAGATACCTTACAGTTTGTGGTACAACACAGGACGTCAGTATAATGGATACTTTACTTCTGAAATCGATCAGTTCCGTGGACAAATCACTGGATCATTTGATATCGTGAAGCGAGGGTCAGATACGCGTAACAAACATGCTATAAGCTTCGGTGCAGAGTTTCAGCAGCAGGCAACACGTAGTTTCTCAGTAAGTCCACTGAGCTTGTGGGATATTGCTCGTTTGCAGGCGAATTCACACATTCAATCTCTAGACGAAAGCAATCCATATGTATTAGTGGATGGGGAGCGTGTATATTATCAGGATGGTAACTTCCCTGATCTTTATTTCCAAGACACTATCTATTTCGACCGCTTAGTAGATTCCGACGCACAGTCTGTTTTTGATCAACGACTTCGTGAACGAATCGGTGCAGCGGATAATGAATTAATCGATGTCTTTGCTCTTCCACTCGAGACGTTTTCACTTGACTTGTTCTCTCCTGATGAGTTGTTAAACTCAGGAAGCCCAGTTGTTCAGTGGCAGGGGTACGATGCTTATGGTAATCGTTTTAACGAGCCATGGAAATTTGAAGACTTCTGGAAAAAGCGGGATGCAGAAGGAAACTACTTGCGACCGATTGGTGCGTATCGTCCAACTTATGGTGCCTTTTTCATAGAAGATAAATTCCAATTGAAAGATTTAACCTTCCGAATCGGGCTTCGTATCGACCGATACGATCTGAATCAAGCGGTTCTTCGGGATCCGCTCATTGTGGAAGGATTCCAAAGCGTTGGTGATGTAAATTATCTCTACAACGTAACAAATTATGCGAATGCTGCAGATGTTCCAGAATCTGAGCGGACATATATTACTCATCCAGGCAATATTGCTTCTGATTATGTGATCTATGTTGACAATGCGCTAAATCCTACATCGGTAACAGGATATCGTAATGGTGATGTATGGTATAATGCAGAAGGGGTAGAGTTAGCCGATGGAAATGCCATTGCCCTTCAGACAGGAGGAACTCCTCAACCATTCTTGACAGATACTCTTGGTATTAAAGATCCTGGGTTTGATCCTAACTCTACGTTTGATGATTATGATCCAGAGTATGTCTTTATGCCTCGTCTTCAGTTTTCATTCAATATCACGGATAAGGCACTTTTCTTTGCCCACTATGATGTGTTAACTCAAGGGCCTCAGGCACGAATTGGAGGATCGAATTCTCTAATTCAACGTGCTACAGGATCTCCATTGAATTATTACTTCTTAGAGGAGTTTGGGGGGTCTCCAATTGCTAACCCAGCAATTCGTCCAGAGACAACGGTTGATTTCCAAGTTGGTTTCAAGCAGAAACTAACGAATTCTTCAGCATTCACGATTTCTGCCTACTTCAAAGAGTTTAAAAATCAAGTTCAAATCAAACAGTTGAACAATGCCTATCCACAGACGTATTTCTCTTATGCCAATATTGACTTTGGAAATACTAAAGGATTTGATTTCGTCTATGACTTACGTCGTACAAGAAACTTTAAGGCAAGTGCTTCTTACACCCTTCAGTTTGCAGAAGGATCTGGTTCAGATGACCAGACGCAATTACAGGTGGTTCAAAATACAGGAATTAACTTCCGAACCGTTGCGCCACTTGACTACGATGCAAGACATCTTATGAACTTAGTGGTCGACTATCGTTTTGCTGATGGTCGTGATTACAACGGTCCTGTATCAAAGGGAGGTAAGCAGATTTTGTCTAATACTGGATTAAATATTCGAGTGAATGCTAACTCAGGCACACCGTACACCCAGATTGAGAATCCAATTGCTACTCGTCAGATTGGCGGACAGCGTGTAACCACTGCAGGATATATCAATGGTTCTCGCATTGGTTGGAACTTCAGAGTTGATCTCAAACTTGACAAATCATTTACAATCAAATTCAAGCAAAAGGATGATGCTGAAGGTCCTGCGAAATCAATGTATTTCAATGCCTATGTAATGGCTCAAAATGTACTTGGAACACTTAATGTTCGAAACGTTTATCGATACACGGGTTCTGCTACTGAAGATGGGTGGCTTCAGAGTCCAGAAGCACAAACTGTTATTAATAGTTCGGTAAGCCCAGATTCTTATCGCGACCTATATTCTGCCAGTGTTAATCGTCCAGGAAACTTCACCCTGCCGCGAAGAATTTTCTTAGGCCTATCCATGAACTTTTAATAGAAAAATTTAAAGACTTAATAAACCGAGATTATGAGTTTACAACAACGTATAATTCTTACTGTCCTCGTCCTAGCAGGAAATACTGCATTTGGTGCTTTATGGCTAGGCGCTCCTGAGCGTCCAGCACAAGAAAGCGCTCAGTTGGAGAAGTTAGGAGATTGTCTTCCATCGAATTCCGATAAGGACTTGAACATCAATAACGTTCGGGCAAAAATCCTTGGTGGAGGAGATATGTGGTGGGATGGTGTTAATGATGCCCAATATGAAGTGCCTAAAATAGACCCTTCTTCTGGTCAGACGCCGGTCAATGCGATATTCGCTGGAGCTCTTTGGTTTTCTGCTCTAGATGATGCAGGTCAGCTTAAAGTGGCTGCTCAGACTTATCGTAACCAAGGTCATGATTTTTGGACAGGCCCTCTTCGTCCGGATGGTGAAATTGATAAGTCCACTTGTGCGGCGTGGGATAACCACTTCGAAGTTCTCGGTGAAGACATAGATAACTTTCTACTTGCCTTTCAAGAGGCAGGAGGCGTATCCCTTGCAGAATCGCAGATACCTGCGAGTGTTAAAAATTGGCCAGGTCGTGGGAACCCATTGGTATCCTCTGTATTGTATTATAATGACGGCCCATTGGCGCCCTTCTTTGATTTCGATGATAATGGGATTTATGATCCTCGAAAAGGGGATTATCCTGTTATTGGAGTAAAAGATGACAATGGTAATGTCGTTCCAAATTATGCAGACCAAATGATTTTCTGGGTAATGAACGATAAGGGGAATATTCATGGTCGAACTGGTGGACAAGCCTTAGGGGTTCAAGTAAATGCCATCGCATTTGCTTTCCAAACCAATGATGAGGTGAACAACATGACATTCTACTCCTTTGATATCGTTAAGAAAACACCAGGTTCTCTGAATGAAACCTACATGGGTGTATTCTGTGATCCAGATTTAGGTGACTTTGAAGATGACTGGATTGGTTGTGATACGTCGCGTGCTTTAGGATTCGTATATAATTCTCAAGCTTCAGATGACCAATATGGAACACCTCCTCCGGTTTTAGGGATTGATTACTTCGAGGGTCCACTTGATGATAATGGTAACGAGTTAGGTATGTCCTCTTTTGTTTACTTCAATAATGCCGCCTCTGGTCCACAAACTGACCCTGACAATGCAGCACAGTTCAGAAATTTCCAAACAGGTCTTTGGAAGGATGGAACACCAATCACTGAGAATGGAACAGGTTATGGTGGTACGGTGCAAACAAACTATGTCTATCCATCTAATCCTTCGGATCCAGCTGGTTGGTCTGAGTGCTCGGAATCAATACCTGGTGACGACAGACGTTTTGTGCAAAACTCTGGTCCATTTACACTACAAAATGGGGAATTCCAGAAAATCACAATCGGAGCGATTTGGGTGAAGCCGGATAATTATGGTATATGCCCAGATATCGAGGCGATTATAGGTCGTGCTGATGACCGAGCTCAGTTCCTCTTTGACAACAACTTCGATAAACTTGACGGTCCGGATGCTCCTGATCTCAATGTGCGTGAGCTCGATGAGGAGTTCATCTTTACAATGACTTATGCTCAAAACTCTAACAACTTCGGTGAGAATTATGCCGAGAATGTTCCTGGTTCGAGTGGGTTTGATGATTCTACCTATAAGTTCCAAGGATATCTTCTCTATCAATTAGCTGATGCGACAGTTACTGCGCAGGAATTAAGCGATGCCTCCAGAGCTCGTATTCTCTACCAATGTGATGTAAAAGATGACATTGTTGATATCTATAACTACGAGCCTCTAACTGCTAATGGGCAAACGATTTACAGCCCTGTGTTAAAGGTTACAGGATCTAACGAAGGTATAGAAAGGAGTCTTCAGGTGACCACCGACCTGTTTGCCGTTGGAGACAACAAACTAGTGAATCATAAAGATTACTACTACATGGCTTTGGCCTACGGTTACAACAACTTTTATCCCTATGTTTCAGGCGATACATCAAGTGTAGTTCCGCAATATGAACCATATATTTTAGGTCAGGGTAATATCAAACAGTATACTTGTACCCCGCACAGGTCTAATCCTGGATTAGGAGGTACTGATCTCAATGCTGTCTATGGACAAGGTCTTCCTGTAACAAGGGTTGAAGGTCAAGGAAATGGAGGTAATCCAATTGAAATTACTGCGGAAAGCGAGGAGGAAATCCTTAGCAGTTTCACAAGTTATGTTGATGATATTACGTACAAAGGCAATAAGACTCCGATTGGGGTTCGTGTAGTTGATCCATTTGCTCTTCAGGAAGTGGACTACGAATTACGCATACTGCCATCGACAAATCCTGCCAATGTCTTTCCTGCGGGGGCAACTTGGGAGTTAACGGTTAGTCGTGATGGGGTGGTAGAGACAACGATTCAATCTGAGCGTACACTTGATCGACCATTTGATCAAATTATACCTGAATATGGGATTGCACTTAAACTTGGGAATCCATTATCGGTTAATACAAATAGAAACAACAATGAAGATGTTTACGGCTATTTAACCTCTTCTATTGAATTTGCCGATGACGATCAACAATGGTTAACGTTTATTACAGACGGTTCCAATGGTGGGGATGAGAGCCCTTCAAATTGGTTGCGATCCGGTCAATTCAAACTGTTTGAATCAGAGTATGCGCTGCGTAGAGTATATGATGACCAGTATTATCCAACGGCGCCAGCGTTCACTAATGCTGCTCAACCGCCATCAGAGACATTCTTCTATGATGCTAATGGGGAGTTCAACAATATTCTTGGCGGTCAATGGGCACCATACTGCTTAACATCAAACTACGGTCGATTTACTTCTACGAATTTGACTAATCCAGCAAATACGAATCAGTCGACTCAGCCACCGACCTTCCTGCATGGTCCAGCGTTCAAGACTGATGATCATAACAAAACAAATGGTCCTTTCCGTGCAACTGATTTCGCCCCTCCGGTGAATACACTTGAGAAACTCCAGAGTGTTGACATTGTAATTACTCCTGATAAGAGTAAGTGGTCTTTAAGTCTCGTTTTAGAAACGGGTGAGGAGCCACTATTTACTCAAGGTGGAGCATACAAGGGTCAGTTACGCCAGGATACGTCATTGACAATTTCTGGTAACATCGCTTTCGGTGAGCAGGGCTTGTCGTACTTCCCTGGTTATGCTATAAACCAAGAAACAGGAGAGCGTTTGAACATTTTCTTTGGTGAAGCGTCTTCACGTGGTGATAACAATGGAAACAACCTTGTATGGGATCCAACAGATGGCCGCTATGATATTCTTACCACCATACCTGGAACAGACGATAATGTTCCTGCATGGGGAGGTAAGCATTTCATCTACGTATTAGATAGTCGATACGATGAGCAATTTGTACGAGATACACGAGACTTAATGGAGACAAACTTCAATCAGTTCTCAGGAGGCAATGAAAGCATTCCTGCGGTCTTTGGATCAATCTATGAAAACTTTATGTACACAGCAATTCCTGTGCTTACTGAGGGTACCACGCTAGAAAAGGATCTATCGACCAACAGAAGGTTCCCAATTATTCCAACGGAAACGAGAATAAAGATTCGCGTTGAAAAACCATTTGCTGCGTTTGGAACGGCATCGTCAGTTCAAGCATCAAGCAATGATTCACTTCCTCGCTATTCGTTCTCTACAACGGGTCTTTCGCCCACAACAGAATCTGTTGACGTAGCGGTTGAAGAGTTAGATAATATTCGCGTGGTACCAAATCCTTACTATGCGTTTAGTGAATATGAAGCGAATCAGTTAAGCAACATTGTTAAGTTCACCAACTTGCCGAATGTGTGCACTATTAAAATTCTAACGCTTGACGGTAAGTTCGTGCGTCAATATGATCGTTCTGTTGCAAATAGCGATATCTCTCGCGGAGGTGTGGTCGGCGGTGATCTAAACTTAGATAACAGCCTGGTCTGGGATCTTAAGAACTTTGCTGGAATTCCAGTAGGAAGTGGGGTATACTTAATTCACGTTGATGTACCTAACGTCGGTCAAAAATCATTAAAATCTGTAGTATTCTTACGTCCAACAGACGTGAGTGACTTCTAAACAAAGAACTATGAAGAAGGCTTTTAATTATATACTAACTCTTGGTCTTGTAGCCACATCATTTACGACCTATGCCGGTAACTCCGATCGTATTGGCGAAAGTGGAGCATCCCAGTTACTTATGAATGGTTGGGGAAGATCAACGGGTCTTTGGGATATGTACTGCGCTCGGGTATCAGGACTGGAGGCAACGCGTCTTAATCCTGCGGGATTGAGTCGAATTGATAACATGCAGTTTGCAGCGGCACAGACCCTTTGGTTACAGGGATCAGATATTGGAATAACACAAGCTGGTGTCGGCTTCAAACTAAATGAACAAGATGCCCTTGGCGTAAGTATCTTTTCGTTAAACCTTGGTGACATTCCTAGGACTACGGTGAATAATCCTAACCCACAAAACGGTCTTGGATCCTTCTCACCATCCTTTATTAATATTGGACTAACATATTCTCGTGCTTTCACGGATAATATTTATGGTGGGGTAACCTTCCGTCTAATCAATGAAGGTATAGAAGACGTTAGTGCATCTGGAGTTTCTTTAGATGCTGGTCTTCAATATGTAACGGGTGATAAGGAGAACCTACGTTTTGGTGTTGCTATTCGAAATGTAGGTACACCTATGAAATACGGAGGGGATGGTTTTACATACCGTGCGACAAGTCCTGATGGAGACAACTATGAGCTGACGCAAAGTATTTTGCCAACGAAATTCGAGTTACCTTCTCTCCTACATATCGGTGCTTCGTATGACTTTTGGTTCGGTCCAGATTATCGGTGTAATGGAGCATATAATGCACACCGTGTTACGGTTATCGGAAACTTTACCTCAAACTCTTTTGGTAAGGACCACTTTGGTGGCGGTGTAGAGTACGGCTTTAAAGAGATGTTCATGGCTCGCTTAGGCTATCGACACGAGAAAGGTCTTTGGACGGAAAATTCGTCAACGGTCTACTACGGTCTAGCTGGTGGTTTCTCAGTAGAAGTTCCATTTAAGCAGAATGGACCATCTATGGGTATTGATTACAGTTACAGAGCATCGGATTTAAACATGTATAATGGAACGCACAGTATCGGACTTCGTTTCGATCTCCGTTCTGGAAGCCCTTGTAACTTAGACAATAAGGACGAAGCGCGCGCGTTATAAATATAATTAACAACTAACTATGCGTCATTCTACCTACGTAGGATGACGTTTTTTGTTTATACATCAATAGTATATTATGGAAACTATCTATCTATCTCAAGAGGGTATGGACCGGTTACAGGCAGAGTTAAAACACATGAAGGCTGTGGAACGTCCGGCAGCAGCTAAGGCTATTGCTGAGGCACGTGAAAAGGGGGATCTTTCTGAGAATGCTGAGTATGATGCAGCCAAGGAGGCGCAGGGATTGCTAGAGGCTAAGATCGCTGTGCTTGACAGTCAAATGGGCCGTGCTCGTGTCATAGATTTGAGTCAGATTGACCAAAGTAAGGCAATGATGTTTGCTAAGGTCCGCATTAAGAACCTTCGTCGTGGAGCGGAAATGGAGTATCAATTAGTTTCTGAAAGTGAAGCCGACCTTAAGACTAAGAAGATTTCAGTAGAATCACCAATAGGCAGAGGCCTCCTAGGCAAAAAGGTAGGGG
>DLYY01000024.1 GCA_003447535.1 Bacteroidota bacterium | reverse complement strand
ATGGTGATGGTCTGTGGCGATGGATCTTGCTTATTGTGTTGGTTATCCTTTTTGGTGAAACACTAATCGTACGATTGTTTTCAAGGTCGTAAAGCAAATTGGGAAAGGCTTTTGTACTTTTAGGTTGAGTTTGTGAAAGAGCAAAAATCATATGTCTTTAAAAAGGTCGTGATTCGCGACCCGCAATCAACTTGGCATAATCAAAAAGTAGACATCCAGGTTGAGGATGGCTGTATAACCAAAATTGCTCCTGAATTATCCGGATACGGTACTATTCTAGAGGTCCCCTTCAATACAGAATCTCTTTCTGAAGTGAACGTTATGCCTGGATGGGTTGATCCTCATGTAGAAGGAGGGGAGCCTGGTTTTGAGGCTAGAGAAACATTCAATAGCCTTAGCCAAAGCGCAATAAATGGCGGGTTTACCACCCTGGGTTTGATGCCTAACTTACAACCCGTAACGCAGACAGTAGAGCATTTTCGATCACTTCAACAATTAAGTAAGGATGCAGCGGTTCGAATCATTCCCCACGTATCGATAACTGATGAGGACAGCGGACCAACAGCAGTCTATGAAATGAGAGATGCTGGCGCAAAACTCTTTACCAATGGCTTTGATACCTATCTTGAGGAAGGGCCGATGATCACTGCTATGCAGTATGGTAAGGCTGCGGGAATTCGTGTAGGCTGTTCGACGGATATACCTTCTTTGCGTCAAGATGGCCTTATCTATGAAACTGCTTTTTCTGCAGGACTTGGATTACCTACAATTCCCAATATTGCTGAAACCTATGCTGTAAAAAGGCTTTTGGAACTTCATGATTACACAAACGGTATGTTGCATGTTCTCTGCCTAACCAGCCCAACTGCGGTTAATCTTTGGCAAGAAGCTATGGCCTCAGGGTCAGCACTTAGTTTTTCTGTAGGCCTGCCATATTTGTTGCACCATGAGGAATGTTTGCGGGACTTTGATAGTCACTTTAAGATTTCTCCGCCCTGGCAAGATGCAGCAACACAAAAAGCGCTGTGTTCCAAGGTAATGTCCAAAGATTTTAAGGGGATGATTACGTCGTATCACCAACCCCGTTCAATCGAAGATAAAGAAGTCGAATTTGGCTATTCCGCATCGGGTATGGCGACGTTAGACTTCGGAATTACGGATTGGCTTACCACAATGGACGGTTTAGATTTTGATCACCTTGTCAATATACTAAGCCGCAATGCACGGAAATTGTTAGCATTGGAAGATGCTGTTATTGAGGAGGGAAGAAATGCAGATTTTACCTTTCTTGCTTCAAGAAACGACAAGGATACCCTTCAACGCAGTGCGCGGTCAATAGCGTATAACATTCATCGAGCTTCTTCGGCACCATCTTGGTATGTACCTGGAGTTTTTGTAAATGCAGAATATCATAGTAATGGCTGATATATCAAGTGTAAACATCTCAATTGTCATTCCGTTACTCAATGAGGAGGAATCCTTAAAGGAGTTAATGGAATGGATTCACGCTTCTTTAGCGAATGATTTTAGCTACGAGGTGCTTTTTATTGATGATGGGAGTACGGACAATTCCTGGCAGATTATCGAGGAATTAAACAAGCAATACCCTTCTATTGTAAAAGGAATTCGATTTCAAAGAAACTATGGAAAGTCAGCAGCCCTTCAAATTGGCTTTGGCCGGGTAAGGGGTGATGTTGTGGTCACCATGGATGCTGACCTGCAAGATAGCCCAGAGGAGATTCCTGAATTATATCGTATGATTACCGAAGAGGGTTTTGATCTTGTTTCAGGTTGGAAAAAAGTGCGCCACGACCCCCTGTCTAAAACGATTCCCACTAAGATATACAATGGATTTACTGGCTGGATGTCAGGGGTTAGACTTCACGACATGAATTGCGGACTCAAGGCCTATAAACGCCGGGTGGTTCAGTCGGTAGAGTTGTATGGTGATATGCACCGCTATATTCCTGTTATGGCGGCACAAGCAGGTTTTGATAAAATAGGGGAGAAGGTAGTGCAGCATCAAGCAAGAAAATATGGAGTGTCTAAATTTGGATTACGACGCTTTATCAACGGACCATTAGACCTCCTTTCTGTGATTTTTATCTCCAAGTTTCGTAAGAAGCCCATGCATTTCTTTGGCTCATGGGGATTGTTTTTCTTTTTTCTTGGATTTATAATGGTTTCTTGGCTCATTATCGACAAAGCATTGCACCTATATGTTTGGGAAGAACCAGCTCGTTTGGTCACTGAAAATCCGCTCTTCTTTGGTGCAATCTTAGCTATGATTTTAGGGAGTCAACTTTTCTTAGCAGGCTACCTTTCCGAACTTATTGCACGTTCATCTCCTGATCGAAACAACTATCTAATTGAGGACGAACTTTAACGCTTCAAAAGTATTGGAGCGATGCTATGCTTTTTCTTTGATTTCTTGGTAGAAAACCCATCCACCTCCTCCAAGAACAAGCAGTAGACCAAGAAGAGAAGTAGCCAAGGTAATACCTCCACCACTTGGTTTTGGTTTAAACTCAAACACAATTTCGTGGTCTCCCGCAGGTACTTCCATCCCTCGTAAAATGTAATTTACTCGGATAAAGTCCGCTTTCTTTCCATCTATTTTTACTATCCAATCGGGATTTCCCCCGTACCAGACCTCCGAAAATACGGCAAACTCATTTTCAGCAGAAGAGGATTGGTAGACTAATCGATTGGGCTCTGCTTCTATCAGTTCAATACTTCCTGAAGTATCTGATCCTGCGTTATACGAAGCCCCGAAATCCTTTGTATTCAGAATGGCTGAGTTAAGGTGTTGGAAGCTAGATTTCTTCAGTGCTTGAATTTCTTGTTCAGGTCTCTCAACAGGAAGTATTTCATTCACAAACCAAGCGGATTTAGGTTCTATGACGTATTGTGCGAATATTGGATCCTTCTCAAAGGATAGGAGTTGACCATCTTGCTGGATTACGTGCCGAACATTGAACATGCCCAATACCTCAGGTGAGAACAACGCTTGACTTTCAATGACGTCCTGTATTCTCCGAAGTTTGGCGGGATCATATCCTCCTACTTGATAATGCTTTGCAGAAGGTATTGCATCATTAAATGTATTGGTGCTCATATCAAGTACACGGTAGAAGCCCTGGCGATTCTCTCCCTCGATACCATAGATTTTTTCATCGTTGGCATTGGGTGCTAGGTCAGCAAAGAATTCATTTTCTTCCAGATAATCATATTCATCGAGGTAGCGACTACCTACACTGACGAGGTCGAAGACCATAATGAGTCCAATAACTCCCGCAAAGGCATAGGTTAACTCTTTACGTTTAGGCTGAAAAATCAGAAGTGAAAGCATCCCAAGGACAGGAACGGATACCATAAATGATCTCCAGGCATCACTGGTCATCAATGCCTTACGAAGGTCAACAAAAAGTGGCTCATTATAACCCGCCTCACTAGCTCCTGGCATACCGGTAGCAAACTTGAAGAATTCACTGCCAAATACCGCAAAGACTACAAAGAGGCCAGCTCCAATAATAGCGGTACGTATGATTACAGGTTTTAAGCTTTTTCTATCTTCCATATCCAATAGTCGTTGAATGCCTATGCCACTGATCACGGTAAAAATCATGGCAGCAA
>DLYY01000027.1 GCA_003447535.1 Bacteroidota bacterium | reverse complement strand
TTAACTGATACCAATCCTTTACATCTCGGCCCGCATTGGTGACACCCCATCCGATGGAATCATTACATCCTATGATGATTCCTGGAGCTCCTGGGAAACTGACTCCATACGCATTATATCCTGGACAACTAAGTTGCATTTCCACCCAGATACAAGGTGCATTGAAACTCAAGTGTGGGTCGTTGGCTAGCAAAGGCATTCCTGATTTACTGCGCTCTTTGTGGATTACCCAATTGTTGCTGCCAATATTTTTATCAGGGGGATTATTCAAACGCTGAGGCATAGCTAAATCCAAAGACGACCGATGGGCGCTTTGTTCAGGACTGCTATGGTTTGTGGAATCACTAAGAGGGTAGATCGAAGCCGGGAAGATGGGCTCCATAGAATTGTAATATTCTCCATAGAGCGTAAAGAACATCTCTTTACCAAGTGCATTTTCTAGATTGGTGTACTCTAAATCGAATTCTCGATCTGTCAAGTCCTTGCTCATGGCCATTAAGAGCAAGCAAGAATTTAGGTTGGTCCAAGAGCTGGGTTGATAGTCAAGTAACTTATACTCCAACGGGTAGTCTGCATACGTAAGGGAATTGATGTAGGTATTAACTCCTTTGGTATACGCATCAAGTAAGGCAAGGGCTTCTGGGTTTTTTTCAATGGCTCGAAGCTTGTTTTCCGCACCATAGATCATGCCTATCCTACGTTGGTTAATGTCAAACTCTAGAATCTTATCCTGGATGTTAGGATCATCGCCAAGAATTTCTGATAGTCGCCCGGCCGCTGCAAAAATGGTGAACTCCATTTGCCAAAGGCGCAGCGAGGCCTCGACATATCCTTGAGCAAAGAACATATCGTGCTCATTTTTGGCAAAAACATGGGGAATGTGTTGGTCATCCCAATAGACTGATACTCCGTCACGAAGTTCTTTGGCCTGGGTTATTGATTCCATTGGCAAATCATCAATAGACTCCGCTTGTTGCCAAATACCAGAAGTAGGATAAAGAAGGTTCCCTAGTGGGGGAATTGGACCATCACCAAGGGTAATTCGGTGGGATCCTATATAACTAAGGACTACAAAACATGCTCCAAACAGAACGGTGAAAACAAATTGTAAAGCTTTATTTTGCAAAGGTTAAATCGTTTATTCAATTGCTCACGAATATAGGTAATGCGTCATAACTCGTCGTTGGAAAGGGAACGTAAGTTCTTACTTTTTTCGCTTCTACAGTCTCTTGTTTTTGCGTTGGTTTTTTGGCTGATCTATGCGATGAATAGTGAGGATACTATTGGGTCGTTTCATCGGTATGGCTTAATTCCTTATCAACATGCTGAATATTGGCGTTGGATAACGATGCACTTCATACATAGTGATCTCGGTCATATATGGAATAATACGTTGCTGTTCGTACCGCTAGTATTTGGTATTCGGATGCAGAATAGAAAGGTATTCATTCCATTACTTATAAGTGTTGTTTTTGGAAGTGCAGCCTTTATTTATTGGGTAGGTAGTCCTCAGTCAATTCATGGCGGGGCTAGTACGCTCGTCTATGGCTTCTCTTTCTATCTATTTAGTTATGGTATTTTGAGCCGTAGGCCAGAAGCTATTGGTATGGCACTTACGGTGATATTGATTGCTTCAGGCTTGTTTTGGGGTTTGTTTCCAAATGCAGTTTCTCAAGTATCGTGGGAGGGGCATGTCGGCGGAGCGCTCAGTGGCTTTATGGTAGCACTAGTCTATTTTCTTTTGATTAAACCTTTGCCGAGTAAATTTGACAAAGTTCACCCTGAATCCATCCACTTTTTTGACGAAAATCCTTTAACATAAAGTTTTAGAGTATTATCTTTTGGCCATGTTAAGAGATTATAAAATTGGTTTAACAACCTTGTTAGGAGTTGTTGTAATGCTAACGACTACTGATACCCAAGCTCAGGTGAGCGTTGGAGGTACACCATTATCATGGAACAGTGCTCATTCTATTGGGACGACAACCATCGCTTTGCCATTCGTTGACGAGGCTGCGCTTTTGTTAGAAGATGAGGCACGTCTTGTAAATGGAGAAAAGTCTACTCGCTTTGGCTACAATCACGAGGTTGCCATCGATGTGTTGTCTTCCTGCGTTTGGGAAACGACTTCTACCCACGAAATTGGTCGCCTATCCATTCAAAGCGAAGGAGCGAGAAGTATCAACCTTATTTTCAATGACTTTTATCTCGAAGAAGATGTTTCTCTTTTTTTATACAACGAGTCAAGGGAGGATGTTATAGGCGCTTTTACCTCGCTAAACAACAAATCCTATCGGGCATTCAGTACACTGCCTTTACCAGGGGATGTACTCACCTTAGAGATCAATGCGCCACTGGGTAGTCGAACAGATTATACGGCCGTGCAATTGGAAACAGTAACCCATGCCTACAAAGATTTATTCAATCAGTCTCTGGAAAAAGGGCTCGGTCAGTCGGGCTCTTGTAATGTGAACGTCAATTGTCCTGAAGCAGCCGGCTGGGAGGATCAGCGTCGTTCTGTAGCACGAATTTTAGTGAATGGAAATGACCACTGCACAGGAGCCTTAATCAATAACACGGGTAGCGATGCTACACCATATTTCTTGACAGCTAATCACTGCCTAACAGGGAATGTCTCAAACTGGGTATTTTGGTTCAATTGGGAAAGCCCAACTTGTAATCCAACTCAGAATTCTTCGTATGACGGCATTTCAGGTTCTACTTTACTCGCAAGCTGCTCAAATTCGGATTTTGCCTTGCTTGAGTTAAGCCAGGAGGTACCCTTGGAATATAATCCATATTATGCGGGATGGTCTGCGGAAAATACTGCGCCGACATCTACAGTGGGTATCCATCATCCATCAGGTGATATTAAAAAGTGGTCCTATGATGGTGATGCTTCAGTATCCTCTGAGTGGGGAGGTTGGGGTAGTAGCGGCACGAATACCCACTGGGAAGTGCTTGATTGGGACATTGGAACGACTGAAGGTGGTTCATCGGGAAGTCCCT
>DLYY01000086.1 GCA_003447535.1 Bacteroidota bacterium | reverse complement strand
TTCTGCGGTACTTTTATTATTTCGCCAAAAATGGCGTACCGGAATTAACCGAGCAGCGGAAGCGATGACCATCTTTGCGGTAATCTGTGCGGGACTCTTTCCTGGCATCCATATGGGGCGTATATGGCTAGCCTTCTTCATTTTTCCTTATCCAAATTCAAGAGGCCCTTTGTGGGTTAACTTCAATTCACCTCTGCTTTGGGACGTTTTCGCAATTTCTACATACTTGACGGTATCATTACTGTTTTGGTATTCGGGCCTTATGCCGGATTTTGCAACTATTCGGGATCGAGCCAAAGGAAAGCTTCGAAAGTATATCTATAACACGTTGAGTTTCGGATGGACGGGAACTGCAAAACAATGGCAGCGTTTTGAGTCATTGTCTTTAGTATTAGCTGGATTAGCAACGCCCCTCGTTCTTTCTGTACACACCATTGTATCCTTTGACTTTGCTACTTCGGTTATTCCTGGATGGCACACGACTATTTTCCCGCCGTATTTCGTGGCAGGAGCGATTTTCTCTGGATTTGCCATGGTACAAACCCTAATGTTAATCACGCGTAAAGTATTGAAGTTAGAAGACTACATTACTATTGCGCACATCGAGTCAATGAATAAAGTCATTGTGCTCACCGGATCTATTGTAGGTATAGCCTATATCACGGAGTTGTTTACCGCTTGGTATTCAGGTTATCTCTATGAGCAGTTTGCCTTCTATAATAGAGCGTTTGGTCCTTATATGTGGGCCTACTTTATCATGATGGGATGTAATGTTATATCTCCGCAGATCTTTTGGTTTAAGTTTGCGCGAAGAAGCGTTGTGATCTCTTTTGTGATGTCGATTTTCGTCAACATCGGAATGTGGTTTGAGCGTTTTGTGATTATCGTCACTTCACTACACCGTGACTTCCTTCCTTCAAGTTGGGTTTACTTCAAGCCAACAATATGGGATGTTGCTGTCTACGTAGGTACATTGGGAATCTTCTTTACTCTCTTCCTGCTGTTTGCTCGTGCTTTCCCTGTAATAGCGATTGCTGAGGTAAAAGCAATATTCTCTTCTTCTTCAGCCGCTGCTAAAAAGCGACAGGTATCCGAGGATAATGAAAATGCAGAACGCTTTGAAGGGGCACCTGGTATCCCTTACGCCAAGGCGGAATACACCGACCAGGTGAGTGGGAAGTCAAAAGTTTCCTTCAATGCAGCCGATTTAGTGTTAACCAAAGAAGACGCAAAAAAATAGATTATGGCAAGCGAAAGATTTATGATTGGCTTGTTTAGCCACGAGGATAACCTACTAGGAGCTGTTCGTGCCTTGCGCGAAAAGAAATTAGAAATAACTGATGCCTTAACTCCTTTCCCAGTGCATGGTCTAGAGCATGAGTTGGGATATAAGGATAGTCGATTACATACAGCAGGATTCATTTTCGGTTTAACTGGGCTATTGTTCGCGTTGACCTTTATGACGTGGATCAATACATATAATTATCCCATTAATTATGGTGGGAAGCCACAGTTTGCGCTTCCATCTTTTATACCTGTGACTTTTGAGCTTACGATTCTCTTTGCGGCGGTAGGTATGGTGATTGTGTATTGCGTGCGCAATGGATTAGCCTTGGGTCGTGTACCAAGGATTTATGATGATCGCATTACAGATGATCGTTTTGCCTTGGTTTTTGCCATTGACGAAAAGCGTACTGCCGACGAGTTAAATGCCATTAGAGATGTGTTGGTTGAACACGGTGTTGCGGAGATTAAGGCTAAGGAGTTCAGTGATGATGATGAAGTATTTGAGTCATCCACGATACGATTAAATGAAGAAAGTAAGTAGAATGAAGGACCAAAAAAACATACTTTTTTTTGCTATTGTTGTGGCTTTAGTGGTCACCGCATGCAAGCCTGATGGCAATGATCCTGGCTATGTCTATATGCCTGATATGGACTATTCTTCAGCCTATGAAACGTTCTCATCAGTAAAAAATGATGAGACAGATTTTACCGATAGCATTAGTGCTCGCGAAGTTATTCCTGGGACGATTCCTTTTGGAAGTCTAGATGGTAATGTAGGGGCTCGATCCAATGAATCTATTCGAAGATCAAGTGTATACACCCACTACTATGACGATCCGTTTGCTTCCAATGGGCAATATGCTCAAATAGAGGGATCCAATCGTGAGAATTCAAGAGACCTTATCAACCCCTTACCGTATACTGAGGATGTACTTGAATTAGGTGAAGAGGTTTATGAGCTTAATTGTTTGATGTGTCATGGTGAGAAAGGCGAGGGCAATGGCTGGATTTATAATCCTGACGGCCCTTACAGTGCTATGCCAGCCAATTATTACAGTGTGTTTTACGAGATGGAAAGTGAGGACGTTTCTCTAGGAAATCATATTACAGATGGTATCGCTTTTCATTCGATTACTTATGGAAAAGGTAAAATGGGCGCACACAACTGGTTATCACCTGAAGAACGATGGGCGGTGATTCACTACATCCGAGATCTAGGTGAAGCGCTAATTCCTACTGATGCTGCGTTTTATGAAAAAACACGAGTCCAATTAGCTGAAGTAGCTGGATCTATGAGCGATGAGGCTCAAGAAGATGCCATGAAGGAGAGCCACGAAGATGATAATCATGATGCTGTCGAGCATCAGGAGGAACACGACCACGCAATGAACTGAGACGAATAACTATGGAAAGTCACGAATCAAAAATCTTTAACTATTCCAAGCAAGCGAAGAAAATCGCTTTCATCTGCATGGGGCTTGGAGTATTGGGTATTGTACTCTCATTTGTGCTACCCGATATGTCGGCTAATCACTACAGCCGATTTTGGTCTAATTTATTATTAAATACATACTACTTTGCAGGGATAGCGATAACAGGTTTATTCTTTTTAGCAGCTCACCAGTTGGGCTACGGGGGGTGGCATGTTCTCTTCAAACGTGTTCCGTTGGCGATGAGCCGTTATCTATTTGTCATTTTTGGTTTGGTTGTTCTTATTACCGCTGGACTATTACTTGATTGGCATAGCCTTTATGGGCACTGGGCTCATCCTCACGAGGTAGCTTATGCTGACAGTGGTATGGCAGAAGCGGATCGAATTGTAGTGAGCAAGAGTCCCTTCCTTAACAAGACGATGTTCGCAGTTATTGTACCGGGATTCTTCCTGATGTGGGCTTTATTTTCTACAGCGTTTACCAAGCGCATGACCTTTATCAAGTCATTCAAAGAGTACAATCAGTCAAAGTACTTATCGGCTTTGTTTATTCTAGTCTTTGCGGTATCAATGTCTGTATTATCATGGATGTTTATCATGAGTCTTGATCCTCATTGGTATTCCACCTTGTTTGGATGGTATAATTTTGCGAGCTATACAGTGGCAGGATTTTCCTTTATGATTTTGATCTTGCTCTATCTTAGGAGTAAAAATAGCTATCCTCACCTTGATGAAAATCACCTACATGATCTCGGTAAATACCTTTTCGGATTTTCAGTGTTCTACACCTATCTCTGGTTTTCTCAATACCTACTGATATGGTATGCGAACATTCCAGAGGCAACGGTTTGGTATACAAAGCGTATGGCTGAGCCACTCTTTAAGTTCCTTTTCTTTTTCACTTTTTTAATCAATTTCCCGCTGCCATTATTGGTATTGATGCGCAGAGATTCCAAGCGAAAGCTAAAAGTTTTAGGATTTGTTGCCGTCATGATGATTTTCGGGCATTACCTCGATTTCTACGGATTAGTTATGCTTGAGCCCAATGCTGTTGTAGAACACCATGATGACCATCATGCTGATGACGCAAATCATGATTCTGAGGAGGTTGCCTTGCTCAGCATAACAGAGGTTGAACATAGTGATGATGATCACCAGGTAGAAGGCGGTCATGAAGGCGATCACCATGCAGAAGAACACGTTGATCATCAAGAAGATTTTCACGGCGAGGCTCCAGAGGAAGCTATGGCGCATGATGAACATCATGAAGAAGGTCACGGTCATGGCGATGGGCATGATGCCGAAGAGCCTGCAACTACTCATGCTGGTTTAGGCTTTGTGGAGCTATTTATCTTCTTAGGCTTTCTAGGAAGCTTCCTTTTTGTCACATTTCGGGCTTTAGACCGTCAAGATTTGGAAAACGTAGAAGACCCATTTCTGAAAGAAAGTAAACATCACCATATTTAAATCCTGAAAAGCAAGATATGTCTGCATTTATCATTTTATCGGTTTTAATACTTCTTTTTACTGCCTTTTTCTTTATTGGAAAAATCAGTGAAACCTCGATGTCCATTCGCAAAGCAAACGCTACGGAAGACGATGGCGATTCCTACGATGACATGGAGTATGTGAGTAATATCAATGGATATTTATCCCTGGCTTTTATGGTAGGGTTCTTATTCCTTTCCTTTTATGGAACCTTGCATTATTTGCCAAGGATGATTCCCAAGTTGGCCAATTCGATTCACGGACAGGAGTTAGATAAGATGTTCATGCGCACCTATTACGTTACAGCGGCCATCTTCTTGATTACGCACGTTGTATTATTTGCCTTTGTATTCATGTATCGTTATAAGAGTAACCGCAAGGCGTATTTTTTCTCTCATTCTAACACGTTAGAAATCATCTGGACGATAATTCCTGCTATTGCGATGGCATACCTTGTATATACTGGGATTATCGCATGGAACGAGACTTTCACTAAGGACAACAGCTTCACGGAGTATTTTGGTGAAGACCACTCGGATAAAATGCCTATTACCATGGAGGTTACGGGCTATCAATTTGGATGGAAGGTACGTTACCCTGGTATAGATGGTAGTTTGGGTAATCGTGTAATCGATGATGAGCACATCAATGAATTCTATGCAACCTACTCCTTACCGAATGAGTTGGGGGTGGATTGGCAAGATGATTCTACGAGCCATGATGATCTTTTTGTAGATGATACGGTTCGTTTTGTCAAAGGACATCCTGCGATTGTGAATGTTGGGGCACTCGACGTATTACATAGTTTCTACCTCCCTCACTTCCGTATCAAAATGGATTGTGTACCAGGAACTCCAAACCAAATCAAATTCATTCCTCTGTACAGTACAGAAGAGTACCGTGAAATCTTGAGTGAGGAAGCGTATTGGCAGGAAATCAATGAGGCAACAGGTCAGCCTAGATGGGAAACGTTCAACTTTGAGCTAGCTTGTACAGAATTGTGTGGTGCATCGCACTGGGCAATGCAGAAATATGTAAAAATTTATGAAACAATGGATGAGTTTTACGCATGGCAAGATGCTCAAACTCCTTATTACGTTTCTACTGTGGAGCCAGCGATTGCAGCGGTTGATAATCCTACAGAAGAAGTAATGGAGGACGAAGCTTCCATTGAAATGGCAAAAAACTAGATAAGACGATATGGCAGATTTAACAGCAAACCCAACGGTAGCTAACCCAAGTCATGAAGGTCAAGTGGACCACGGTCATGACCATGGACATCACGATGATCATCACCACGAGGAGACGTTTCTAACGAAATATATCTTCAGTATGGATCACAAGATGATCTCGAAGCAATTTTTGATCACGGGTATTTTTTGGGCCTTCATTGGAGGTGCTATGTCCCTTCTTTTCAGACTTCAGTTAGCATGGCCAGAATCTACTTTTCCATTTATGGAAACGCTTCTAGGTCGCTGGGCTGAAGGTGGACAGTTAAGTCCTGACTTTTACTACGCCTTGGTTACGATTCACGGTACAGTACTAGTATTCTTCGTATTAACCGGGGGGCTTTCAGGTACCTTTGCAAACTTCTTAATTCCATTACAGATTGGGGCTCGTGATATGGCTTCGCCTATGATGAACATGCTGTCCTATTGGTTTTTCTTTGCAGCATCCTTTGTGATGTTTGGTTCACTCTTTATTGAAACGGGACCTGCTTCGGGTGGTTGGACGGCCTATCCTCCGCTGAATGGTATGCGGGATGTTGCAATAAACAAGGGCAGTGGTTTAGGCTTTGATCTATGGCTGACAAGCATCTCTCTCTTTATTGTATCGAGTTTGTTAGGAGGACTTAACTATATCTCTACCGTGATTAACTTGAGAACACGTGGTATGACCTTAAGTCGTCTTCCGCTAGTAATTTGGGCATTAATGTTCGCGGCTATTTTAGGAGTTCTTGCATTCCCAGCGCTTTTATCTGCTGCCGTATTACTTGAGTTTGACCGATTACTTGATACGTCATTCTTCTTAAACAATATTGTAATTAATGGTGAGTTGTTAGCCTACAAAGGAGGATCGCCAATTCTTTATCAGCATTTGTTCTGGTTTTTAGGTCATCCTGAGGTGTATATCATTATTATTCCAGCAATGGGTATTGTATCAGATGTTATGTCTGTTCATGCTCGTAAGCCAATTTTTGGCTATAAGGCGATGTTAATCTCTATGTTAGCCATTGTTGTGATCGGCTTCTTTGTATGGGCCCATCACATGTTTGTAACAGGTATGAGTCCAGTATTAGGTGTCGTCTTTGCCATTTTTACTTTACTTATTGCGGTGCCTTCGGCAATAAAGACCTTCAATTGGATTACTACGCTGTGGCGTGGTAACCTAAGACTAACTGTGCCTATGCTTTTCTGCATAGGGTTTGTTTCTCTATTCATTACCGGAGGGGTTACAGGCATTTTCTTAGGTAACCCTGCGGTAGATGTTCAACTTCACGATACGTATTTTGTTGTGGCACACTTCCATATCATTATGGGTGTAGCGGCATTCTTTGGAATGTGGGCTGGGGTATACCACTGGTTCCCTAAAATGTTCGGCCGTCACATGAACCGTACATTAGGATATATTCATTTCTGGGTGACTATAGTTTCAGCTTATCTTGTATTCTTCCCGATGCACTTCATGACAGGCTTTCCACGCCGATATTGGAGCTTTACCAACTTTGAGACCTTCAATACTATGGGTGACCTACAGGCCATCATTACGATAGCCGCTTTTGTTGTCTTCTCTGCGCAGATTCTGTTCTTAATCAATTTCTTCTATAGCATCTTCCGTGGACGTCCTGTTACAGAGCAGAACCCATGGGGCGCAACTACGCTTGAGTGGACCACTCCGATTCGCCCAGGTCATGGAAACTGGGAGGGTAATATTCCAACTGTTCATCGTTGGGCATATGACTACAGCACAGAAAATGGTGATGTAGGACAACATGTTCCCATGAAGGAGGGTGAAGCTGAACACTAATCCTGTACGTTAGAGAATGTTCCTATGGACAGTATAGTTCTACATCAACCCTGGCTGGCTAAATTTAAGGCGCTTGTTGCCTTAGGTAAATTCAAGCTATCAGCTATGGTAGTATTCTCGGGTTTTGTTGGAGCTTTCGTTTTGCTGCCTATAGGTTATCCTTTAGCAAACCTTGTAGTCTTTGTTTTCTGCTCTATGGCCATTACCATGGCTGCTAATGCGTTTAATCAGATCATAGAACGAGATATTGATGGGCTTATGCATCGCACGCGTAACCGCCCTCTTCCATTAGGAAAATGTCAACCTTGGGAAGCCTATATTTTTGTGGGTCTGTTAGCTTCTCTTGGGGGGCTTGGGCTCTATTTCTTTTTTAACGCCTTGGCTGCCTTTGTTGGTCTTCTTTCCCTGCTTTTGTATGCTTTGGTGTATACACCCTTAAAAAGGGTTACATCATTAGCTGTTCTTGTTGGCGCAGTGCCAGGTGCTTTACCTCCACTGATTGGTACCATTGCTATAACAGGCGAGTTGCATCCCATTGGAATCCTGCTTTTTATGATTCAATTCTTTTGGCAATTCCCTCACTTCTGGGCAATTGCTTGGGTATCTTTCGATGACTACAAGCGTGCTGATATTATGCTCTTACCGAATACAAGCGGCAGAACTAGAATTAGTGCCATGCATATCGTGTTATATACCTTGGTGCTCGTCCCATTGCCCGTGTTTGCTTACTCCACCGGCCTGCTTCCTATGACACTTACCTTAGGACTTGTTGCGCTTGGATCGTTTTACACGCTGTTTGCTCTAATACTTTTTATGAAACCTACTACGGTTAACGCGAAGAAATTGATGTTCGCCTCCTTTGTTTATTTACCTATTGGATTAGCACTTTTTATTCTAAATGTTGTTTTGTAAGTATGAAAGACAATGCAAATTATCAGGATCAAATGACTTCGGAAAACTTTTCGGGAGATAACCGAGAGGTCGCCATTCGAATGCACCCTCAAAAACTGGCGATGTACATCTCTATGCTTAGCATGACGATGTTTTTTGTCGCACTAACAAGTGCACTGCTATTTAAAAAGGGACAAGATTGGTTCTCTTTTGCACCGCCTGCTCTCTTTTACTATAGTCCTATTCTCGTGGTGCTCAATAGTTTTTTGCTGCACCGTGCAACCAAGCTCTACAAAAGTGCTCAGTTTAAATCATTTCGCAATCACTTGCTTCTTGCGCTATTGTCTGCTGTTGGGTTCTTTATTGTACAATGGTTTACATGGAAGGGAATTCTTGACATGCGCCTGGATCGCAGGGTGGTGTCTGCGGCTTTCTTTTACGTCATTATGCTCATGCATGCCTTACACCTTCTAGGTGGCGTTTTCGCCCTTCTTGTGGTATGGTTTATGGCATGGCGCAGCCGTAAAGATGAATTGTTTGAATTACGGAATATCATCAACCCAAAACGTGTTTTAGCCATAGAAGTGCTCACCTTGTTTTGGCATTTTATTGATGGTCTTTGGATATACTTATTTTTGTTTATATTTTTCAACTATACCTAAGCTCTATGGCTACCGATCTTACCAAAACACCCAACCTCGAGCCCCATATAGAAATTCCGCATGAAGAGACGGAATTCGGCATTAGTTATGGCAAAATAATGATGTGGTACTTTCTTATAAGTGACACCTTCACTTTTGCAGCCTTCCTTGTGGCTTATGCTATGCAACGGTTTCGTCAGGCGGATACTTGGCCTTCATCCAATGAAGTGTTCCAATCGGTCCCTGGTATCACAGATAGTGGAGCTCCGTTGATCTTTGTTTCCATAATGACTTTTATTCTTATTCTGAGTTCGGTAACGATGGTTCGTGCGGTTCAGGAAGGATTTATGAAAAACCGAAAGGGGGTTATCATGTGGCTTGTCCCTACCATCTTAGGGGGTATGGCTTTCTTATACTGTCAGTATTTAGAATGGACTCACCTTATGCATCAAGGAATGAGCATGAGCTTCAATCCGTTCAGTGGAATGGAAGGTGTTGAAGGCCCGGTAAACTTCGGTCAATTCTTCTTCACGATAACAGGTTTCCACGGGATGCATGTATTTGTAGGTGTATGCATTAATATTTGGCTCCTCATAGGAGTAGTAAATGGTACATATGAACGACGAGGAAGTTATGAAATGGTAGAAAAAGTTGGGCTATTCTGGCACTTTGTAGATCTTGTATGGGTATATGTTTTCTTAGCTTACTACCTACTCTAATCAAAACAAAACAAAACTATTATGGCGCACATGACCCAAGAGGAGTACAAAAAAAATGTACGTGAAGTTTATCGTACAACAGCAATCTTGTCTGTTGTTACAATCGTCGAAGTCGTAGGGGCATTAATGTATGAAAAGTATGCGATGCCTGCTGGCTATCCACGCATTGTCTTGAGTATTTTTGTTAGTGTAGCATCGCTGATTAAGGCGTATTGGATTATGGCAGTCTTTATGCACGTCAACCACGAAAAGAAGGGATTTGCCTTTACTATTCTATTTCCATTTTCTTTTCTAATTCTTGCCATTGTCGCCTTTAGTATGGACGGTAGCAACTTTGGTGAACTTCTGCGTAACATAAATAGTTTACACTAAGAAAAGGCGCAGATCATCTCGTGAAAGACAAGGCAGATACAAAACAACCTAGGAAAGTTTCAGGAAAGCTTATTCTTGTCTTTATTATACTAGGGATTTCTCTGCTCTACGTTATTTTCTTTCCAATGTCTCGGATTCCTCAGGTGGATTTGCCGGATAGAGTGTGTGTATTAGACGATAGCTTATCTCTTACGTTTAGAGATCAGTTAGATCAAGAGGTTACTGATTTAGTCTTTGAGGATAATATCTGTGTCCTTTCGTTTTATTCGGCAGATTGTATAGAAGAGGCATGTCCTTCCGTTATGAAGCAGTTATCCCGGATTCAAACTGAATACATAGGTGACCAGGAAGTCAAAATCATATCTATAGCACTAGGCCAAGGTGATAGCTTATCGCGTAGACAAGCTTTTGCAAAGCGATTTGATGCGATTCCTGAAAAGTGGTATTTTTTGCGCGGTGATTTAGCTGAGGTGAAAAAGCTATATTTTGAGCAGCTGTCAATGCCCTGGTACGAGGAGCATTCGAAGGTTCCAATGTATCATAGTGACTCCATTGTGTTGCTCGACCATTTAGGAGGTGTTCGAGGCTTTTATGATGGCACGGACGCTAAAAGTATTGATCGGCTAATGGCAGATATTATTCTAGTCCAAAAATGGAGGAAGGTCAAGAAAAAAGATGCCTCCCGAAATCGAGAAGACTAATTATGCGGTCATTGTTCATACTCTGTTTTGTTTGCCTTGTTTCTTTGGGTGATCTTCTAGGTCAATGCGCCATGTGTACATTGAATGCAGAAGGTAGTCAAGAGAGTCAGGCCCATGCTATCAACACAGGCATTTTATATATGCTTCTTTTTCCATTAGTGATTCTTATTGTTATCGGATTCTTAATATGGTGGAATAGAAATAAGCTCTTTAAATCCAATTCCAATGATTAAGTCAGCTAAAGCATCCTTTGTACTTGTTCTGCTTTTTTTGTTCTCAGTTATACCTGTGATTGCTCAAGAGCATGTGCACTCAAGTTTTTTTGAAGAGGAGGGGCGGTATAGGGAGCATAGTCTTGACATGATTTCTCTTGATTTAGTCGTGGATTTAATTCCTAGTGAACGAAGGGTAAATGGTCAGGCTTCTTACCAATGTATGCCGATACAAAAGGAGGTGGATTCGGCCTTCTTCGATGCTGTGGATATAATAATTAATCACATTCTTTTGGATGATGATACGTTGAAATTTACCTACGTAGAAGGTGGCGTTATGGTCTATTTTGGCTTGTCTTTAGATTGGCATAAGAGTTATCGTCTAACGTTTCAATATACCTGTCAACCTGCCAAAGGTATCTATTTTGTGGGGTGGGATGATCCAAGTGGCCGGGCGAGAAAGCAAATTTGGACTCAGGGTCAAGGGATCAATCACAGGCATTGGATACCAAGTTTTGATGACCAAAATGATAAACTGGTTACCGCAGTTCATGTTTCCTTTCCGTCAGAGTATACAGTAATTGGTAATGGTATTTTACAAAGTAAACAGGAGTATGGTGAGAACACGCTTTGGCATTATGCTATGGATCAACCTCATGCCTTATATCTTCTCATGCTAGCCATTGGCGAATATGATGTGCTCTCTATGGAATCTAAGAGTCATGTTCAGCATGAACAATATTATTATCCAGACAAGCCGGAGACGGCAGAGGTGACCTACCGCTTCAGTCGAGAAATGATGGATTGGTTTGAGGAGGAGTTAGGCATCGACTATCCTTGGCAAAAGGTCTATCGTAACGTACCTGTTCGAGACTTTTTATACGGGGCTATGGAAAATACCACGTCTACCATTTTCACGGATATCTACTTACAAGATGACCGCGAAGCCCTTGAGCGCAACTACATCGGTACAAATGCGCATGAACTGGCACACCAATGGTTTGGCGATTATATCACAGCTTGGAGTGGTAGGCATCACTGGCTCCATGAGAGCTTTGCCACCCATTATGCTAAGCACTTTCGTCGCGAAGTGCTAGGAGAGATAATGTATGATGAGATTCGATGGGGTGAGCGTCGGACTTCTATGCGTGCGGCTGAGCGTAATAGCTTTCCTGTTGGATCTATTGCTGGAGGGAGTGCAAGGCACTACGATAAGGGCAGTTTAGTATTAGATATGATGCGCTTTGTCCTGGGTGACGAGGCCTATACGCGGTCGATTAAGCATTATCTAAAAAAGCATCCTTATGGTATGGTGGATAGCCATCATTTATACATTGCGATTATGGAATGTACAGGGGTTAATTTAGATTGGTTTTTTGAGGAATGGGTTTATGGTGGTGGCGAACCGCACTATTCTATCCGAAGAGATTCTATAGACGGAGGTTTTCAATTTGTTATCAGTCAAATTCATGATACCTCTGCCATCATTGGTCCATTTACGATGCCATTGGATTTTAAGTTGGTCTACACGGATGGAGAGTATACCCAAGAGAGGCATTATGTGTCAGGGCTTGTCGATACGATTTTTGTACCGTTGGATACACACCATGTCCACGATAAGTTAGCATTTTCTTTGGTGGACGTTAATCGAGAAGTTCTAAGTCAAAGGACTTGGGATAGACCGTTGGATGAATTGTTAAGCCAAGCACATATCGCAGGCAACCTTATGGATCGTTTGGATGCCCTTGAGGCATTAGATTATGCTCAGTTTACCGATGAATTGGAGCTGTACGATTTATTTAAAACAGCAAAAACTCGATTGGAAAAGCGCTTTATTATCTCACGATTCAGAGCAGTTGCAGGTGGCCTTCCTCTTTGGATGCATGACGCCCTACTCGACAGAGATCATATGGTACGCCGCCAGGCGCTTTGGGCACTTGATACCATACCAGAGGAATATAAAGAGGATGTGGAATCCATGCTTTCCGATGCCTCCTACGTTAATATAACCCTTGCCTTAGATGCATTGTGCGAAGCATTTCCTGATGAAAAACAAGGATTTGTTAATCTAGTGAAAGCAGTCGATAACTCGACCGTTAAGATCTACTCCTTAAAGCACTTAATCGAGGACGATAAGAAGGCTGTTGAGGAGTTAGCGGATATGTGTAGTCCTGCCTTTGAGTTTAGGACGAGGATTTCGGCCTTAAGCGGGTTTGAAGCGTTGGATAATTTACCAGAAAGTGCAGTGTTTCATGCTATGGATGCTGCGGTGCATTTTAACTCTCGACTTGCTCGTCAGGGACAAAGTCTATTGGAAAGGAACTGGGATGAGTCGATGCAAAGTCTGTGCGACCGCCACCTAATGAAAATGGATCTTGTGCCTTGGCAAGTAGCTAAATGGGAGCGCTTCCTCACTAAAATGAATACTCCAGCGGAGGATTAAATTCTGAGTAAACTAGCTTAGCTTACAGCAGTTCATTGGCTAAATTGGCCAGTTCACTTCGCTCTCCCTTTTCTAGGGTAATATGGGCAAAGAGCGGATTGTTTTTAACCTTATCGATTACAAAGCTCAATCCATTGGATTCTGCATCCAGATATGGCGTATCAATTTGGTTTATATCTCCGGTAAAAACGACTTTGGTGCCGTCTCCAGCCCTTGATATGATTGTTTTTACTTCGTGAGGTGTAAGGTTTTGCGCTTCATCCACGATAAAGAAGGCGTTGGCTAGTGTCCTACCTCGTATATAAGCTAGAGGTGCGATGGCAATCTTATCTTGTTCAATCATCTGCTCTAATTTCTTGCGCATAGGATCTTTCTCAGGAAATTGAGCCTTAATGTATTTAATGTTGTCATGGATTGGCTGCATGTAGGGGTCAAGCTTTGATTTCACATCACCGGGAAGGTAGCCAATATCCTTGTTCGATAAGGGTATGATTGGCCGGGTTATATAGATCTGGTGGTAGTTGCGTTTTTGCTCAATCGCGGAAGCAATCGCCATGAGGGTTTTCCCAGTACCTGCTGCCCCCCTGAGGGTGACTAATTTGATTTTGGGATTCATCAAGGCTTCAAGAGCGAAGGTTTGCTCAGCGTTACGCGGCTTGATGCGACAAACTGTCTTCTTTTCAACGCGTTCAATCTTGTCGATCATTGGGTTATAGTATCCAAGGATAGATTTTGTGCAATTGGTTAGGGTGAAAAATTGATTGTCGTAAGGTTTAGTCTTTTGAAACCGTTTGTAGTCAATGATTCGGTCTTGAGCTAGGTCATCAATTATAGAAGCATCCAATTCTTCAATAGAGGATTTGCCTGTGTATAGGTCATCGACATCCTTAACTTTTCCCGTTTCGTAATCTTCGGCATGTAGATTCAGCGATTTAGCCTTGACCCTCAGGCAGATGTCTTTCGTGACCAATACAACCTTGTGCTCTGGAAAATCATCCCGCAATTTCAATGCTGCATTGATGATCTTATGATCGTTTTTACGTTCTCCAAACACCTTTTCTGCATCAATGGGTAAAGCTTCTCGCGTTAAGACCACGGTAAGGTTTCCTGTCTTTTTCCCAGGAAGGGGTACCCAGCCATTTAAAAGATTTTCTCGATTACCTAATTCATCCATCAAGCGAATAAATTGGCGAGCAGCAAAATTTCTTGTATCATTTCCCTTTTTGAAATTATCCAACTCTTCGAGCACTTGAATAGGAATTGCAATATGGTTGTCATCAAACTCCGTTGGTGCCTGGTGATCGTAGAGAATTACCGAAGTATCAAGAACGAATATTTTCTGTTGGCTTTTGGCTTTCATGAAGTAAAATTTATTTTATTCTAAAATCAATTTTTTTTGCTGGATATCTTGTTACACTTTTCAACAGGCTTATATTTAACAGACCACGTTATAGGATGATAAAAAATTGTAAGGTCTTTGGATGGGGAACAATTACATAGGTATGATTAAGTACATCACTTTTCCGTTGCGATTATCTTTCGCGGTCATGTTGTATCTGTGCTGTGGTCTGTTGTCTGGTCAGGTCGTAAGTGTTGCGCATCGAGGAGCTTCGTTAGTTGCTCCTGAAAACACCTTGGCAAGTACAGTAAAGGCGATAGAATTCGGTGTGGATCGTATTGAAATGGATGTTCGTCAAAGTAAAGATGGGGTGTTGGTGTTAATGCATGATAGCCGCCTTGAACGCACTACAAATGGCAAGGGCTACCTAAGTGACTTTTCTTATGAAGAACTTCGGACATTTGATGCTGGGAGTTGGTTTAGTGGGTCGTACAGGGGAGAACGCATCCCAACACTAGCTCTAATCTTAGGATTGCTTGCAAATACTCCAAAAACAGCACCTGATTTAGATATTAAAGAGTGCGACCCAATCCGATTAATCGATGTTATTGGAGCCTCTGGAATTTTGGAAAAGCATAAGATTACCCTTCATTGTAGTGATGATGCGTTACGCCAGTCTATTCAAACACAGATTGATTTACTGCAATTAGATTCTCTTGTTATCCGACAAGGTCCTTTTGCTAAGAAGAGTTCGACTCATTCAGCGCTTTCAGCAAGTCAATCCGCAATAATTAATGTGCCGTTTCGACAACTTACCAAGCGATATGTTGATGCCATACATAGTAAGGGGGGAGCGGTTTATTTAGATTGCCTTGGTAGGCGGGATGCTAGTCGTTGTTATCGTAAAGGCATCGAATTGGGCATCGATTATATACAAGCTGACCAATTAGGACCATTGTTAAGCCATCTAAAAGAACCAGAGGTCATTGCCTTGGAGGAACTGACAGCTTTTGACTTGCAGGGTCATAGAGGGTGTCGTGGACTCTATCCAGAAAACACTTTACAGGCAATGGTTCATGCTGTAAATCTTGGCGTTACAACGCTCGAAATGGATGTCGTGATAACAACAGATAGAAAAGTAGTGCTCTCCCACGAACCTTGGTTAAATGCTACAATTTGTTTGGATCCTGAGGGAAATCCCATTCCTAAAGCAGAAGAAAAGACTTGGAATATTTACGCCATGACCTATGACTCGGTTACTCGATGTGATTGCGGCTCTCTCCAACACCCTCAGTTTAGCCAACAGACCAAAGAGGAAGCTGTAAAACCGATGTTACTTGATGTAATCCAGCAAGTGGAGGCTTATACCAAAGAACATGGCAAGGCATCGGTAAAGTATTCCATTGAAATCAAATCAAGTCGAGCAGGGGATGATGTGTATCATCCTAACCCAAACGAATTTGTGGATGAAGTTTACAGGATCTTAGACCAAGTACTAGATTCCACCGCTATGCGAAGAATTAGCTTTCAGTCTTACGATTTGCGCGTGCTGCGCGCGATACGAAAAGGGCAACTAGAGGGTTTATATAGCAAAGATTTATCTATTGTTTTACTGGACGGTGAAAATGGAAACCTAAAGGAGATAATTGCTGATTTAGGTTTTGTGCCCGACGTCTACAGTCCGATATATAATTTGGTGTATTCTTCAAGAATTGAGGATGCTCGCGCTGCAGGCGTTCTCGTAATTCCCCATACGGTTAACAAGGTTGAGGACATGAAGCGACTTGTCGAAATGGGTGTTGACGGGATCATTACGGACTATCCTAATCGCTTTTTTGAGTAAGAAAGACGAAGTCACTGCGCAATCTCTTTAATCAAATGGATTTGAATAGGCGGGATTGTTTAAAAAGACGGTGTCGTTAAGTGTTTGAAGAAAGGCTAAAAGGTCGCTTTTTTCTTGCGATGTCATTTGCAGCCCACCGTTCTGAATTTTCCCATCCTTCAACATAATGACATCAAGGTTGGGGGAGGTTTTTAGGCCTGTACTGTGAAACTCAATAACTTCTTCCATCGATGTAAAGCGTCCATCATGCATGTAGGGTGCTGAATTGGCCCAATTACGGAGCGTAGGACTCTTAAATAGGCCATAATCCTCTTCGTTGCCCGTGCTTCCTCCAAGACCGAAGTCTGCAAAATCATAGATAGTGGTGATGTTACTATCCAACCCAATATTGTGAAAACTGAAATCAGAGAATAGAACATCCGAGGATGCGTGACAATGAAAACAGTCTCCCTCTTCCGAAGAAAAGACCATTTCAAAGCCCCTAAACTCCTCTTGGCTTAACTCGTTTAAACCAAATTTGACGTAGCGATCATACTTACTATCAAGCGATACGATGGAGCGCATAAAGCTCGCTAGGGATTTATTGATGTTTTCTAAAGTAACCGCACCATCTTCAAAGGCTTTGGCAAAAAGATTGGCGTACAAGGAATCCTCACGAAGAATATCAAGTATTGCACTTGGGTTGGGATGTAACTCACTAAAAATTGCATCAGCACTCGCCGTCTCCAAATCGATGGTTCGGCCATCCCACATGAGGCCATTGTTTGCCCAGCCAAGGTTTATAAGCGGCATGGCATTGCGAATGTTTCGACTGCCACTAGCATTCGTTGAGAGTGCCACATTATCTCCAAAGTTATATTCTTGTTTATGGCATGAGTTACAGGACTGATTGCCGCTTAATGATAACCTTGCATCATAGAATAAATATCGTCCGAGTTCTACTTTGGCAATCGTCATGGCATTGTCGCTCGGAACGACCATAAGTGGAAACAAGCGATTAGGTCCTTCTAATTCGGGCCGATTAAAGGCATAAGGACTTGGGTCGTATAATACTGAAGGGGGGGTAAACCCATCATCGGGTCTACATGCCCAAAGGAGTCCGCAAATAATACTAACAAGAGCTGCTATGTATAACTGATTGCGTTTCACTCAAAGAGTAGTTATTGGGGGAAGGTCACACTGAATGCATTCGCATAATTGTCGGCAATAATACTTGCAAGTTGCGGGTCATTCATGGTATGTGTTTCGTTTTGAGTGGCTGGATTAATGCTAGTGCCTCCGTCCGCACCAAAGAGTTTCTGGACGTCAAATGAAATGACTACGTTGTTTACTCCACTTATGGAGAAGTTCTCGTCGAATATTAAATCTCTTCGATTGGCTTCCCGCCCGATATGATAGATTACCGAGATGACGGTATCTGTGATAAGTCGGCCTTCAAACTTGCTGAAGATGTATCCTCCCATAGGCCAATACATATTGTTGGATGTACTCAGTGGATCGCCAGCGTTCCATTGTGCTGTATTCCCTTGATTGAGCATTTCATTGATGCCTACTGAAAAGTCTAACCCTGTGTAGTTTCCTTCAGCGAGCGTACGAATAAACTGATTGTCTTCTGGAGCATTTTCTAATGAGAAAAACTCCACATCGCGAATCAAGATATCGCTTGAATCCCCTTGTTTCGCAATAACATCCCCAAGGTAAAACTGGATGCGTTCAACAATGACTTGTTTGTTATCAATGAGAATGGTATCTCCTGCTTCAAGGCTTTCATTCCCATTGGCAAATTCTACTGAATAGATAACCTCAGGAGGCGGCAGAACGCAGTTGCAACCACCATTATCTTCGCTACAACCGGCAATGAGTAAAGCAGCGAAAAGACCGAGTTTTAGATAAGTTGTTTTCATCATGATAAGATAGTCAATTTAGGTAGATTTTAGAGATAAGCCATAATGGTATTCTTCCATTGGAGGTGGTGAATCCTGTGCAGTTTGACATGCCCATCGGCGCTAAGCACTACATCCATTGTGTCCTCGGTAATGTTTTGAATTTGTATGGCCTCGCGGAAGGGAAGCTCGCCATGACCAAACCATTTAAAAACAACTTCCTTAACTGTCCATGCTTTGGTAAGTAGTAAGCTTTCATCACCGCCATGGCCTTCAAGTATGGTGAATTCTTTTTCTGTTAGAAATTTTTTTGCCACACGTTTTACTTTTTCTCCTACTTCTTCAACATCTACACCCACTTCATGGTTTTGGTCGAAGACGACAGCGGCACACTCTTTGGAATGGCTGAGACTAACAAAGCCTTGGTCTAACTGCGGTTTTCCTTGTTTGTCTTTATTTAACGGGGTTTTCACACCTAGTTTGTCCTTCAATATAAATCGGGTAGCCAGCCATTGTATTCTGCGTGCGGGACTTTCCATTTGCTCAAGTCGTTGGAGGTCGTCTTCGCTCCAAACCTTTAAATCAAGAAAATAGTCCTCAGTTTCGCTTAATTCCCACAAGGCGCGCCAACCTGAAGCTAAGTCATGTTCAAGGACGTATGGCATTACCCTTCTAGGTTTATCGAGATGGTAAACATGCGAGAAAAAAGTTTATCAATGGCTCTTGAATAAATCAAGTTCTCGTTGGGGAACTTTCGATTGATTAGGCCATGACTTACCTTGAATTCAGGGCTGAGAATGACGTAAGGCAGATAAAACTGAAAACCAAATCCTGTTTCGAAGCTTATGTCGTGCGTTTGTAGTAGAATTTGATCGTCGGCATTTCGTCGACTGGATTTTGCACTTAGGTCGAAGTCGTAGCGAATCCCTCCCAATACAAATATCCTAAAGTCTTTGATTGGCTTTGACTTGTATCGAAACATCAAGGGAAATGAGAGATAAATCGACGAGAGGGTTTTCGGAATTTCAACGTTGTTTACGTCGCGAAAAATCAAGTTGCGATCCGAAAAAGATAAGGTTGGAATTAACCGGAGGTCAAAGTATTTATGAAACTGGTAGTTTCCTATGATGCCGATGTTAAAGCCAGGACCAAACGTGGAATTCACAAAGGTTACAGAGTCCGTACTTCCAGGACTTACATTTCGCAAAGGCTTTATAGCTCCTTGATTGAAGCCAAGATGAATGCCAAAATAGATCAGTTTGTTTCCCTTTTCAAGATAGTTCAGTTGTGCACGGCTTTGCTCTGCTACAAAGAGGAAAAGAAGCATAAAGAGCCAAGATGATTTTTGCTTGAACATATTTTGAAGATACACCTTACTTAGGAACGTATCCTAACCTAAAAAATTGAGGGCATGGGCAATAAATTACTTCGTACAAGTGTACATAGCACAGATTCCGGCAGTCAGGGCGACATG
>DLYY01000147.1 GCA_003447535.1 Bacteroidota bacterium | reverse complement strand
TATTGACATCATTATTCAACACGAATTCAATAAGGGGTATGGTGCAAACCAAAAATCTTGTTATCGAAAGGCAATTAATTTAGGGTCTGAAATCATTGTTATGTTACACCCCGACTATCAGTACTCTCCTAAACTAATCCCTGCCATGATCGCAATGATTACCTCCGGGCATTATGACGTAATTTTGGCTTCGAGAATTATTAGTGGTGGTGCATTAAAAGGAGGTATGCCACTTTATAAGTATGTGGCCAATCGTTTACTTACGTTTACGCAAAACTTATTTATGGGATTAAAACTTTCGGAATACCACACCGGCTATCGTGCATTTCGATCAGACGTTCTCCAATCCATTGATTTTGAATCCAATTCAGATGATTTCATATTCGATAATCAACTTCTTGCTCAAATCGCCTCAAAGAATTTTGCTATCGGAGAAGTAACCTGCCCCACAAAATATTTCAAGGAAGCCTCTTCTATAAATCTCAGACGAAGTGTGATTTACGGCCTAGGATGTTTGCGAATAACTTGGCTGTATTTTTTATGGAGAGTAAAGTGGTACAAAACACTAAAAGTTTAGCGGCATTGCTTTTAACGTTTTTTGTACACCTTGTATGTGTTCTTTGGGAAATCTGCGTTAGAAGTACATGATTCGTCTTATTTTTGAGTTATGGACATTCTGAGAACCGTACTTATCTTTTTGGCAGTAAGTATTACCACTTTGCTCCATGCACAGGTCGATAACAAAGAGATCAAATCCTGCCTAGTTCTCAGTTTTAATGAAATCTCACTCCTCGGAAGCGATCAAGAGGCCGTGTATCAAGATATAGCTTCCCTATGTGGAACCGGTGATTGCAGTATAGAAGAAATAGCAACTTTTCTTCCCAATCTGCCAAGCTCCAATAGGAATTTATCGACTTTTCTCAAAAGAAAGCATTATTCTTTCGAGACCGATTTACCCTCCGATTCTCTTGCTTCAATTATCCTCTTATCCATTGAAGATAACCTTCTTGTAAAGAGCTTTATGGAACGTTCAGAGGATCGGCCAACTCGGGTTCACACAGCATTAGTTAAGTGGATCAACCTTTTTAAAGAATCATAAAATTCGTTTAATGAAAATCAAAAATTACATCCTGTGGACTATACTTACTAGTCTTATACTCTCTGCGGCGCCCACCGCTAAGCTTTACAGCCAAATCACAAGGGATGATATCACTACCTGCATTTTGTTAAGTTGCAATCAGGTTTCTTTATCTCAAGCAGGAAGAGATAATGTCTTTAACTCGTTTAGTGAACCATGTGTTATGGGAGATTGCAAAAAAGACGATTTAGTGGCCAATATCAATAGTCTTCCTTCGGCTAATCAGACCCTAACCCTAAAAATCATGGATTTGACCACTGCGGCAAATCTTGACTTAGATGCTCAACAACTCGCCGAAGCATTAATGATGGAACTTTATGTTGATGGCAAACTGAAGGATTTTCTAGATAGAAATCCTACCCGTAAAGAAATAGTTGCCGCAGAACTCCAAGGATGGCTTGAAATTTTTATCAATACGAGAGATAGAGAAGCAGCCGATATTATAGACCATGATTGGCCTGATACAGAGGAAAATCAATCCTCTGACGAGATTCCTACAAATACTCAAAACAATCAGAACAACGAGGCTTACAACGATGATGTTCGTGGGGAGGATACTGGAAAAGTAGAAACGGAAGAAAAAAGCGGCAGTAATCTCGTTTTCATCATCATTATTCTTCTGTTGCTCGGGGTAATTGGTCTGCTCGCCTTTCTATACTATAAGTTGAATCTCGAAAAAGAGGATCTCGAACAGTCTACTAAACGCCTCCGAGACGAAAGCGCGCAGTTCAATGCTGAGCAGTATAAACTCAAACGTCTGTTAAGCGAAAGAGAACGAGAGCTCAGATCACTTATGGAAAGCCAACAAAGAGCTCAAATTCCAGAACCTCTTAATGAGGAAGTGGTGGAAAAGAAAAATCCAGATCAAAACAATGATAATATCGCTCAAGGGGTCACTGGTGAGATTCCGTTTAATCAAGTAGAGGACACACAGGTGTTTAACCAAGAAGAAACTCAAGAGACAAAGATTGAAGAGACTGCTAAGCGTCCCGAAGAAGATAATCCCGGGCACGTCAGCTATCCATCAAATATAGAGGGCGAGCGTTCCGTAGTTTTCTTCAGTGCACCTAATGCCCAAGGTGAGTTCCCTTCCTCGGCCATGATGAGAGATTACAGCCCTGAGGCGGTGATTAGAGTCTTCCTGCGCGATGAAGAAGCCGATTACGGTGAATTCCAAATTGTCACTAATCCTACATCTCAACGTAATTTGTTGACGAATTGGGAACATACGCTTGCCCATTTTGCCGTTCCTGTAAATCCTGAACATCCAGAACCAAGAAGTATAGAACTTGAGCGTGCTGGAGGAATTCGGGAAAGTCAGGGAGTTTGGAAAGTTGTAAGAAAAGCAAAAGTGCGCTTTATGTAAGGCAACATACTTTACGAAGATTACCATAGTTTTAACCTGCTCAACCTAGAGATTGAGATTGACTAAATAAAAGACATGTTTAATACGCTTCAGGATCGTCTGGATAAGGCCCTTAGTATTTTAAAAGGCCAACATAAGATCACCGAAATAAATATTGCTAAAACGACTAAGGAAATTCGCAGAGCCTTGGTCGAAGCGGATGTTAACTACAAAATCGCCAAAACCTTTACCGATAGCATAAAAGAAAAAGCCCTTGGTCAAGGAGTACTCAAGTCTGTACAACCTGGGCAAATGCTTGTGAAAATCGTAGAAGATGAACTGCGAGACCTTATGGGAGGAGAGGCTGCGAACTTTCAGATTGCAGGTAATCCCGCAATCATACTAATCGCCGGATTACAAGGTTCAGGTAAAACGACCTTTACACACAAGCTTGCTCATTGGGCCAAGTCCAAAAAGGGAAAATCGCCCTTGATGGTAGCCGGTGACGTGTATCGACCAGCGGCTATCGATCAGCTTGCGAGCTTAGGGGAAAAAATTGACATCCCCGTCTTCTATGATAAAGAGGATAAATCGCCTGTTTCTATCGCTAAGGCTGGAATTGACTTTGCCAAAAAAAATGGCCACGATGTTGTCATCATCGATACAGCAGGACGCCTAGCAGTAGATGAGGTGATGATGACAGAAATCCAAGACGTTAAACGAGCCATACAACCCCAAGAAACGCTCTTCGTAGTTGATTCGATGACAGGACAAGATGCTGTCAATACGGCAGAGGCGTTTAATCAAACCATTGACTTTGATGGTGTGGTCCTGACAAAACTTGATGGGGACACAAGAGGGGGTGCAGCACTATCCATACAATACACAGTGGGTAAACCCATTAAGTTTGCTTCATCAGGAGAGAAAGTTGATTCAATTGACCTTTTCCACCCAGACCGTATGGCACGACGTATTCTTGGAATGGGAGACATCGTAACGCTTGTAGAGCGTGCTCAACTGGATTTTGACGAAGAAGAAGCAAGAAAGGTTTCAAAAAAAATTGCCAAAAACAAGTTTGACTTTGATGACTTTATGGGTCAGTTACAGCAGATAAAAAAAATGGGTAACATGAAGGACCTACTGTCTATGATGCCCGGCATGGGTAAGGCGCTGCGAGATGTTGAGATCAGCGACGATGCCTTCAAAAAGGTAGAGGCCGTGATGCAATCAATGACACCGTATGAACGAGCTAATCCCGAATCACTTGACGGATCTAGACGAAAGAGGCTTGCGGCGGGTAGCGGTAACTCCATCCAAGAAGTCAACCGATTCATTAAGCAGTTTGAGGACATGAAAAAGATGATGCGGAAAATGCAAGGAGGCGGAAGTGCTAAAATGATGAGGTCAATGATGAAATCTCATCGATAAAGCTTATATTCGCAATCCATTTAGAAAAAAATAATTAATTCATTACAAGCATAATTTAGACTTATGGCAGTAAAACTAAGACTTCAGAGACACGGACGTAAAGCACGTCCTTACTATTATATCGTAGCCGCTAACGCCACAGCCAAAAGAGACGGACGCTATATTGAGCGTGTAGGAAGCTACAACCCAGTAAGTAGCCCAGCCATTATTGATTTAGATGTTGATGCCTCTTTGAAATGGCTCGAAAACGGTGCTGAACCAACACCAACGGTGCGCAGAATTCTATCCTACAAGGGAGTTCTCTACAAAAAGCATCTTATGCGTGGGGTACGAAAAGGGGCTTTAACTTTAGAAGAAGCTGAAGCAAAATTTGTAGAATGGTCAACCAATAAAGAAGCTGAAATCCAAAAGGCAGTCGAAGAGAGTGCCCAAAAAGTTCAAGAAAGCAAAAAAGCTAAGGCTAAAAAAGAACTCGAAAAAAGCGCATCAATTCTAGCGACAAGAAGAGCTAAATTAGAAGAAGCAGCCGCTCCTGCTGAAGAAG
>DLYY01000009.1 GCA_003447535.1 Bacteroidota bacterium | reverse complement strand
GATATTATTTATGCTCGCGGAGGGTTTCTTCAGTTAGGGATTCCGCTGAGGTTCGCCATTAAGTCCGATTGGATTCGCTTTCCATTTAAGCGCATAATGACCCGCTGGGGAGCATTGCCAATCTTCCGAAATCAAAAAGAAGGGGTATCTAAAAAAAGCCGTGTTGAGGTAATGGCTGAATTGTACAACGAGCACAAGGAAATTGCAATCATGGTAGCGCCAGAAGGAAGTCGTTCCCTTCGAAAGCAGTGGAAGACTGGGTTTTACTATGTAGCCTTACAGGCGAACGTTCCCATTGGCTTAGGATACCTAGATTATCAAAAAAAGCAGGCTGGTATTGCTCGCCTTTTGTGGCCAAGTGGTGATATTGAAAAAGATATGCGAGAAATTATGGCGGTTTATGCCTCAATTTCTCCCCGTTACCCTGAACTGTTTTCCTTGGATGAGCGCTATACGGGAGGCTCAGTCGATTCCGACGAAGAGAAGAGATAAGAGAGCACAACTTGCCTCACGGCATGTAATGTAGTGGCATCAATTATATCCATATTGTCCTTTTCGGTGTGCCAGTGGTCAGCAAACGAAGCACTAGCGCGGTAATTAATGATGTCAATCATGGGAATTTTTGCGATCGTATTTACGTAGAGGTGGTCGTCCTCCACGGCATAGTTTGATACATCGATAAAGAGTTTTTCGTATCCAAGATCTTCTGCGAGACACCACACTTCTTTAAGCACATGGCTAGCATACTGTGTAGAGTGCTTCTCTTTGGAAAAGTAAGCATCACTTGCACCTACCATATCGAGGAGTATACCTGCACTGTATTGAGGCGAAAGACCGCTTTCTGCAAGGCGTTGAGACCAAACTCTACTTCCCACGCAATATGGGTTGATTTCCTCTCTTGAAAACTTGTCGTTAGCGCCGTAGTCTTCGAGGTCAAAAAATAAGATGTCAATACCTTGATTTGTTCCAAGATGGTGCAAAATTCTTGCGATTTCTAGCAATACCCCTACACCGCTTGCCCCATCATCGGCTCCGTCAAAACGACCACTTTCATCTTGGTCAGCATAAGGTCTTGTATCCCAGTGCGCAGCTAGCAAAATTCTATTGGATTTTACTTCTGGATTAAATTGGGCCCAAATGTTTCGTCCTTTTACTAGGCTATCTGTTTGAAATTCAGGAAAGGCCTTTAGCGTGTCTTGAACTTGCTGAACCATTACGGTATCGCAGTATGTAGAAAGCCATTCTATCAATTGGTCTCCGCACAATCTGTGTGCTTCCGTTTCGGGTATGCGAGGCCCGAAGTCGACCTGCATCTGAACATATTGATACGACGAGTCACCTAAGTCTTGAATAGCTTCAGGGAGCACGGCGTGTATCTGGCAAGTTGGTTTTGCAGGAGGGTTCTCCTCAGCAGGCATATCATTTTTAACGGCACTATTTGTACATCCTAGATATGTGCACAATCCTAACAAGACAAAGCCTGCTGCAAGCCAACGACTCCTTACTTGATTTCCCACGAGCTTCCTTCTTTGTTGTCAGAAAACGTTACGCCCACTGAAGACAACCCATCACGCAAGGCATCTGCCACGGCCCAATTTTTTTCTGTGCGCGCCTTTTTACGTATACCAAGTAGAGCATCCATTACTTTATCTAAGGAGTCATTATGGGCATGGTTTGTACTAAGCTCTAAGCCTAAGACTTGATGTACAATGCCTTTGAATATTGCTAAGCACTGACTCTTTGTATCTGAATCAAGAGAGGTGGAATGATGTTGCATACGTTGTATACTATTGGTTACTTCAAATAACGAGGCAATACAACGTGGCGTATTGAGGTCGTCAGTTAAGTGGTGTAGTGCGTCGTTTAACGCATCGAGTAAAACACTAGCATCCTCTTTGCTGCCTTTTCCTTCAGGTATATTTTCTAATAGCTCCATCCCCTTTTGAAGGCGAATAAATCCTTTCTCTGCCGCTTGTAAGGCTTCGTTGGAGAAGTCAAGCGGACTGGAATAATGGGTTTGGTACATAAAAAACTTTACAACCATAGGAGGATATCCCCTTTCTAGAAGATCATGTTCACCGCTGACAAACTCCATAGGTAGTATTGAGTTGTTAAGGGACTTGGACATTTTTGTTCCGTTGATTGTAAGCATGTTGGTATGCATCCAGTACCGAGCGCTGCTTCCTTCTTCTGCTGCTTGACATTGAGCAATTTCACATTCATGGTGTGGGAATTTCAAATCCATACCGCCGCCATGAATATCAAATGTCTTCCCCAAGTACTTGGTGCTCATGGCAGAACATTCCAAGTGCCATCCCGGTACGCCAATGCCCCATGGAGAAGGCCACTTCATAATCGTCTCGTCCGATGCTTTTTTCCAAAGTGCAAAGTCCGCAAAAAACCGCTTATCCTCTCCGCCATCAAGATTGCGCGTTTGTTGATCAAGTTCTTCTAAGACGCGCCCGGATAATTGGCCATAGTTGTGTTTTTTGGCATATTTTTCCACATCAAAATAGACCGAGCCATTGGCCTCATAGGCAAAGCCTTTCGCGATAACGGACTCAATCATGGAAATCTGCTCAACAATATGTCCTGTGGCCGTGGGTTCAATATCGGGGTCGAGCAGGCCAAACACATCAGAAACTCTATGGAACCCTCGGCTGTATTTCTGTACAATTTCCATGGGCTCGATTTTTTCAAGCCGGGCTCGTTTCTCTACACGATCTTCTCCGGAATCATCCGTTAAGTGTCCAACATCGGTGATGTTTCTAACGTAGCGTACTGTATAACCTAAGTACCGCAAGTATCGATTAAGGACATCAAAGGAGATGAAGGTTCGAAGGTTACCCATGTGCACCTCATTGTATACGGTCGGTCCACAAACATAGAGGCCGACAAACGGGGGATTGATTGGTTCAAATGCTTCTTTTTGACCGCTAAGGGTATTTTGTAACCATAAAGTGTGTGCCTTCATAGTATGAAGATAAAATTTCCTTTGTCCTATCGTACGGAGAAATTTTTTGATTTATGCAGTTTAATTTGTTCTAACAAAATCTCATTGCCCTGAGCAAGGCCTTCTACATCAGCCCAATAAGTTGAATCATCTGCTCGTGAGGGGGCAAAGTATAATCCAAACTCTACTGCCCTTGCAGAATTTTTGATATTGCCAGCCATATTCAGTCCTTCTTGAGCATAGACAAGGTGACTTGTATCTTGCTCCAGTGCATTGATTAAGAGCTCAAACGCTGTGTCATGGGCATTGTGCTCAAAGTACATCTTAGCCAAATTGCTCGTCATTTCTCGATATTCTGGATCAACTATATCCCTAGGGAAAAAGGAGCGCGCTGAATCAAGGAGTTGAATAGCGTCTTTTAATTGATTCGACACGTAGGCAGATTGGCTTTTATTACGTGCGATGTGATAGCTGCAAAGCTGAAGATTATGTTGAATGTCATCGCTTGCCTTATGCTCACTTGTTTGATTAAAGTGTTTATAAGCTAAAGCATATCGATTTTGCGAAAAGTATAGCCTGGCTAAATCATAATGAGCGCCAAAGAAATTAGGATAAATTGATAAGGCTTTGAGGTAAAGCTGTTCTTTTTTGTGCTCGTCTTTCTCAATATGGCTGGCATACCGAGCAAGGATTGAGGCATTATTGGGACTTTGCTTCCAATCTGTGGTAAGCAGAGAGGTGTCGCTTTCCCAAGCAGGTATTCGTTGGACCACCTTCCCGCTATAAACGGTCAACCACAAAGCACTTAGACCTGTAATCCAGAAAGGCTTCAGGGAAACCCTTGATATGGCCTCAGCCAATAAAAGCAACAAACCAAGTACAGCTAGGAAGGAAAAGCGGTCGGCATAGGTATCTGGCAGCGGAATAAAGAGGTGAGAATAGGCAATAAGGGGAAGGGTGAATAATGCGGCACTAATCATTACATGCTGAAATTGCCCAGGTCTTCTCGATAACCAAAACATACCTCCAAGAAGGATTCCCCCTAACCCAATAGCGTAAAAGGGTTTTATCGATTGCCAAGATGTCAATGGGATTTGAAATGCGCCGTATTGATGAACAAGGGTTCTTGGCCATATCATTTTTGTTACAGATAGGCAGGTAGTCCATAAAGAGTTTGCCACAATTTCTCCGGTAGACGCCATGCCCAAAAAGGTGTTATGGGCCTTTGAGTAAGTACTTTGTATGGTTTGGTAAACTTCAAAATCAAGAGCATAGATTTGTACTAAAGGAACATTGTCAGGACCCTTGTAGAAAAGAATGGTCAGCAAGACAACCAACATAGGCAGGCCGTAGCTCCATCGATAGGAATAAAAGTGCTCTTGAATTGTTTTAGGAAGGGTTTTATAGATCTCTAAGAATAGAAGGACAATCAGTAATGGGCTAAACATTAAGATATTTTGTTTCGCCTTGTAGCCTAGAACAAAGAGAAAGAGGCTTAGAATGATCAGACAGCCTGTGTAAGCTGGGTGTTGTGTCGAAGATGTTGTGGAGTATGGTAAGGCGAGAAGGCTTGAAACCAAAAGAATAGAGGCTAACAACTCATCGGCACTTTTTATGTTTGCGACGACTTCTACATGCAACGGGTGAGCAATAAAAAGGGCCAAAACAATGCATCGTAACCCTAGTGATAGGTGACTAAAGTATTTGTCCATAAGAAAGAACAAAAGGAATACAAGGAGGGCATAAAGAGTAATTTGTCCTTGGTGATACCGCTTTTGTAATGCCTCTGTGGAGAGGTTCTTGTCAAAGCATAGGGCAAAATAGGTTTGACTTAGTGGCCTAGAGATTTTTGCATCATCTGGAACATTGGCTTGAAAGGTTTTAGACTCTGTTGCCCAGATAGTATTGATTGAGTCCACTCCTCCTTGAGTCACTGCATTTTCTGTAATCACTTTTTTGTCGTCAAGAACAAAGCCATAGTTGAGGCTTGGCCAATAGAGTATCACAGCAAACAGCATAAGAAGGACAAGAGACCATCCATTCTGTTTTGGGGAGGTTTGCTTGACCTTAAAAAATGATTGCAGTGTTCCCATTTCTTGATGCCATCTAATGATGAGTGGTTTGTTATGTCAAGATACTATGCTTTTTGGGTTCAAAGGCTTTTGTTTAAGCCTATTGCTTTCTCCAAGCAAGCGAGATTGTGTAAACTTGCAGTCTATGAAATGGCGCTTTTTCTTCTTTCAAGAGTTTTTAGGCTTGCTTCTCGGAGTTGTGCTTGCCTGGGTATTGATGTATCCTATTACCAACACAATTACTATGTTGCCCGAAAAGCTCTATGGAATTGTTGCTTCCATTATTCTTGCGGTGGTTACTTTTCGGCATGCGATTAGTTTTGGGACATTCCCCTCAATTCGCTCAAGAGCATTTCGCTATTTATGGTTTACCACGAATGTTTTTCTAATGCTCTTTGTCTATAATCAATATCAAACCATCCTATCTGATCTTGAGGGGCAAAGCATTACCATTTATATGCAGGAGTACGGAGTGTTTCCGGACTATCAAACCGAAGAGGCCTTATTGGCCTATATCCGTTCGGTGTCTACTCTTGCCATTATTGGAACCTTTTTAGGTATAGTTATTACCAATTACCGTTTGATCAAATCGTTGTTTAAGCAAGGTAATGCTAAGGTCGTAAAAACGCTATACGAAGAGCATCTTTAGCCTTCACCCTGTTTGTTGTCAAGTAAGTGTTGGAGCCGATCCATAGAGTCGATTTCTTCCAATTGTTTGTCTTTACGCCATCTCATTATTCTTGGAAATCGCACGGCAAAACCGGATTTATGACGTGTAGACTTGCGGATGTCTTCAAAGCCAATTTCCATGACTAAATGAGGTATGACGCTCCGCACAGGGCCAAAGCGCTCTTTGGTATTCTTTTTTACAAACTTGTCTACTTCAGCGATTTCTTTATCTGTTAAGCCGGAATAGGCTTTGGCAAATGGCAGTAGAGTTCGGGTTTTCTTGTTGTCAGAAGACCAGACTGCAAAGGTGTAATCGCTGTAAAGATTAGCTCGTCTTCCGCTGCCTCGATTGGCATAGAGTAATACGGCATCTGCGGTCATAGGGCTTACCTTCCATTTCCACCAATCTCCACGTTTACGACCTTCTCTGTACTTGCTTTCGATAGATTTAATCATAAATCCTTCAGCCTGATATTGCCTTGATTGTTTATGTAAGTCCACTAAGTGACCCCATGTATCCACCTTAATCGTATCGGACATCATAACCTTGTCCAGTTGATGTTGATGGATAAAACGTTCAAGATGATTTCTGCGTACGTTGAGCGGCTTTTTCCGAAAGTCTTCGCCATTACGTTCAAGGATATCATAGGCGATAAAACGTACGGGAACTTTGTGCAGCATATTCTTCGAAGGTTGTTTTCTTCCCAAGCGCCTTTGTAGTTGTTCAAAAGGTTCAATCGTATCTGTATAGGCTACAATTTCTCCATCAAGTACGACATCCTCGTTGAATGATTCTCCGGCTGTGATCAATTCAGGAAAGCTATCAGAAATTAATTCTGATCCTCTAGACCAAAGAAATACCTTGCCTTTTCTGCGAATAAGTTGCCCTCGAATACCGTCCCATTTCCATTCAATTTGGTAATCGGTAATCGCTCCTAATTCATTAAGAGCTTGTTGTTGATCTTTATCATTTGCCTTAGGAACAGTGTGTAAAGGGTAGGCTAGATAAAATGGATAGGGTATGCTGAGGTCTGATCCCTTGCCTCTCGCTAGTAACTCTTCGAAGGAGAGTTGCATAGGATCCCACTGACCGGATAAGGCAAGGGCAATTTGACCCTCTTCGCATTCTTGGTCCTTTGCCAAGGCTTTGATAACTGTCCGCGCGGCAATGCCTAATCGAAATCCTCCGGTAATCAGCTTATTGAAAACAAAGCGCTCCTCGGCATTTAGGCTTCTCCAGGCTTTTTTTATGTCACGCTCTTGGCGTTCTGGCTCTTCTTTAAATGTTTTCAGGTTTTCAAGCCAAACCATCCACTCACTCAACGTCTTATGGGAACGTTTTGTGGGTTCTGGAAGAAGAAGTGCTAAAGTTTCAGCAGTATCGCCAACAATGGACTTGCTTTCATCAATAAGCCATGGGGGTAGGTTGACAATGTCTGAGGCTATCTCTAGAAGCCGCTGACTTGACATGGGCCTCTTCCTTGTATTTTTTGTAAACAACGCGATACACCACACTTTATCGGAATCACTACACGCTGAAAAGTATTGCACTAAGGCCTCTAAGCGTAGGGAGGTTTTGGTGGTTTGATCCACCTTGCGAACTAAGGCTGAAAACTCCTTCATTCGCTGGCTTGGTTTTCTTCGACTTCGTGAAATCCATCGCTAAAAGCGGTTTCAGCTACGCGAGCATCCCACCCTTTTTCTGTTAAGTATTGACTAAATAGTTGGGAGTATCCGTGGGTGACAAGCACTTGATTTGCCTGGCTTTGTTCGATGGCAAAAAGCAATCCTTTCCAATCAGCATGATCAGAGAGTACAAAGCCTCGATCGACATTTCGACGGCGACGATTACCACGAAGGGCCATCCATCCAGAGGCAATGGCCGTTACATAAGGCTTATGGTTTTTCATCCAAGGTCCATCGGCAGAAGCTGGTGGCGCAATAACAAGAGGTAAGGCTTCCTTCGGGCTATCCTTCCACTGCGTAAAGCTGCTTGAGGAGTGAATGGAATACCCTGCGTCATGAATGGCTCGATTGAGCTTTTGTACTGCGGAGTGGCACACTACAGGGCCTATGCTGGGGTCAATTCCTTGTAAAACTCGTTGTGCTTTACCCAAGGAATAAGCGTATACAATCGAAGTATAGCCCATCGATTGATTCTTTTTCCACCAGGCATTGATTGCATCAAAAACCTGGCTTTCCTCTTCCCAGCGAAACACGGGAAGGCCAAAGGTAGATTCAGTGATAAAGGTATGGCAAGGAATGGGTTCAAAATGATTTCCAAAGGAGTCATGCCCAATCTTATAGTCCCCACTAGCAACCCATACTTCCCCTTTGTATTCTGCTCGAATCATGGCCGATCCAAGCACATGACCTGCGGGATGAAAGCTGAATTTAACGCCCCCAATTGTGTGCTTTTGACTGTATTCTGTCGTTTCTATTGAGAGGGAATGACCGATACGCTCCCTCATGATGAGTGCGGAACCAGAAGTGGTTAAATAGTGCTTCATGCCATACCGAGCGTGGTCTGCATGCGCATGGGTGATCAAGGCACGATCTACTTTTCTCCATGGGTCAATATATACGTCAGCTTGTGCGCAATAGATGCCGTTGCTGTTGAATTCAAGGAGGGGATGTTTACGGATAGGGTGCACTATCTAAAGGTAAATAGTGAACACCAAGGAGCAAAGGAAATTGTGTAAACCTGAGATTGAGGAGGAAGTAGGAGGAGGAAAAAAGTGGAACGGGGCGGAATCGAACCGCCGACACAAGGATTTTCAGTCCTTTGCTCTACCAACTGAGCTTAGGTACTTTCAAGGAATGGCAAATATATTAATTTTAAATAG
>DLYY01000198.1 GCA_003447535.1 Bacteroidota bacterium | reverse complement strand
AGACATCGAATAATCGATGTAAGCGGCCTTCATTTCTTCGGCAATATCTATGTTGACAATCTGAGAAGAACCTTGGTTATTTGACCCTTCCTGCGGATTTGAGTTTTCTTGTGGATTCTGGTTATCGTCCATAGCTTCAAATGTAAGGTTTTAGACCGCCATTTTTTACATTAAATTCGGGGCTTTTCCACACATGTTACGAAATCGTTAAACCCCTTATATTTAGGTATGCGCCATGTGTTTTTCTTTCTTTTCACCACTACTTTATTGTCGGCCCAAAATTTACGCCTCGAAGTCAATGCTGATGAGGTGGAAATGGAGGTATTTATGCTCTACATTGGCCAGATTTCTGAGCATGGAGATATAACATATGAATTATATGACTTGTCGGCCCAATCTTCCTTCGATTTACCCTACATTTCTTCCTTTGTTTTAGGCGTCGATAGTGTGTCTCAAGTGCTATCCTCATTTGAAGGCGTTTTTGACCCCTTACAAGGCATGTATTGGACTTGGCAAAATGGATATATCGCAGTAAAAATGGAGGGAAGGTATAAGGGGGATGACTTTGTCTATCATTTAGGAGGGTTTCGCGAACCCTTTGTATGTTATCATGCCCTTGAAGTAGCAGATCATAGTCTTTTGACCATTGATTTAGATGCATTTTACGAAAGCCTTCCAAGTGATGTTTCTAGGCACATCATGTCTCCAGGAAGTGAGGCTAAAAATGTCTTTGATACCTTTGTAGCCCATGTATCGCTGGACTAAACATCGCGGGAAATTTCTCGTCTTTACCCTGTGCGCCGTATTGGTCTATGGTGTTAGTCAAGGAGAGAGATGGTTTACTCCATTAGCTCAGCCGCAAGTCTACGATCTCGATCCACCGAGATATTTTGGAGACATGGTTTATGATCTATCATCAAATCCGTTGACAACAGAAGGTATTGCATTGGGTCGGGCCTTGTTCTATGACCCTATATTGTCAGTGGATTCTACGATATCTTGTGCTAGTTGTCACTCCTCGTATACAGCCTTCTCTCACGTGGATCATGCATTGAGCCATGGTATAGGTGATACCATAGGTAAGCGTAATGCTCCGCCAATCCAGAATGTGGGCTGGCATAAGACATTCCGTTGGGATGGTGGACTAACCCATCTTGATGCTCAGGTTATGGCACCGCTGCATAATGCTACAGAAATGGCGAGCAATCTGCCATTAGTCTTTGAGCGATTGCGCCGATCTGATCACTACCCTGCTCTGTTTGAGGCTGCCTTTGGGGACACGAGCATTTCTACGCGCAGGTTTATTGATGCTCTAGTTCAGTTTCAGCTCATATTGATTTCGGATAACGCAAAGTATGATTCTGTACGCAGGGGAGAAGCCAAATTTACAGCACAAGAAAAGAAGGGGTTTAAATTGTTTAAGCGGAATTGTGCCTCTTGTCATAAACCTCCATTGTTTATGAATAATGATTTTACAAGTAACAATTTACCCGTTGATTCTTCCTTAATAGATTTAGGTAGATTTCATGTTACGCATAGGCCACATGATAGCTTACTCTTTAAAACACCCTCTTTGCGCAACATAGAATATACTTATCCTTATATGCATGATGGACGGTTCAAAACGATTTATGAGGTGCTTGACCATTACAATGAGCATGTGATGCCCTTATCTCATGAAGAACAGACCGAGATATACGCATTCTTGCTTACGTTGAGTGATTACTCTTTTATCCGTAATCCGGACTTTGCCTTTCCGCGATAATTTTGTTTCTTTATCTTAAAGGGAATCAAAACATAAAATATGATGCGGTTTCCTTTGACGTTTCTATTCGCAGCATTTAGTGTATGGGCTTCTGCACAGTCTGTTACTCCTCCTGAGATGGCCTATTGGCTACAAAACACAGATGGAAGTACTGCAAGACAATATATTCAGGGAAATTCCACGCCAATTGCTCAAAATTGGCTCGTCAATGTCCAACAAGTAGAGTACTCTAATGACTTTGTCTATGTCTCCTCTAAGGGGATTCCTGCATACGCCATTGGACCATACCTTGATGGCAATCCTGGAGGAACGGGCGAGGTCGACTACATCTTTCAGATTCCAAGGAATCCCGCACCAAACACAGGGAATATCACTACCACCCGACTAGGTCAAATCGGTGTATTTATCAATGGAGTTCCATTGTTTGATTGGCAAGATGGTGCTTCATACAGCGTAGCTCAGGGCACAGATGTGCGTGGTGGACCCGGAGGCGGCGGCGATGGCATATGGAATCGCAATGCTATTCTTGCCGAAAATATTGGATTTGATTGTGCTAAAGGACATCCTGCGCGAGATGCTTATCATCATCACCAAAATCCTCAAGCCTTTAATGCAGATTTAGCCTTGCTCTCCAATATATGCGATGTGTACCCTTCGGATGGTTTATATGTATTGGATTCAGCAAGGCATTCACCGTTGATTGGATATGCCTTTGATGGATATCCTATCTATGGCGCGTTTGGATATTCTAATGCCATGGATGCTTCTTCTGGTATTCAGCGCATGGAGCCAAGCTATCAGCTGCGCGGTGATATTGGAACTGTCCGAAATAATGGACCTGCCGTAAGCGTAGATTTTCCTTTGGGTTGGTATTATGAAGACTTTGAATTTATGGATGGATTAGGTGATCTTGATGTCCATAACGGACGATTTTGTATTACTCCAGAATATCCTAATGGCACCTATGCCTATTTCGCTACAGTAGACGAAAATTGGAATAGTAAGTTTCCCTATGTAATTCAATCATACTATGGCATGGTTGAAGCGGACAACTTCGCTCAAATGGGACCAGGTAATTCAGGGACTCAGGTTGCCATTTCAGAGCCCACAATAATTCAAGATCCTGATAGCGTTGTTTTCCCTGTAAATACAACGACGGGACTGGGTAATTTAAATGGTTTAGAAGGACTTTTAAACATCTATCCCAACCCTACTTCAGAGTTTATCGCGGTGCAACGTTTAGGTGTGAACTATGATGATATTGCGCTTAGCTTGTACGACATGGAAGGTAAGTTGGTAGCCCAAGACATTATCCGTAAGGGATCTACACTATGGTATTTGGATATAAGAAGGTTGTATAATGGCCAGTATGTATTGGAAATGTCGAGTGTTCGGGGGAAGCTGCGGGAGAAGGTTTTGATACAGCGTTAGACTGCATGTAATTACAGTTATCGTGTTAAACACAGTGGGCGGGGGCTACGCCACAGACGACGTTATCTAAAGGATTTTAATAATTGACTTAGTCTTTTTCGTATGGTTAATGGTGTTAGTGTTGTTGTGTCCACATATAACGGGGGGAGCCAACTTGTAGAAGTTTTATCGTGTATAGAACACCAAGTTTTTACGGGCAACCTAGAATTAATTGTTGTAGACAATAACTCTTCTCCCGAAACGGCCAAAATCATAGAGATTGAGATAAACAAATTGACGATTTCTGCCCGCCGCGTTAAAGAAAAAAAACAAGGACTTCTATTTGCAAGGATTAAAGGGTTATATGAGGCAAGATATGATGTTGTCCTTATGGTTGATGACGATAACTTTTTATCAAAAAACTATGTGGCAGAAGTTTTTCAGGCATTTCAAAAAGATGATACGTTAGGCCTCGTTGGAGGGGTTGGAATTGCGCGATTTGAGACAGAAAAGCCATGGTGGTTCGATCATTATCAATCTAGTTTTGCCGTTGGCCCACAGTTAAAATATCACTCGCTATATGGTGCAGGTCTAGGGATAAGAAAAAACGTCTACCTTTCTATTCTAGAAAACCCCAATATAGAACATGTCCTTGTCGGCCGAACAGGAAAGACTTTACTTTCTGGTGAAGACTCAGAAATTAACTTTTGGTTTAAGTTATCAGGATGGAAGGTGAGAGCTCTAGATAGCATATCCTTCGAGCATCTTATGAAAGAGGACCGCATGAACCTTGAATTCTTGCACAGGTTATATCATGGTTTTGGAATGACAAGGGTATTTACTAGGCCCTATCTAGACTATTTGTCAAATAAGGCCAATGTCATTCCTCCCCCTAGTATTCTAGGACCTCTTCACATAAAACGCCTTTCTTATTTAGAACATACCTTGCAAAATTTAAAACGAGAAGAAAATACCATTGATGGTCAAGACCTAAACAGTTTGAGTAAATCATTAAAGTTGAGCAACCTATACGGGGAGATTGAGATGATTCAAAAAATAAACTGGTCCTACAGAAAGACATTACTAACTATCCAAAAAAACTGTCTTGCACTGCACAATGTCTAACGCAATACCTCTTTTTTTAATCTTATGTCCGCGTTCAATCGCGGATACCTTCTTGTGGATACGATTCAGCCTGTATTCATTCAGGATTACTGTAACTTTTTGAGCGTATCATTATAGATGAAGTGTCTAAACTCACTATTTCACAAAGTTGACTCTCTCGGTTTCCTTTATCTGATGGGCATTACAACCGAAACACAACAGCGTAGTGCAATGACTTTTGGACTCGAGAGCTTCGTGCTAAAAGGCAACTACCTTTACTCCACCATATCAATATAGCATTCAGGAATGCCACATATCTCAATTGAGTTAGTGTTGGGATAGATTGCTTCGTTCATTTTTTTGGTAATCCGATATGGAATTCCAATAATTTGGCATCATCTATGTATAATCCCCAATGTATTGTGGATAGAGACAATGTAGATCCACAAAAAAGCGTTTTATATTTCAGAAAATTTCAAACCATGGGCAAAGTCTTTTTAGAGCCTTCAATTCTATCGTTAGGGCCTTCATTTATTGCAAAATCATTTAGCGAGATGGGTTTTATCGGTCAAGGAGTTATCGTAATAATACTTCTTCTAATGATTGTATCAATTTACATCACAATTGAACGGTACCTTCTTATTCGTAAAGCGAACAACCTTGATGATTCCTTTATGCATCGAATACGAGAAAATGTCTTAAATGGCAATGTTGCAGCAGCAAAGGATTTATGTTCTCGCAACACCTCGCCCGTCGCCCACATGATCGGGAAGGGCGTTTCAAGAATTGGCCGTTCGCTTCGCGATATAAAAGAGGCAATTGAAAACCAGGGAAGTCTTGAAGTATATCGATTGGAAAAGAATCTTAACATCTTAGCGACGATTAGCGGTGCTGCACCAATGCTTGGTTTCTTAGGAACCGTAACGGGTATGATTACAACCTTTGCGAACCTAGCCGAAGGAAACAATGCGGTTGATCAACTTATGGGTGGTCTTCAAGAATCAATGCTTACCACGGTGTTTGGATTAATAGCTGGTATCATTGCTTATATCTCCTATAATCTCTTATCTAGTATGGTTCAAAAGACTATGTTCCTTATGGAGGACAAGGCGGTAGAATTTATTGATTTACTTGAATCTCCCTCGAACTAGTCATTATGAAGTTTCGTAAACGTTCAAAGATTAGTGCAGAGTTTAGCATGTCGTCCTTAACGGATGTCATGTTCCTCTTACTTTTGGTCTTTATTATTCGATATGATATCAAGGTTAATCCGGTAATTTTGTTGTCTCTTGATGAAGCCTCAACAGAAATCGTGGAAGATGAGTCTGATAACTATGCTATGTATGTTATGGTAGATGACCAGGGTATCATAACGATCAATCAGGACACCATAAGATTAAGCAGTTTTAAAGATAGTCTCTTGGCAAAAGCAGTATCCCTTGACATCGATAATAAAGTAGAAAAGCACCCTGATCCAGTTGCCTATGGTACCGCCTATTCTTATTTCCTTGCAGTGGACAGCAATACAAATTGGCATCAGTTCGAACCTGCGATAACTCATGCAAACGCTTTAGGATTTAAAATCAAAATGCAGTTTAAAGACACTGTCCCGGTTGAAGATTCAGGAGAAGAATAGTTTGATTCATAAAGAAATGGTATAACGCCCTCTAATGACAGATTTAAGAGAACAACTAGCATTAAGAATTCGCAGGATTTCCTTTGGGAGCACCTCGGTGTTAAGTGTATTACTGCTGGTTGTTATCTTTTTTATCAATTATGAGGGGTGCGGTATTCGAAAGGTTAATAATGCGGCAAATGAGGGTAATGGTGAAGAGTATATCGACGCAGAGCACTTGAGAAAAAAATATCGATTTCCTATTGACTTTGATACCGCTCGAATACAACAATTCTATTTTGCATCTACGGACACAAGCGGTTTCTTTACTTCCATTGATTACAATCCTGCGGAAGATAGTATCGGCCTTGATAGTCTTCCCCAAGATAGCTTAGTAAAGCATCAGGTAGTAAGGACTGTTCATACGGATTCAGCAAGTCGTCATGCTGGAACTCGATTGGCACTTGATAGTGCTGGAATGCCTATAGATTTTATTGATTCTATACCCTTCGTACCAACATTCAAGACAAAACTAGCCTTAGATGTGTGGTCACCTCGGCGCAGAGTTCCCGTTACTATTCGATTAGAGAGTAGTACGAATGACACAGCTTTTGTTCAAGTAACTCAACGAACGAGCCGCGCAAATGAATGGGATAGCCTAACCTTTGACTTTTCCGTGCCCGACTCGGGAATATTTAATCCTGATTCGATTAGTTATGATCGTATTTATGTTTATTTTGATAAAGGTGAAGAAAAACGCAATGAATCGTTTTATTGGGATCGATTAGAACTTGTAGAAACGGCCAAGCTTATATCCTTTCAGGAAGCCTCGGCATCTAAATCCTCTACTGCTAAAGAAGAGTCGCCTAAAAAACCTCAAACCACCAACGAACAAAGGAATGCTACGAAACCTGTAGAATCGAGTGAGGA
>DLYY01000193.1 GCA_003447535.1 Bacteroidota bacterium | reverse complement strand
TAGGTACCGCATTTGAGGTTAGATTCCTCTTAAGTAAGTTACAATGTACCGCTAATTGAGGTTAGATTCCTCTTCATTCCCCGGTTATCCTAAGTAATTTCAGCCAAAATTATGAGGGATTTCTGTAGATACCTTACAAAAAAGGTGGGTGGCACCCATGTCGGCAGCTGGAAAAGGTGTGGCAATTCATTGTCCGAACAAGTAAGAGCTTGAAATATTATGATACGACTATCGGTATAGGAGAAAGCGTGGGATGTAGTAAGGAGAGGTAGGTTTTAAAACGCTGCAAGGTATGGTTTGATAACTGAAATACTGGTTTGATTCCAGTACGTACCACCAAAAAGAGCCTAGAACAGTGTTACTTTATCTCTCATCTAATACCGGAGATAGGAAGTACATAAAAATGTATAATCATATAGGTTATGCGAGTAATAAGGTTTGTTGGAATACCAATACCAATGACGTTAGCGTGAAGCTTAAAGAGTAATAGAGGTCGTGACTCTATAGGACTACTATGCAAAATAGTTCTTTCAAATGTCTCTCCGCTGATAATGGTAAACGCCCAAAAACCCCACTCCTATCCCACCCTCTTACAGTGTTCGCTTTCTCTTCATACATCGTAGCTCAACGGCAGAGCGCGCGCAAGCTGGGTAGCTGGTTCGACCCCAGTCGATGTAATCGTAAGACCAATGGTTAACCAATGGTTAGTGGAGGTCATTTTTTTATGGCTATAAATGATGGAAGTGTATCAAACAGAAATGGACAGAACTCCCCGTAAAAACTTTACTCCTCTGGAGCCCGCTAATATGTCAGGATGGTTTTACATTTTATGTAACGATTGTGCAAAAGCTATAATATGTTTTAGATTATGTGGATGTTGTGGAAAACAAAGACGTACAGTAATAACTTAGTAAAACTTACCTAAAAACATTCTAAAAGCAATACAAAATCAACTATGCCACGAACCAACCGAGTTCCCATCCCTGTTATCGCGCAACGGATTATCGACCGCAAAGAACGTGCTCGTAAGTACGCATGGGGAAAGTATTTTGGCGAGTGCAATGACCACCATCACACGCTTATGAACATGCTACAGACTGCCCGAAGTCTTAACCTTTTGGTTGCGCGCCCCGGGGAAGGAGTTGAGAACGTTCCACAGCATCTCGCTACAGAGATTGAAGGAATGGTCAATGAACTCAAAAAGCAGCTCGAGTGCCCTATTTGCCTCGACGAAATTCCAACTGGACAACTGGCAATTACAGGGTGCGGTCACAAGTACTGTAAGAAGTGTCTTGAGCATCTGAAGACTCAAGTAAGTCCAAAATGCGCGATGTGCCGTAGAGCAATAAAGTAATTCACATCGATACTATAATAATAGTAAATTATTAAGGAATATTAAGATTAATGATTTTATATACATAGTAACAGTATTGTACTTGAAGTAATTACCTTAGATAAACTGTTCGATCAGAAAAGAACGTTAAACGCTTAGACCCTCATTCGTTTCAATGGGCGGTGGTACAGTTCGTTATGTTCTTGATTTGGCATGAGTTCGTCCTCGTCGGTATCTGTTTCCGAATTAGAGTCGTAATCACTAAGAGTGAGCGTTTCAGGGCGTTGCATGCATCGCTCACACGTCTCAGCAACGCCACAGTAGGTGTCGCATGCGGAACAGCGGTTTCCAGCGCGGTGTTTGCCTTCAGAATGCCACAACGGACCTGTTGGACCTGTCGCCCATTCTTCCTCTTCGTCCGTATCCGACTCTAATTCACTGAGTTCATCGTTAAGGGCGATCGTTTCAACACTGTCATGCCGTTCACAGGCTTTGCCAATGGTTTGGAGCTTAGCCACATCAATGCGTACACGAATGGAGTTGCCGATGGAAGGCCTGTGGTCTTTGAAGATCTCAAGTTTGGTTGCCATTTTCGTGAGTGATCTGCGTTTGTCAATACCGAAGAAATTGTTGTTAAAGTTCATCGTCTTCAATATCGTAAAGCACTGATCGAAAAGCTGCTTCATCTCCTCCGGCCCTGCTGGTATCTTATTCTCTTTGTTAGACTCAATCAATGGGAAATCCCAGTGCGAACAGTACTTGTCCTCGTAGTCTTGTAGGTCGTATGCGTGTTTGATAAACTCCTCGTGCTCAAAACAATCAAGGTCCAAGATGGCTTTACAGAGCTTGGGCAAGTTCAGTTCGGTGTCCAGCATGGCTTCATCCGCCAGTGATTTAACGACATCAAAGGTCACATATTTGCGGTGCGAGTCAGGATCAATAAGAAGAAAGTCCTGTGCCATTGCGGCTTCCAGTTCATCTTCCTTAGCAATACGAAACAGCATGGCCTTACTCATGCGTTCGTCAGTGTCCTCTCGGTAGTCCATCTGCTGCCAGATCTTGGCGAATAGGGCGGTAGTATTTTGCATGATTGTACAGTGATATTTAGTTTGTTTTGTAAATTGTTTACATATACTTTTTATGGTTTAATTGTTATTATTTAACTAGAACATTGATTTACCATACAAATTTATGGTACGACCGGGAGATGGTAAGTAGGATATAGTAATACAGTAGGACCAGATGGTCGTTGGTCGGTTGGCCGGATGGCCCGATGGTCCCTGCTATTGCACTGGATTGATGGTTCATGGACTATAGCTATACAATGGGAGATATTATGGGGAGGACCTCCACTACATGGGATTTGAAAACGAATTCAAAACCATTTGAAAACAAATGGAAGTATTTAAAGCTAGAATAGTAATCAAAATGAAGACCTGTACCGGATGCAACCAGAGCAAAGCGCTCATAGAGTTTTACAAGCATTGTCAAAAGCCTAATGGACTCCGAGCCCGATGCAAAGTGTGTGTTAATATTTACCAGTGGCAGCACCAATGGGCCCTCCACAGCCACAATTTCCAACTCCACCCACGCCGCCACAATTTCCAACAGGAAAAAGAAAACGAGGCCACTCCTCTCACGTAGTGGCTTATAAACGCAAACGGACGAGTACATACCGACAAGTGAGGAACGTACTGGAAGACCTTGTACTAAAAGTAATAAAAGCAAATTAATAACATAATAAAAGTAAATCAAACAATACAAAACAAAAGAAAGCCAATACCAATCTAAAAACAACTACGATGCCGAAACACAGTGTACCAAGACAAAGAGGACGTGCCATACAAGCCGGCTGCGAGAAGACGCGGAAGAAGAAGGTCTTGCACAAGAAGATGGCAAAGCTGAAAGTATGGAAGTATTTCTACGATGAGTGGTGTAACAACGACTGCCCGGGGGAACGAATGGAAGACGGAGTGTTTTACGAAGGAAAATTCAGTCAGTGTTGCACCAATAACGGTGATTTCATTTACAATAAACTCCTTCCTGCACTGAAGAGAGGCTACGTTACCATGAAAAACAAGGACGGGAAGACCATCCCCGGTAATAACAGGAGTCTCTTCCGTGACTTGATGAAAATAAAGGATGATGAGGTCGTTATACGCTTCAACTGTGAAAAGATCATTCAAAAAATGCACCGCTACCTGCCGCGATCTATCCTCAAAACTCATTACAAAGTATTGGAGGTATGCGGGGGGTGGGAACTCGACGCATGGAAAAATGGGAAGCGCGCTATATACCGTTTGTAAGTGGAGTACATTAAGACTATATTCGTAACAAAATAATAAGGTATTTTAAACATAATGAGTTTATGTATATATTGATAGCATTACACGTAAAGTATTTACCTTAGATTAGCTGATCAAAATGGAAAGAACGTTAAACGCTTAGAAGTTGATCATGGAGTCTGCAATGCTCCAGCCAACAATACGGACGGATTCATCCTCGAAGTGCGCCATGGTGATCCCATGTTCTTTGGCGATTGGAATGGTGAGGAACTGTTCGCGAAGCGAATTCATGAACACTTCCCTGTTCTCCAGCTCAAGATCGCTGAGGCCATTCCACACGCCACC
>DLYY01000100.1 GCA_003447535.1 Bacteroidota bacterium | reverse complement strand
GCTATCGGTGAGACGCCCTTCCTCCATTACTTGTAAAAGAATGTTGAGCACATCGGGATGAGCCTTATCAATTTCATCGAGCAGCACAACAGAATAAGGCCTTTGTTTAACCGGCTTTGTAAGTAGTCCGCCGTCATCATGCCCAACATATCCCGGAGGAGATCCAATAAGCCGTGAAACACTGTGCGCCTCTTGATATTCGGACATGTCAATGGTCAATAAGGAATCTTCACTACTAAACAAGGTAGAAGCAAGAGCCTTTGCAGTTTCGGTTTTACCTACACCAGACCCTCCGACAAAAAAGAAGGTGCCAATAGGACGATTGATGTCATTTAAACCTGCTCGGTTTCTTCGAATTGCATTGGACAAAGCCGATAACGCTTGATGCTGCCCCTTAACTCGATCCTCTAAAATCGATTCCATATGCATCAAGGTATCGCGCTCCGTACGAATCATTTTTTTGAGAGGAATCCCTGTCCATTTCGCTATAATCTCTGTAACGGCATCCGCATCAACGACTTCTTTTAACATGCGTTCTGCATCTGGAATATCATGGATCATGCGTTCTGCATCATCAATACGTTGTTGTATTGCTGCCATTTCGCCATATCGTATTTCAGCCACTCTTGCAAACTCACCTTGTCTTTCTGCCTTGTCTGCGTCTAGCTTCGCCTCCTCAAGCTTTGCTCTTCCCACTTGGATGGCGTCCAACCATTCTTTTTCACGTTTCCAAAGAGCCGACAACTCTTTAAGTTCCTTTTGCTTTTCTTTAAGAGAAGTATTGATAGCCTTTAAAGAAGCCTGACTTCCATCTTTTTCTTGGCCAGCTTTCTCAATTTCAAGTTGTTTTATTCGACGGGACAAATGCTCAATTTCTTCAGGCATAGAATCCAATTCTAGGCGGAGCCTAGCTCCCGCCTCATCTAGCAAGTCAATTGCCTTATCCGGCAACTGACGGTGGGGCAGGTAACGAATAGAAAGATCTACTGCAGCCACAAGTGCATCATCCAAGTATTGCACCTTATGATGATTTTCATAACGATCTTTTAACCCTCGAAGGATGGAAATAGCATCTTCCTTGTTAGGCTCATCTATCAAAATCACTTGAAACCTGCGCTCCATAGCCTTGTCTTGCACAATGTGTTTTTCATATTCCTGAGAGGTCGTCGCACCGATTAAGCGTAAGTCCCCTCGAGCAAGAGCAGGTTTTAGAAGATTCGCTGCATCCATGCTTCCTCCTTCTACCTTTCCGGCCCCCATCAACATATGCATTTCGTCAACAAACATGATGATTTCTCCCGCAGCACGTCGAATATCATTAAGAATCATTTTGATACGCTCTTCGAACTCACCACGATATTTTGTTCCTGCCATAATCGTGGCTAAATCAAGACGATAGAGTATCTTTTTATCGAGTGTTCTTGGCACATCCCCGTGTGCTAAGCGAAGAGCTATGGCTTCTGCTATAGCCGTCTTTCCAACTCCTGCCTCACCAACTAACAGAGGGTTATTTTTTGTTCTTCGCGCTAATACATTAAGCACACTCCGAATCTCATCTTCTCGTCCAATTACCGGATCAAGTTTCCCTTCCGAAGCAAGTACGTTCAGGTTGTCAGCAAATTTGTCTAGGTTGGCATAGATTGGAGCTGCTGGGTCATCCTTTAGGGATGATTCAACCTTTTTATCGGATTCGTTTAGCGCATTAACCGCTTTACGCACATCATCAGCCACGAGATCAACGTCCTTAAGCATTTTCGTCACACCATCGTTGTTCTCCATCAGTGCCAAAAACAAATGATGCACTTCGATTAGTGAATCCGTTTTTCTCTCTGAAATCGATTTGGCTCTGAGAATCGTCTGACCTAAAGCCGGCGATGGCATTTGAAATGCGCTTTCTTTATCTGAGGATACTTCTTCGTCAAACAAATTCGGCAAACCTTCCTTAAGCGCTTGATCACTTACACGTTTAGTGGCAAGTGCATAGTTTAGCACTTCGTCATTGACATCCAATAGTCCGTGAAGCAAATGACAGGTATTAATTTGCTTGTGACGTTTTGAAGCCGCCACCTGCTGTGCACCAGCAATAGCAGCCATTGCCTTTTGAGAGAAGTTTAAATCACCGGGAAACATGATGCAACATCAGCAAAATCTGTTCCAAGGCAACCGACGTGCCAATATGTCGCTTCCCTATTGTTTAACAAAGGAAACACGGCCTTCCTTACCTGTAGCGATAGATTGAGAATGCACTACATATACTCCGTTCGACCATTGAGATACGTCGAGGGAAAGGGTATTGCCCAACCATTCCTTTTGGACTATCAACTGACCCTGAGTATTGAATATGCGCACAATGGAGTGTTCGTTATCTACTCGAGTCAGGGATATAACTTGATCAACAGGGTTTGGGGCTAGCATTAAGCCGCCAGCATCAAGAGATGACACGGAGGTTGCATTGCAACCTGCCGGACCTAAGATTGTTTTGTCTGCAAAGGCCAAGTTATTAGCTGAATTTTCATCCGTTACACCATTGGGGTTGCTGACGCGTGCCTGATAAAGAATCGAACCAGGGATTAATGACACAAGCTCTAAATCGACAATCTCAGAACTGCCTTGTGCAAGGTTTCCAGTCCAACTTATGGTTTGTTGAGCAGCACCATTTAAGCCAAAAAGAATATCAGTACTGGTTAGTGGATCAGCTCCTGCATTGACTAAAACAAGCTGAGCGATAGCACCCGAAGCGCAAGAATCCTCAAAACCAAGGATTTCACTAGCCATGGCATCATTGGCGTAAACGTCCGAATTAGGGTCAAAACCATCTAACAGGGTGAGTCCCGTGTTGCTGGGATCGAGCCATACGTCTAAACGACCAGAATTTTGATTCTGACAATCCCATGAATTGGCCACTTTTCCATAGAGATCAGAAAAATCATTTCCGCATAACGCAGCTCCTCCATGCAGCTGACCTACGATACGCTTGTTTTGATCAAACAAGGGACTACCCGATGAACCACCTTCAGTCGTTCCAATGTCCCAATCAAGCACTTCCCAGTGGGTATTCGTGCCGCTACTACCCCAACCTCCCCACTCAGAG
>DLYY01000008.1 GCA_003447535.1 Bacteroidota bacterium | reverse complement strand
GATGCAATGATTTTTGCCATGGTTTTTCCTAATATGATTGGCTTGTTTATTCTCGCGCCAGTTGTTCGTAAGGAGTTAACGTCCTATATTCAAAAAATCAAGGAGAAGGGTTAACTCAGCTTTGCAAAGACCATTTACTCAGTTCGATACGATTGATTTCTGGATGGGTTGCAACTTGCGACCATGAAAAGAATTCAACGTCACTTTCATCTTTCCAAAAAAGAGGTATGTGGTCTATTAGGTCTATGGATTGTTCTGATTGTTTTGAGTGCTCTAGGCCTTTACTTTAGAAGGCCACCTGACGTCTCTATATTCAAAGTCGAAAATCCCATTGAGGCTTCGTCATTAGATGTGGTTCAGCAGGCTAATGAAATTCAAGAAGACTCGACCTTTGTGTTCAATCCAAACATGGTATCATGGAACGAGCTCACGCAATTGGGTCTACGAGATCGAGTTGCCTCTTCTTGGATTGCATGGAGAAATGCCGGGAAGGTCTTTCATACAATAGAGGATATTGCAGCGGTACATGGAATAACAATGCAAGAGTTGGACTTGGTAATGCCCTATGTTGTATGGGATTTGCAAGAAGATGAGTCGATGGTAAGTGATGATAAGAACCAAGAACATAGTCCGCAAGCCAATAATTGGAAGGATATACCAATAAACTCTAAAGTCCCCCCTAGGGTTAACCTAAATTCAGCTAATCAAGCAAGCTTAGAGGCCTTGCCAGGCATTGGCCCAGTCTTATCTGAACGTATCATTCGATATCGTAAGTTACTCGGTGGATTTACTAGCATCAATCAGTTATTAGAAGTTTATGGCTTAAAAGAGTCACACTATAATCGCGCGGTAGATTACCTTTATGTCATCTCTGAAGAGGTAACTATGATTGACTTGGATACTGCAGCTTTTCGAGTTATTTTACGTCATCCCTATGCTAACTATGGTCTGACGAAAGCATTATTCGAAAGGCATACTCAAGGAATTTCTATCGATAGTATTGAAACTACTCTAGAAGATTCACTACGACTTCCATACTTAAAGCTCAAGCCGTATCTTTATGACCTCCGCAATGAAGAAATCTCTGTCACCATATCAAATCGAGCTAGATAATGCGATCCGCGATATCGCTGATTTTCCTAAGCCAGGGATCGTGTTCAAGGACCTGACTCCTGTGCTACTAGATGTTCATTTAATGCGAAAAATTATTGATTCTTCTGCGTCTAAATGGGCAGATAATAATATTGATTATGTCGCAGGTATAGAGAGCAGAGGGTATTGGTTTGGGATTGCCATTGCCGATAAGTTAAATGTTCCGTTTATTCCGATCCGAAAAAAAGGAAAGCTCCCAGGTGATAAAGTGGAGATTTCCTATGCCTTGGAATATGGAGAGGCTTCGATTGAAATGCATAAAGGTCATTTAAAGCCTGGTTCTTCTGTGCTTATTCATGATGATCTTCTTGCTACTGGGGGTACTGCAGAGGCTGCAGTTAACTTGATTGAAGCTGAGGGGGGGACAGTAGCGGGTTTCCATTTTATTGTGACATTAGCCTTTTTGGGTGGACCTGAACGGTTAACTAAATTTGCGCCTTCGGTGTTATCAGAGATAGAATATTAAACAATATTGTATGAATTTTGCAAGGACAGAGCAACAGGAAATGATTGCACAAATGGTGCGGGACTTTGCTGAAAAAGAGGTCAGACCACATTTCTCACAGTGGGATGCTGAGGAGTTTTTCCCAGTGGATACCCTAAAGAAAGCAGGTGGTCTTGGACTTTTGGGAATTTTAGTCCCTGAGGCATACGGCGGAAGCGGGATGGGCTATTTTGAATACATGAGTACGCTAGATGAGCTTGGTCAGGTGTGTGGAGGATTTGGTCTATCTGTTGCAGCGCACAACTCCTTATGTACAGGTCACATTCTTGCCTTTGGTAATGAAGCACAGAAACAGAAATATCTCCCCAAGCTTGCAACAGGTGAATACATTGGGGCCTGGGGACTAACGGAGCCTAATACGGGGTCAGATGCTATGCGTATGCAGTGCACAGCAGAAGATAAAGGCGATCACTTCCTTGTAAATGGAATGAAAACTTGGATAACGCATGGACTGTCCGGAGATGTCGCTGTGGTATTAATCCGAACAGGTGAACTCCTGGACTCTAACGGTGTTACAGCTTTTATCGTCGAAAAGGATATGAAGGGTTTCACTGCAAATAAAATTGATAAAAAGATGGGCGTTCGCGCTAGTGAAACAGCTGAACTTTACTTTGATAATGTTGAGATTCCCAAAGAAAATGTACTTGGCGAAGTAGGAGAAGGCTTTAAGCATGCCATGAAAATTCTTGATGGCGGTCGGATATCTATTGCTGCACTTTCGCTAGGGATCGCAAAGGGAGCCACAAAAGCTGCATTAGCCTATGCAAAACAACGAGAGCAATTTGGTAAACCAATTTCTTCATTTCAGGCTATAGGTTTTAAGTTGGCCGATATGCATACACGTTGTGAAGCGGCTGAGTTGCTAACCTCTCAAGCAGCCTACCTAAAGAATAATGGTATACCCGTTACATTAAAGTCGTCTTACGCAAAGTTGTACGCTTCAGAGGCATGTGTGTATTGTGCGAACGAGGCAATTCAGATTATGGGTGGTAATGGATATACTATGGAGTATCCTGCTGAGAAGTTTCTTCGTGATTCTAAACTCATGACCATAGGGGAGGGCACAAGTGAGATCCAAAAGCTTGTCATCTCAAGAAATCTAACGAATTAGAAGTCAATATGGTAAAGTAAAAAGGCGCATCACATGATGCGCCTTTTTTGTGTCTACCACCCATGCAGAGTGCAAGTCTATTTGTTTGTCTAAGGGTTTGTTGGATTATTACCTAACTCAAGCTGCTCAAGACGGAACAGTAAGTCTTGATTTTGTTGAATCAAGGTGTTGATTTGTCCTTGTTGGTCTATAACAGCTTGCTGCAAGCTATTGACATCTACCATACCCAATCCACCGGGGGTTCCAGGTCCAGGTGCTGGAATCGGAAGTGTCCCGATATCTCGCACGTGAACTACACCATTCCCGTCAATGACTAGGATTTGGTTTAACGTGTTATCTGTTGCAAGATTATTGATTTTTAATGGATCAATTGCACCATTGTCAAGCGTAAGAAGATTAGGTGGGTTTAAGCCCTCTGGTGTATTTCCAATTCCCACATTACCACCTTTAAGAATCGTCATTGCATTAGATCGACTACCATTACTCGTACCATTGGCAACTGAAAATGCTCTGTCATTTGGATCAAATACTGTTGCTCCATTGGCGACATAAATATTATTATATCGCCCTAATACGGTTTCTCCTAATGACGGAGCTTCGAGAAATTCACCCATGGTTAGTGAAGACCTTCCTTCAGATGTATTTTGGAAACCGAGTGCGGTAGAGTAGATGTTTAGAGTAGTGTTGTTTCTCCCAATGGTTGTTGAGAATCCTCCTTCAGAAGAGTTGTCACTTCCAATTGCTACATCTCCAGTATTCCGAGTAAAGTTGTTTAGTCCTATTGAAATTGTTTTTAGGCCAACCGTTGAATTATCACGCCCTATCGACACTCCATCATAAGTATTTACATTTTCTCCAATGGCAATACCATTTGGACGAATAACATCTGAATTTGAACCTATACATATTGCTTCGGGCGCTAAATTGGAAACTGAGTTGTTGAATCCCACAATAAAGCTGTTTTCTCCACGGTTGATATTTGATACACCCAAAGTGATAGCTCCTACATCATCTGACTCATTTGAGGCGCCAATAGCAATAGAGAGAGAATCCCTTGCTATATTGCTATTTCCAGCTGTAAAGGCAAATGCTCCGGAACTAAGGTTATTAAGTCCGAAAGAGACTGAATAGTCACCAATGTTTGTGGCATCCCAATAATTGGCACCAACTCCTATTGATGATATTCTCCCAGCTCGAAATGCTGCACTTCTTGGATTAAAGAACATACGAGTTCCTGGACCTGTGACTTCTGCTTCTGAACCTGACCCAAAACTTCCTGTTACATACAATCCATCTGTACCGCTGATAAGTACACCTGAATCTGTAGCAAAAATTTCACGTCCTACTCCTGGGCCGCCCTGGTCATATGCATCATCAAGGTTATTGCTGCCTAATGAAGAAAGATCGACGCGTACACTATCTCCTCCTTCAATATCGATCTCCAGTGTGTCGCCAATAAGTGTTGCGTAAGTTAGGTTTTGAGGAGGAATGACACAGGTAATTACATCATTGAGGTCGATACCCATCAATGTGTCTCCATTTGTTCCTGAAATATATAATGAGTCAGTAATTCGATCAACAATAAGTGTTTGAAGCTCGTTAGTAGAATCTGCATCAACCAAGGTCACGGTGTTTCCATTGGAGATGGTTAGCAGACTACCTGTGGCGTCTAGGCTAATTGTTTGAGCATCGGTATTATCAAATAATGATGCAAGGTCTACGGTTGTCGAGGCACCATCTTGAATGAAAACAGATAGAGTCGAATCTGTGTTTAAAATAGCCGAATCTAGATTTTGATCATCAGTATCAATACTACTAAGTGCTATACCTTGTCCATCAGAGATAAGAACAGAATCGTTGGCTGCATTGATGCTTAAATTCTGTAATTCATTGCTTGGGTCGGCATCGGCATCATCCACAAGAGAGGATAGATCTGTAGAGATAGTACCTCCTGCATCGGTTACTTCAAGGTCAGTACCATTAAGTACAACACCTGTAGTCAATTCGTTAGTAGGATCAGCGTCTGC
>DLYY01000213.1:4034-4435 GCA_003447535.1 Bacteroidota bacterium | reverse complement strand
CATTCCAAGAGCGTTTGGCGGATTTTGAAGCTCGTGAGACAGCCGTAGTAGGTTGCTCTGTGGATTCTCATCAAAGTCACTGGGCTTGGCTTAATACCCCGAAAGATCAAGGAGGTATTCAGGGTGTTACTTATCCGATAGTATCGGATTTATCAAAAACCATCTCTATGAATTACGGTGTACTTGCCGGCGATTATGATATGGATGAAGAAGGGAATTGGACTTTTGATGGTGCTGCTCAAGCGTATCGCGGATTATTCTTAATCGACAAGGAAGGAGTTGTTCGCCATCAGTTGGTAAATGATTTCCCTCTTGGTAGAAGCATCGATGAAGCCCTGCGTTTAGTAGATGCCTTGCGTTTCCATGAAGAGCATGGCGAAGTTTGCCCTGCAAATTGGGAA
>DLYY01000213.1:0-3728 GCA_003447535.1 Bacteroidota bacterium | reverse complement strand
GAAGTTTGCCCTGCAAATTGGGAAGAAGGAAAGGATACGATGAAAGAGACGCACGAAAGCGTTGCTGACTATCTAAGCAAGCACTAGATTCTTAACAATTATCACAGTAAAGCCCGACGTAAGTTGGGCTTTACTGTTGCTATGCATCTTATTTTCCTAAGCTGTAGCGCAGACCAAGTTGAAAAGTTGCCGTGTGATAGGGGTCTTTAAAGGAAAGACGCTCAAGAGCTTCATCTCTTCGTTCGACACTGTAGCTTGAATTGCTGTTTTGATCCAGCGTATTTTGATAAGAGATCTCTCGTATAATCATGGGCAGGTCGACTTCAGTGTAGACATCTTTTAATGTGGTGTATCCCAGCGCTCTTCCGACTTCAATTTGTGATGGAGTGCCCTGTAAAGTTGCCTGAGTAATTGTTGTTTTCAAGGAGGGTACAGCAAGTGCTACAAAGTCGATTTGGGCTAAAATTCCAATTCTTGGAGATAATTCGTAGTCAAATCCTGCCTTACTTTTAAATCCAAGACTTAGACCACCACTTGTTTTTGCTTGAATATCCACGTCAATAATTATACTCGTTCCAAGGGCTTCGGTATCTTCGTTAAGGTCTTGAAGTGCTGGGTCAATTAGCGGTAAGTACGTTTCGGCTAATAAGCCCGTTTCGTCATATAAATCAAGCTCAACCCAGGTCTGTCCAAAAATGGGTAGATAAGGCCCAAAGCTGATGTAAGGCCTGAACTTTCCTAGCTGCGTAGATACTTCTACATAGGGAGATAGACTTACCATTTGTGTGTAACTATCTTGCCTTCCACGGTATTCTATAAATCCAGTATCAATAACTCGTTCTGCATTAAACACTTTAGAGGATCGTAATGCATTGCATTCTAACCCTAAGGATAGCCCCGGTATATTTTTCAAGGGCCAACTCATATTAAGAGAAAACATAGCCCCAGCCCCTCGACTCCCTCTATCTTCCTTAAAGGTGTATCCACTTTGATTTTGAATGTAGGTAAATCGACTTATCTCATCAATTGGGGATCCAATGTTGTTTTGTAGTGCTGGAATTCCATATCCAGCAAGAAATTGGAGTCTAGGTTTGCTTTGATGATTATCCATCTGGCTGTGAATCGGAGACCATACAGCCTGAATCGCAATGAAAAGAACAAATCGTAGTAGTTTTGGAGGCATAAGTGGCATTAACTTTGATTTAGAAAGCATGTTCTTCGATAAAATACAAGAAAAATTGATGAGCTCAAGCACATTTAATGAATCAATGCAATACATTCTCGTATTGTTTGCTACAATGTTTCTTTCGCCACTGCATGGTCAACAAGTTAGTCGGGATAGTCCAATTGTACTCCACCACAAAGAATGTCCAATAATTCAAAAGGATTGTTTAATGGATTATCAATACTTAGCACACTGTGTGATGATTGAAGTCAATCACTTTCGCAGAAGAGAAGGACTTGATACCCTACGTTATTCACCAACCCTAACCGTACATGTAGCTGACAGTTTGTTGCGCGTTAGTGCAAAGAGAGGCAAGTCTTACACGGTGGAGACTTTGCCTAATATTATACGTTATGCCAAACCTCGCTATCTCAGTTCTTTACAAAGAGAAACAGGCAATGAACAAGTTGAAGTTCAATCGCTCTTTTACAAAACAAGGAATCAATATGGCCATGACATTAATCATGAATACGTGGCAGCGCCAAACAATCAAGAGGAGCTAGTGGTCATGAAAACGGTGGATATATCATCATACCGAACTACTGCGAAAGGAATTGTGGAGGAATGGAAAAAAAATCAAGCTGCCCTTAAACTCTTGTTATCCTCATCGTCAAATCGCGGATTGCGCTTCGGCCTTGGTATCCGTATGATTAACGATGCGAAGGTGATTGGTTATGCATCTATGGGGCAGGGTGGCTATCAAATGGTGTCAGGTGTCGTTGGGATGAAGGGGCAATATGAGGCCCTCTTTGCGACGAAATTCGATATTATTCTTTTAGTTGAAAAGCCTTAACCTTGTCTTAGAAATTTTTTGGTTTACTTCCTAGGATCTTTTACGCCATTTCCCAAGCATATAGCCAAAAAGGCTTCCAAGAAGACCGTGAAGTCCACCAAGAGTTGCAGTGAGTAAGAATGGGTTTAGCGGTAAGATCTTTCCATCCACAAATCGATGATAAAGGATGTGCTGATTTTGTGCTGACATGATGAAACTTATACCTGCCCACAGAGCAGCACCAAGTAGCAGTCCAAGAAGTAATTCCTGCCATAGGGGTTTTACGAACAGAAGCCCACCAACAGCAAAAACAACGCCTAGACCCCACCAAGGAAGATAGCCAATGGCTAAGGCACTCCCTATGATGTAGAAGAATACCATGATTAGTATGTTTCTATTTTTTTTCATGGTAGTAATACTGTCTTAGTAAATGCTTCGTCGTTTTGAAAAAAGGATGAACTTTCCATAACAAAGGAGTGATACGTTTCATTCAACCAGTCATCGACAAATCCCATGTAGCGTGCACTTCCTGGATTACCTGATTGACCGCCAGGATAATGTCCCTGTCCTTGTATTTTATCTCCAGAAAAATCTAAAATCATACGCCATGATGGACCCGTTGATGTCTTGCTTGCATTGAGAATATGCTCGCCGCCACTAGCAGAAGGTAAGCCATAGCTAAATCCTTCAATACGCAATAAGTGACTGATTGTTGAGGCTTTAAATTGTCCCCATTGAGATGAGTCTGCATCCCAGTCTTGAGCTGTGCAGAGCACACCAAATGTGGTATTCAGTAGCTTTTTCTGAACAGCCACAACATCTCCTTCTAGAAAAGGATGACTAAGGCTATCCTTAAGCTGGAAGTAAGTCTGATACTCATTAGGCTTAACCCATACGCTATCAAATTTATCATCCTTGTACAGTGAGTCGGTATATAGTGAGTACCAATGGTGAAATTGACTAGGAGCAACTTTTTCCGCATCTGCCATGAAGTCCCATGCTTCCATGGATTGAGCGACAGGATTTGCCCTTTCATCGCTGTCCAAGAATGACAACATCAGCGGTAGCATTTCCGATGCAAAAAGATCGTAATTATCATACTGAATGCTGACCATATCCTCAATACTTGCTTTATGCAAATTGTCCAATAAGCTATTTAAGCGCCGATTACGATAGTGTTCAAATTCTCCATGGGTATAATATGGGTAATCTCGGCTCACCGCATGCTGGTTGGCTGATGAGGCGTACTGCGATGCAGGATTGAAAAGGGTAGGCATATCCTCAAATGGAATGCTTTCCGTCCAATCAAAACGTGACGAGGTGCCATCCATAACAAAATGCCCTTGGCCCTCCTCTAAAATGGCGAAATCTCCCTGTTGGCGTAATCCGATATCGCCTTGAAGTGAGGCGAAAACGAAGTTTTGTGCAGGACAACTGTAATAGCTGAGTGCATTCAGAAAGTCTTCCCAATTCTTGGCTTTATTAATCTGGTAAAAAGCATAAAACTCTTCTGTTGGATCATGGGCTCTCCAGCGCAAGGCCAAGTCTCCTGTGCATTTTTCTGATGGGAAGGTGGTTTTGTCATAGACAACAGGTCCATGATGTGAATAGGGGATGCTTAAAATGACATCTTCACCTCCGCGACAATGAATTACTTCTTCGCGATAGGTTAGATCTTTCCATAGTGAATCATGATAGTATTGTGTCCGATCGTCGTTGATAGTTAACTGA
>DLYY01000031.1 GCA_003447535.1 Bacteroidota bacterium | reverse complement strand
TCGATATTATGATCGACCAAGGACCTAATGCGCGAAGTGTTCAGATAGCTGTAGAGCCCTTTACGCTTATTGGAGCTACTACGCGTTCTGGTCTTCTCACAGCTCCTCTTCGTAGTCGTTTTGGAATCAATATGCGCTTGCAATATTACGATCATGAAACTTTACGTGGTATCATCATGCGGAGCGCGGGCATCCTCAATACTCCTATTGAAAAAGAAGCGGCCCTGGAAATTAGCCGACGAAGTAGGGGGACGCCACGTATCGCCAATCTATTATTGCGCCGAGTTCGGGACTTTGCTGATGTTAAAGGCGACGGTCACGTGCGATTAGATATTGCCAAGCATGCGCTTGATGCATTGAACGTTGATGAAAACGGCTTGGATGAAATGGATGCACGTCTTTTACGTGCCATCCTGACAAAGTTTAAAGGCGGTCCTGTCGGATTAAATACAATTGCTACGGCTATCGGTGAAGATAGTGGGACCATTGAGGAGGTCTATGAACCCTATTTAATACAGCAAGGTTTTTTACAACGTACACCACGTGGCAGAGAATGCACAACTAAGGCTTGGGAATATTTTGGAGAAGGACAGTCAGGGCCTATGAAAGGTCTTTTTGGCTAGTATATCACTAGAGATAGATCACCGTCTCTCCCTATAGATTTTCAACATTGCTCTATGGTAACGAGTTTGGCATTGAGCGGCTCAATCAAATTTTAGGGATTCCAGACGAGGGGGTTGCGGAATAGATTACTTTAAAAAACGATAAGTGTATCGGAGGCTTATGGCTTGGTGATAGAGGCCTGATTTTCTGGCGCGGCTCTGGCCTGCTGCAAAGTTTCCGCTAGAAGTACCTACGGGTGCAAGATTTCCATAGTAGTTAAAATAGGGCTCATCTTGAAAAGCATTGGAAAGGGAATACTGAGTTCTAAGTGTCAATCCATGTTTAGGCTTGAATAAGAAGGTAACCCCTGCAATGATAGACCAGTCTTGGCCAGCGAATATGTTTTGGTTAGCATTGATTTCGGTTTTATTGATTCCCGCCTTGTAGGACGAACGAACTAATTGACTATATCCTATTCCTATGTGAAACATGGTAACGCGCTGATCGAAGTAGGTAAACAAAACGTTCGCTTGGGCATAATCCATGGTAAACTTCCTAAATGCGCTTGCATCAAGTGTATAGTTGCTTTGGCTTCCACGCATAGCGTAGCCTAATTCGACAGAGTTATGAAAATTTTCTGTCCAATGTAGCTCTGTGCCGACAAATACATCAGTCCCAAGTTTACGAAAGCCTGCCATTAAATCTCCAGAAATTTGTCCGACAGCCACGCCACCACTTACATACCCTGTAAACAAACTCTCACTTCGCTGACTGTAGCTCGTTGAAAAGCATAATGTGCAGAAGATTAGCCATAGAAAATGCTTAGGATACCGAGATATTGTTGATTTTTGAAGAGAATGAAGCGCACTAAACATAATCTTGCCAAGATAGAGGATTTACTTCAGTCTTTGGGCTATCGCATACGATATGAAAAGGGAAGTTTTGCACCAGGTGCTTGCCGCTTAGAGGCAAACCATGTCATTGTAGTGAATCGCTTCTATGATACAGCGGCGAGAATGGATAGTATTGCTGAGATTCTAGATCAGTTAGCTATCGATGAATCCAATTTGAACGAGGAAGAGCTCAAGTTTCTACAAAAGGTCCTTACCATAGAGCAAACGTCATCATGAGAATAAGAATTTTAGGCAGTGGAACTTCAAGCGGAATCCCATTAGTTGGTAGCGATGATCCTGTATGCAGGTCCTCAGATTATAGGGACCATAGGCTCAGAGTTTCAGCGCTTTTCGAAGTTGACGGGCGTAGAATTCTCATCGATGCCGGTCCTGACTTTCGGGAACAAATGCTACGGGAAAATATTGATCACGTTGATACACTCTTGTTGACACATGGTCACAAAGACCATACTGGGGGACTTGATGAATTGAGAGCGTTTAACTTTAAGACGCGAAAGGCACTACCTGTCTATGCCGATCAAAAGACCTTGGCAGATGTAAAGGGTCAATATCATTATCTATTTGCTGAAGAACGGTATCCGGGCACGGCAAGCCTCGATACGCATGAGATTGATAAGGAAAAGTTTCAAGTGGCAGGAATAGATGTATTACCGGTTGAAGTCTTTCATGGAGATATGCCTATCCGAGGCTTTCGCATTGGTAATGCGGCCTATCTCACCGATGTCAAGCGGATTGACCCTAGCGAGGTTTCGAAACTAAAAGATCTTGATGTACTTATTGTAAATGCCATACGACACGAAACCCATTGGTCTCATTTTAACTTAGAAGAGGCCCTTGCTTTTATTGAAATGATTCAACCCAAAAAGACCTTCTTGTCACACATTAGTTATAAACTAGGCTTTCATGCGGCGGTTTCGGCCACTCTTCCAAAGAATGTGCATTTGGCCTACGATGGGTTGCGAATCAAGATCTAATTATCAATACCCTCCTTAATTTCCTATTTTTAGCACTATGAACCTACACTCAAACTACATTGCACGATATCTATTTCTTGTCCTTTTTTCACTCTTTGTTTTGCCAAGTACCTTGCTTGCTCAGACAGGAAAAGGATTAGATGATAAGATTAATGAGGCGGTCGAACCGCTTACTGCCTTTGTTGAGTCCGTGGTGTTTTTTACCGTGCCTATCACTTCGGAAATCAATGTTCCCTTTGTACTTCTTCTTCTTCTTTTTGGCGCTCTTTTCTGTACACTATATTTTGGCTTTCCAAACCTACGCTACTTTAGAACAAGCATTGATATTGTGCGTGGTAAGTACGATGATCCTGATGATGTAGGTGAGGTAAGTCACTTTCAGGCCTTAACAGCAGCACTTTCAGGTACAGTAGGCCTTGGAAACATTGCAGGAGTTGCTGTAGCCATTGGTTTAGGTGGTCCAGGGGCTACTTTTTGGATGATTTTAGCGGGTCTCTTTGGGATGTCCTCAAAGTTTGCCGAGTGTACTCTGGGAGTGAAGTATCGGGATGTGGATGAAAACGGTACAGTCTACGGTGGTCCTATGTATTATTTAACCAAAGGCCTCAAGGACTTAGGATATGAAGGATTTGGTAGGTTTTTGGCAATTTTCTTCGCCATTATGTGTGTAGGTGGCTCATTTGGTGGGGGCAACATGTTTCAGGTGAATCAAGCCGCTGCACAGGTCAAGTCGCTGTTAGCTATTGACTCAGGCGCTTTCGGAGTAGTTTTTGGTTCTATAGTGGCTGTATTTGTGGGGCTTGGGATTCTTGGCGGTATTAAGCGAATTGCTAATGTTACCGACAAGTTAGTTCCGTTTATGGTAGCGTTGTATCTTTTAGTCTCTGTAGTAATCCTTGTGATGTTTGCTGAGTTTATTCCAAGTGCATTTCAGGCGATATGGGATGGGGCTTTTTCAGGAAATTCAGTTGCTGGTGGAATCATTGGGGTAATGATTCAAGGATTTCGTCGGGCGGCATTTTCCAATGAAGCGGGAGTTGGATCGGCGGCGATAGCGCATTCTGCTGTTAAAACGAATGATCCAGCAAGTGAAGGACTCGTAGCCTTGTTAGAACCTTTTATTGATACCGTAGTTGTATGCACGATGACGGCGTTAGTATTGATTATTACTCAGGGTCAAATGGATATTGATGCAGGATTAGAAGGGGTTGATTTGACGTCTGCTGTATGGGCTTCTGCTCTTCCTGGCTCGCAGTATATCCTTACACTTGCCGTAGTTCTCTTCGCCTTTTCTACAATGATTTCTTGGTCTTATTA
>DLYY01000030.1:2180-4708 GCA_003447535.1 Bacteroidota bacterium | reverse complement strand
AGACTTTGATGGGGTTACGGAAGGAACAGGCTTTGATGGGGTTACGGAAGGTTTAGCCTTAGGAGCTGATGTAACGATTACAGTAGGTTTTGCCGCCGCCGTTGGGCTGTGTTTCATATGCTTTACGATGGCGACTATGAGTACTATAAAACCAATAACTGCGACACCGATTATGACGTATATAAGCCATGTTGGAAATCCTCCACCAACGCTATCAAGTGTATTTTTAATACCTTCGTTCATCTCTTTTTGAGTAGCTTCTAGACCTAGAGCACTAGAATCCTCCTTATTCATCGTCCTTGTTGATGCAATCGTTTTAGCGGCAATAGCTGTACCTGCTGCCTGTACAGCTGAAGATTGTGCTGATAACTGAGTGGTTGAAACCTGGTTGATAGTGAGAGCATCATTTATGTTAATAGTACCAGAAGCCTGCATATTAATGACCCCATCTTTGCTCTGTTTAACATTCGTCTGCGATACCGAATTCTGTATCATTTCGTTTGTAGAACTTTGATTCTGATTGACACAATTGTCTACCAAGTTACGAGCTCCCTGTACGGATGCCGTTACACCTAATTTCGTCTTGACTCTATTCGTAGCATCATTCATAATTTGATTTTGGAAATTTGCTTTTACTTGTGACTGACTCTGCGCCTTTGCAGCATTAGCTATCTTCGAATTAGAAGTTTGTGAGATATTGATTGGTGCATTGACATTCAATGATCTATCACATATTTTACCTATCGAAATAAACATGTTATCTTGATAATCCAAAATAATAGCCTTAGAATCACCTAATTTCACTCCTGATTTTATCGCATCTATGCTAAGCTCCGTTAATTTAATCCCATAGCTATTTATTTCTTCTACCATCTTTGTTACAGTTGCCGAATCATTTGGCGACATCGCAAGAGTTGTTATTTTGATATTAGCTTTCTTTTTGCTTCCAAAATCAACATTGGAGGATGAATTGTTCATTGAACATTGTGCTGTGCTATTTGTGATCTTAGTCTGATTGACATTTTCAGAAATACTTTCACATCCGGAAGTGTCTGTAGCAGCACTCTGCTCTGTCATAGAACCGCTCATTTTCGCAGATGCAAAGAGCATTCCTACTTCTCCGCTCATGGACGCTGAAGCATTTTGCGCAGATTTATGGGATACACATTTGTCTGCCATTCCTCCAGATTTGGCCAAATTCGCTGCTTGACTTTGCAAATCAGTAGGAGTAACCTGCTTGCAAGCACCGCCAAACGCATCGCTGTTATGTTTTGTTGCTTGAGCATCTTGCTGTCGAAGCGCTTGCACCTTCTGCGCACCTTTACCCATATCCTCTTTAGCAACAGCTTCTCCTTTGACAAAATCTACCCACGTAGGCGTTTTACCTTTTTTAACAGCATCATTGTATGCAGCATCACCCATCATACACTTCAAACTAGGTACACCAGGAGTTACCCGCGGCTCAGGAAACGTACAAGTCGCACCTTTCTTCGCCCCAGGAGGGGCACAACCTTCAGTTGTAGGTATTGACCCATCACAACCATATTTTCCCTTAGCAACATCACCCGCACCCTGTTGATCTGATGGAAACATTGTAGGATACTTCTGTTTTAAGGTAGGAAGGGCATCTTGAAAATCTTTTGTCATGACATACGCGCCATCTTTCTTTTCGCATACCTCCAGACAACCAAATATACTCTCCGTTGTACATTTCCCACCATTTTGCTTAATTTCATCCTTGGTTCCACAAGTGTGTTGCGTACTGGGAATCTTATTGATATCGGATGGAACGGCGTGATAAACAGGAAAACAAGGTCCCGTCTCAGTTACTTGATAAGAATTGGCCACCTGGGGCTTACCCCCGGAGGCCCTCGACCCGGAGGGTGGGCCGACACCGTTTACTGCCGTCTGAGTTGGGTCGAACGCCCAAGAACAGGCTCCCTGAAGTTTGGGATCCATACATTTGTCTTTGCTAGATGATAATGTGGAACAATCAATACAATGTCCTACGAAAATAGAATCATCAGTACCGGGAACGGGACTGGGTACAGGTGATGCGGCTGGTATCCAACCACACTTGAAAGAGGAATTCAAAGTTTTGCTAGGCGTGGTAGCCCCCGGGTCCACCAACGGATATGGTGTGCCACCATTTGAAGGTGGCAACGGGGACGATGCTGACGAGCCCATGAGACGCGTACAAGCTGATTCACTCGTTTGGCGGTCGGGTGATGTACAGGATGGTTGAGACATTTATGTATAAGCATTTTTTAGAAAAAACATACAAATTAATTCCTCTTCAAAGTAAATGGCAATAGTACGTAGACTAACCCAAACACAGAAACATAGGGGAAGAAAATATACTAGAAATTCTTCGTTGCGAGGTCCTAATATAAAACGACCGGAAAAGTTCGTAAAGAAAACAAGATCTCCAAGGAGATCCATATCACGTAGGATACTGAACAAAAGATCTCGTAGCAAGAGACTGAGATCTCGTGGTAGGAAATCAATATCACGTAGGAGAAGAACAA
>DLYY01000030.1:0-1846 GCA_003447535.1 Bacteroidota bacterium | reverse complement strand
AGAAGAACAAACAAAAGATCTCGTAGTAGAAGAACAAACAAAAGATCTCGTGGCAAGAGATCAATATCTCGTGGAAGGAGATCAATATCTCGTGGAAGGAGAATAAACAAAAGATCTCGTGGAAGGAGATCAATATCACGTAAGAGATCGACGAGATTGGCACGTACCCGTATTTTTACGAGTGCGCCTGTAGATAAGACACAAATAGGTAAAACCGTAAATACATCTAATGCTAACGAAAAAAGGGCTACAACCAAGAAGATAATCGATAAAGTCCCTCCTAAAAGTATGGATGTAGATGCATCGAATGTTAGTAACGTCATGGGCAATCAGGGTAAACATGATAAGAACGTTGAGCTAGCAAAAAAAGTGGGTGCAGGAGCAGCTATAGCAGGCGGCGGATACTTAGTCTACAAAAATATTTCGAATAGAGTTAAGAAGCGCAATGCCGGAAGCAAAGAGGAAGCAGAGGCATTGCATAAAGAAGGAAGAGAAAAGGTCATCGCAAAAGAAAAAGGCAATGTTGAAAGCGCTAGTAAGAAATACCTAAAGGAAGGTGCAACAAAGGGAGACAAGGAAAAATATCTAAAGGCTCTCGAAACAGAACAGAAGAACCTTTTAAAAGAGAATCAAGCACTCGCAAAAACAAGTATCTACGGTGAATTAAACACCGAAGGGGAAGATGGTTTAAAACAAGTCTCTAAGCTAGGTGGAAAAGATGCTAAAGTCGTCTCAGATAGAATAGCAAAGGAACAACTTGAAAAATCACAGAAAAATATAGATGAAATAGCAAAGGATCTAGGTATGAAGAAGAAAGGAAAAGGTTGGGCAGAAGTAGACGGTGTTAGCCAAAAAGTCGATAATAACTTGATTGAAACCATAGAACGTAAACAGAAGGCAAACTCCGAGGCTCTTGGAGACTTTAAAATAGATAAAAGTGATGTATATAAAGACTATAAGAATACTGCCAATAATGCGGAAAGTAGAGGAGATAAATCAGCACAAGAAATCTTAGATACAAATGCGGAAATTAAAAGCAAGGAGCCAGCACAAGAAATCAAACCGCCTGACAATAATTTCGATGAGGCTTTAACGGACACGACGGAGAAAGCAAACAAGATGGAGAATCTCGCTGCAGAAGGTGCTGAGGAAGGTACAGCGGCAGAGACGGAGGCCGCCGAGAATCTCCTAGGAGAAGCGGTGGAAACGGGAGTGGAACATGCCTGGTGACAAGTTTCGTATTAAACAACATTCAGCGTACTAGTATATAATTGAATTATCAGTGCTTCAATTCAACTATTAACTAGAATATGGACTACGAAAAACGCTGGGAGATCCTCGAAGATCATTTCGCAACAAATGGTGTTGTTGCCCATCAAAAAGAGTCTTACAACAGTTTTCTCAACTCAGGGATCACAAGGATCTTACGTGAAGAGCCAAATCTAAAGATTGAAAGGGAAGACTTCACGTACACTGTTGAGTTTACAGATCCTTACCTCCCCTCTCCACAGACAGCTGAGGAAGACCGTACTCTACGATCTCTCTATCCAGCTGAGTGTCGTAGCAGGGACCTTCATTATGAAACGACTCTCTATGTTGATGTCATTGAGACTACACAGCCAATAGAAGGCGATCCTAATATAAAGATAACACGACGTGCACCCATAGCCAAGCTTCCTATTATGCTAGGTAGCTCTCATTGCTATCTTAGTAAGATGACTCGTAATGATCGTGTTAAGCACGGTGAGTGTCCTATGGATCCAGGTGGTTACTTTATCCTCAAAGGAAAGGAGCGGGTTCTTATTACTCAGATTAGGGGATGCTACAATATGCCTCTAGTCATGTC
>DLYY01000036.1:583-2544 GCA_003447535.1 Bacteroidota bacterium | reverse complement strand
CCTTTGAAGTCATTGGGACGACCTTGCCGTTCTATAAAAATTTAAGTGCTGAGCTTGGTTATGCTGGAGATAGTATGCTTTTTGTACAAGAAGATCCATGTTGGGGTGATTTCAAAGAAAGCGAAACAGACAATGCTATTCAGTTGGCCTTTTCTTGTGATGGCAAACGCGCTGGACCCAAGCATGCCGGGTCTACGGAGTTGGCCTTTGACGGTGACGGTGATGGTGATCTTGACTTAGTGCTAGGGGATATCTCATCCCGTGGACTGACCTATTTGGAAAACATTGGTGGGGGAGTGGACAGTATGATTAATGTTGATTATACGTTTCCGTCGAATAGCCTGTCGGTTGATATACCGATTTTCCCTGCGGCCTATGCCATTGATGTCGACATGAATGGTAAGGAGGACCTTGTAGTTTCACCTAATGGAAACTCTAGATATTTCAATGTGAACAATGCTTGGCTATATCGCTTCGATGAAAGCATTACGCCGAATTTTGGATTTGACAGGCAGGATTTTCTAACCGAAACAACGCTTGATTTAGGAAGCAACAGTTATGGGGTTTTCTATGATGTAGATGAAGATGGATTGTTAGATTTACTCTTGTCAGGATCGTCAATCTATCGTGCTATTGGTGATGAGTCAAACGGTCAAATTGCCTATTATCGAAACACAGGAAATGCAACAAATCCAGCATTTACTCTGGAATCTGATGATTGGCTCGGACTTTCTTTGCTGGGCTATTTCCGGTACCGCCCATGTTTTGGTGATATTGATAATGACGGGCTTGATGATATGCTTTTGGGTAACAGCGAAGGGCGGTTGATTCATTTTGAACGCAACGCAGCAGGAAGTTTTGTGTTTGACACGACGTTTTATTGTGGGATAGATGTTGGGAATGCGGCACATCCTACCTTGTATGACGTAGATGAAGATGGTGATCTTGATCTAGTGATTGGCAAAGAATACTTAGGGCAAGTTGATTTTTATCCCAACTTAAACCCCTTAGATAGTTCTCCGTTTCAGTCCGATTCTTTAAATAGCAATTTTGGTGGTATCAGTGTTTCAGAGGCTGGCTTTCTTATAGGAAATGCAGCTCCCCATTTCATAGAGCGCAATGGAGAGGTTTTACTATTGGTTGGAGGTAGCTCAGGAAAGACAACTGCGTATATGTTGGATGCGGATAGCTTGTTTTCGGGGAGTTTTACCCAAGATGTAAATCAGTGGGGTGGAATTGATGTTGGGGCAGAGGCGGCGCCTTTTGCTCATGACATTAATAATGATGGTTTTATGGATATACTTTATGGAAATCGTCGAGGAGGATTGAGTTTGTATTCCACTATAATTACCGATTCTTCCCAGATCTTAAGCCTTTTAAACAATGATTATAAGGGTGATTTAACGTTGTATCCAAATCCAGCTTATTCTCAGCTGGTGCTCTCAGGGATAACATCAAAGGATACTGAGATTAGGATACTTGATTTACAGGGAAGGATTCTTTACAACCTTCCTGTCCAATTGACCAGTGGCGGAGTGACTCTGGACATCTCATTTCTGGATAGGGGAACATATTTAGTCGTTCTATCAGGCGGACCTTCTGACAAACTTGCAAGACTTTTTACTAAGAATTAACCAGAGTTGATTAAAATCCTTCGGCACATTTCCTATTTTTACATAAATTTTAAACAATGAAAAACATTCTTTCTTTGGGATTCACCCTTTTTCTTGCGGTAACGGTTTTTGCTGCAGGAGGTTCAGAAACACTAGTTCTTAAGACTTCTGCCGTGTGTGGTGGTTGTAAGACTCGTATTGAGGCGGCAGTTAATGAATTGCCGGGTATCAAGACAGCAACAGTTGACCTTACAAATGGTTCTTTGACCGTAGAGTATAAGGACAAGAAGATTTCTGCCACTGATATCAAAAATGCTGTTTCTATGGCGGGTTATAGCGCCAATGAGG
>DLYY01000036.1:0-275 GCA_003447535.1 Bacteroidota bacterium | reverse complement strand
CGCGGGTTATAGCGCCAATGAGGTGGCGGCTAATCCGGAAAGCTATGAGGCTTTGCCTGCATGCTGCAAAGGAACTAAAAAGAGTTGCGGTTCGAAATAAGGATCATGCTCACATAAAAAAGCCCATCCAATTGGATGGGCTTTTTTTTTGAAACAAATAATCTAAAATAGATGCGGTATTAGCCGGCAATTGGAATTTCTTTCCGCTCCGATTTTTTCACCTTGATTTTAGGCAAGGTGACCGTGAGAAGGCCATGGTTCATTTGGGCTTTTAC